>NZ_JAALFQ010000068.1:0-237 GCF_011800365.1 Pantoea sp. EKM103V | reverse complement strand
CCTGTCGCTCGTCCTGAAATCCCTCATCCGCTCAGCGGCTCAGACGGCCTCCCTCCCCGCTGTTATCTCTTCTTTTTATGTGGCTCTCTTATTGCGGTGAGAATTGTGTAGGAGCCTTGCGCTTTCAGGCCAGCAGATAGCTCTGCATCACGGAAAACATAAGATTTCAAAGGCGGGGGTGTGGGAGAGGCATCCGGCGCGCTGAGGAGCAACCGGAGGCCAGGATGAGCCGACAGG
>NZ_JAALFQ010000067.1:0-241 GCF_011800365.1 Pantoea sp. EKM103V | reverse complement strand
CGAAGCGCGCCTGGGGCGTCGTCCGCTGTGGTGCGGCGACACCGGGCCGGATACCGTGAAGCGCGTGGCATGGTGCACCGGCGGCGGCCAGGGCTTTATTGACAGCGCGGCGCGTTTTGGTGTCGACGCCTTCATTACCGGCGAAGTCTCCGAGCAGACTATCCACTCAGCCCGTGAACAAGGCCTGCATTTTTACGCGGCGGGCCATCACGCCACCGAGCGTGGCGGCATCCGCGCCCTC
>NZ_JAALFQ010000066.1:0-241 GCF_011800365.1 Pantoea sp. EKM103V | reverse complement strand
AGACTGAGCCGCCGGAGAAAAACTTCTGAAAAAGAGGTTGACTCTGAAGGAGGAAAGCGTAATATACGCCACCTCGCGACAGGACGCTAACGCACTGTTCGCACTGCTCTTTAACAATTTATCAGACAATCTGTGTGGGCACTCGCAGGATTGATATCAGCGCCTTAGGGCGCACAAAAATATCAAAGCCTCACGAGTGAACACATAATGAAATTCATTATGACGTTTTACAGATGAGCAC
>NZ_JAALFQ010000065.1:0-244 GCF_011800365.1 Pantoea sp. EKM103V | reverse complement strand
CTCAGAAGTGAAACGCCGTAGCGCCGATGGTAGTGTGGGGCCTCCCCATGCGAGAGTAGGGAACTGCCAGGCATCAATTTAAGACCAGTACGCTGGTCGTGACCACTCCGGTGACGCGGAGCGGGCGAAATACCTGAAGTCAGCGCAAGCGGACCTCAGTACAGAATCGGTGGAGCGGTAGTTCAGTTGGTTAGAATACCTGCCTGTCACGCAGGGGGTCGCGGGTTCGAGCCCCGTCCGTTCC
>NZ_JAALFQ010000064.1:0-256 GCF_011800365.1 Pantoea sp. EKM103V | reverse complement strand
CCTGTCGCTCGTCCTGAAATCCCTCATCCGCTCAGCGGCTCAGACGGCCTCCCTCCCCGCTGTTATCTCTTCTTTTTTTATGTGGCTCTCTTATTGCGGTGAGAATTGCGGTGAGTTTCCGTCACTGGCTTCCGCTTTCAGACCAGCAGACAATTATCCGTCCAGGAGAAACGAAGATATCAAAGGCGGGGGTGTGGGAGAGGCATCCGGCGCGCTGAGGAGCAACCGGAGGCCAGGATGAGCCGACAGGACGTCG
>NZ_JAALFQ010000063.1:0-262 GCF_011800365.1 Pantoea sp. EKM103V | reverse complement strand
AAAAATATCAAAGCCTCACGAGTGAACACATAATGAAATTCATTATGACGTTTTACAGATGAGCACCGCTGAACTCGTTTCAGCAAATCAAACTTTAAATTGAAGAGTTTGATCATGGCTCAGATTGAACGCTGGCGGCAGGCCTAACACATGCAAGTCGGACGGTAGCACAGAGGAGCTTGCTCCTTGGGTGACGAGTGGCGGACGGGTGAGTAATGTCTGGGGATCTGCCCGATAGAGGGGGATAACCACTGGAAACGGT
>NZ_JAALFQ010000062.1:0-272 GCF_011800365.1 Pantoea sp. EKM103V | reverse complement strand
GAGCTTTACTGCAGTTTGATATTGAGTATCTGTACCACATGTACAGGATAGGTAGGAGCCATTGAAGTCGGGACGCCAGTTTCGACGGAGGCGTTGTTGGGATACTACCCTTGTGTTATGGCTACTCTAACCCAGATAGGTTATCCCTATCGGAGACAGTGTCTGACGGGCAGTTTGACTGGGGCGGTCGCCTCCTAAAAGGTAACGGAGGCGCCCAAAGGTTCCCTCAGATTGGTTGGAAATCAATCGCAGAGTGTAAAGGTATAAGGGAG
>NZ_JAALFQ010000061.1:0-282 GCF_011800365.1 Pantoea sp. EKM103V | reverse complement strand
ATAAGGGAAAGAAACCACATGTATCGCATAAGCCCTGAAAACATTAGTAAGCATATCAATGAAATATCATCCCTAAGAATTGGCAGTTATAAATCTTTTTTTAAAACTGCGAGTGATGAAGAGGCTTATGGGATATATTGCTGGAATGGGGAGCTTTCATCAAGAATAAGCTTAGCAATAGGTATTTATGAAGTTTTGCTACGGAACAGGATTCATAGCGCATTAAGCAACTTCTTTTTTAACAACAAAAATTTCTGCAATGGACCCTTAAATGGTACAGTG
>NZ_JAALFQ010000060.1:0-289 GCF_011800365.1 Pantoea sp. EKM103V | reverse complement strand
TCCTGAACAAGTGTGACATGGTTGATGATGAAGAGCTGCTGGAACTGGTTGAGATGGAAGTACGTGACCTGCTGTCACAGTACGACTTCCCAGGCGACGACACTCCAATCGTTCGTGGTTCTGCTCTGAAAGCGCTGGAAGGCGAAGCTGAGTGGGAAGCGAAAATCATCGAGCTGGCTGAGCACCTGGACAACTACATCCCGGATCCGGTTCGTGCGATCGACATGCCGTTCCTGCTGCCAATCGAAGACGTATTCTCAATCTCTGGCCGTGGTACCGTTGTTACCGG
>NZ_JAALFQ010000006.1:0-239739 GCF_011800365.1 Pantoea sp. EKM103V | reverse complement strand
ACTTCTGACTCGAACTGGGTGTGTGGCTTGATGGTGCCTGGCTTAGCCAGAACCTGACCACGCTGGATGTCTTCACGCTTGATACCGCGCAGCAGAACACCACAGTTTTCGCCTGCCTGACCCTGGTCCAGCAGCTTACGGAACATCTCAACACCGGTACAGGTTGATTTCGCAGTATCTTTGATACCTACGATTTCAACTTCGTCGCCGACTTTAACGATGCCGCGCTCAACACGACCGGTAACAACGGTACCACGGCCAGAGATTGAGAATACGTCTTCGATTGGCAGCAGGAACGGCATGTCGATCGCACGCTGTGGCTCTGGGATGTAGTTGTCCAGGTGCTCAGCCAGCTCGATGATTTTCGCTTCCCACTCAGCGTCGCCTTCCAGCGCTTTCAGAGCAGAACCACGAACGATTGGAGTGTCGTCGCCTGGGAAGTCATAGGCTGACAGCAGGTCACGTACTTCCATCTCAACCAGTTCCAGCAGCTCTTCATCATCAACCATGTCACACTTGTTCAGGAACACGATGATGTAAGGAACGCCAACCTGACGACCCAGCAGGATGTGCTCACGGGTCTGTGGCATCGGGCCATCAGTCGCAGCAACAACCAGGATCGCGCCGTCCATCTGCGCAGCACCGGTGATCATGTTTTTCACATAGTCGGCGTGGCCTGGGCAGTCAACGTGTGCATAGTGACGAGTCGGGGTTTCATACTCAACGTGTGAAGTGTTGATGGTGATACCACGTGCTTTCTCTTCTGGTGCGTTATCGATCTGATCGAATGCACGCGCCTGGCCGCCGTAAGTCTTAGACAGTACGGTGGTGATAGCTGCGGTCAGGGTGGTTTTACCGTGGTCGACGTGACCGATGGTGCCCACGTTTACGTGCAGTTTGTTACGCTGAAATTGCTCTTTCGCCATGGCGATAATTCCTTACGTTGTGCCTTCACCACGTGGGTGAAGGCATCAGTTCAAATTTAAACCGTAGCTTATTTGCTACGAGCTTCAATAACGGCCTGCGCTACGTTGTTCGGCGCATCGTCATACTTCAGGAACTCCATGGAGTAAGAAGCACGACCTTTGGTCAGAGAACGCAGCTGAGTTGCGTATCCGAACATTTCAGACAGCGGAACTTCAGCGTGAATCTGAACGCCAGTAGCGTTAGATTCCTGCCCTTTAAGCATACCACGACGACGGCTAAGGTCACCGATGACATCACCCGTGTTCTCTTCCGGAGTCTCTACTTCAACCTTCATGATAGGCTCAAGCAGAACCGGCTGCGCTTGTTTAAAGCCTTGTTTGAAGGCGATAGACGCGGCCAGTTTAAACGCCAGCTCAGAGGAGTCGACATCATGGTAAGAACCGAAGTGCAGACGCACGCCCAGATCCACAACCGGATAACCAGCCAGTGGGCCTGATTTCAGCTGCTCCTGGATACCTTTATCAACCGCAGGGATGTATTCACCAGGAATCACACCACCTTTGATGTCGTTGACAAATTCGTAGCCTTTCGGGTTCGAACCTGGCTCCAGTGGGTACATGTCGATAACAACATGACCGTACTGACCACGACCACCAGACTGCTTGGCGTGTTTACCTTCAACGTCGGTAACTTTAGTGCGGATCGCTTCACGGTAAGCAACCTGTGGTTTACCCACGTTTGCTTCCACGTTGAATTCACGCTTCATACGGTCAACGATGATGTCGAGGTGCAGCTCACCCATACCGGCGATGATGGTCTGGTTAGATTCTTCATCAGTCCATACGCGGAATGATGGGTCTTCTTTCGCCAGACGGCCCAGAGCCAGACCCATTTTTTCCTGGTCAGCTTTGGTTTTCGGCTCAACAGCGATTGAGATTACTGGCTCTGGGAACTCCATGCGCTCAAGGATGATGACGTTATCCGGGTCACACAGGGTATCACCAGTGGTCACATCTTTCAGGCCGATCGCAGCGGCGATATCACCCGCACGGACTTCTTTGATTTCTTCACGCTTGTTAGCGTGCATCTGGACGATACGGCCCAGACGCTCACGGTTTGACTTAACCGGGTTGAACACGGTGTCACCAGTGTTAACAACACCAGAGTAAACGCGGAAGAAGGTCAGGTTACCTACAAACGGGTCGGTAGCGATTTTGAACGCCAGTGCAGCAAACGGCTCGTTGTCGTCTGAGTGACGAACAGCCGGCGTGTCTTTACCGTCGTCCAGCATACCGTTGATCGCGGTAACGTCAGTCGGTGCTGGCAGATATTCAACAACTGCATCCAGCATCGCCTGAACACCTTTGTTCTTAAATGCAGAACCACAGGTTACCAGGATGATTTCGTTGTTCAGAACGCGCTTACGCAGAGCAGTTTTGATCTCTTCTTCGCTCAGCTCTTCACCGCTGAAGAATTTCTCCATCAGCTCTTCAGAGGCTTCTGCTGCTGCTTCGATCAGCTTGCCGCGCCATTCTTCAGCCAGTTCCTGCATATCAGCCGGGATATCTTCGTAAACAAAGGTTACACCCTGGTCTTCGTCGTTCCAGTTGATTGCTTTCATTTTCACCAGGTCAACAACACCGGTGAATTTCTCTTCTGCGCCGATAGCCAGCTGCAGAGGAACTGGAGTTGCACCCAGACGAACTTCCATCTGGTTAACAACTTTCAGGAAGTTAGCACCCATGCGGTCCATTTTGTTAACGAACGCAATGCGTGGAACTTTGTATTTGTTAGCCTGACGCCATACGGTCTCAGACTGTGGCTGAACGCCACCAACTGCACAGTAAACCATTACCGCGCCATCAAGAACACGCATAGAACGTTCTACTTCGATGGTGAAGTCAACGTGTCCTGGGGTGTCGATGATATTGATGTGGTGTGGTTCGAACTGCTTAGCCATACCAGACCAGTAACAGGTGGTCGCAGCGGAGGTGATAGTAATACCACGTTCCTGTTCCTGCTCCATCCAGTCCATGGTTGCTGCGCCGTCGTGTACTTCACCGATTTTGTGGTTTACACCGGTGTAGAACAGAACACGTTCGGTAGTGGTAGTTTTACCGGCGTCGATGTGCGCACTGATACCGATGTTACGGTAGCGAGCAATGGGTGTTTTACGAGCCATTTTATTCCTCGGTTTTTCGGACGTTCAAAATTAGTCAACCCCAGCGGGTTGGCCGTTTGGGCGCCCGCTGGTTTAACAATAACTACGCGACTGTTACCAGCGGTAGTGTGCGAACGCCTTGTTGGCTTCTGCCATGCGGTGAACGTCTTCACGTTTCTTAACTGCAGTACCTTTGTTCTCTGCAGCATCAGAAAGTTCGTTCGCCAGGCGAAGAGCCATTGATTTATCACCACGTTTACGAGCAGCATCTACGATCCAGCGCATTGCCAGGGCATTACGACGAACCGGACGGACTTCAACTGGTACCTGATAGGTAGAACCACCAACGCGACGTGACTTAACTTCGACAGTCGGGCGCACGTTTTCCAGTGCTACTTCAAAGGCTTCCAGGGAGTTTTTACCTGAACGCTGAGCCAGGGTCTCAAGCGCGGTATAAACGATAGATTCTGCAGTAGATTTTTTACCATCTACCATCAGGATATTTACAAATTTGGCCAGCAGCTCTGATCCGAACTTAGGATCTGGCAGAATTTTACGCTGACCAATGACGCGACGACGTGGCATGGAAATACTCCGTTGTTAATTCAGGATTGTCCAAAACTCTATGAGTTTATTTTGACATTTAATTTAAAACGTTTGGCCTTACTTAACGGAGAACCATTAAGCCTTTGGCTTCTTCACGCCGTACTTGGAGCGAGCCTGCTTACGGTCTTTAACACCTGAGCAGTCCAGCGCGCCACGAACGGTGTGGTAACGCACACCTGGCAGGTCTTTTACACGACCGCCACGGATCAGGATCACGGAGTGCTCCTGCAGGTTGTGACCTTCACCACCGATGTAGGAAGTCACTTCAAAACCGTTGGTCAGACGCACACGGCAAACTTTACGCAGTGCGGAGTTAGGTTTTTTAGGAGTGGTGGTGTACACACGAGTACAAACGCCACGTTTTTGCGGGCAAGCTTCCAGCGCCGGCACGTTGCTCTTTGCAACTTTGCGGACGCGTGGTTTGCGAACCAGCTGGTTAACTGTTGCCATTAAATAGCTCCTGGATTTGCTTTTGCTTCGTAAACACGTAATAAATCGCCTCGTAGAATTACGAGGAGGCAGAATTTTAGGGCTGCGTCAAAAGGGTGTCAAGAAATAACCAGGTTTTAGCCGATTACCAGACCATTTGTTGCGGATGCCTGATCGTTAGCGTGACAAAGCCATTATAGTCTACGGACCGCACAGTGGTCGAAATTTGTCCAGCCAGCCCGCGCGCCTGGACATCTTCGTCCAGAACCCACAGCGTCGCTTTGCAGGCTGACAGCTGAACCCATGCCCGACTACCAGCCACGGCAGCCAGCACACCATCCTGTAGCAGCAGCAGATCATCACCGGCTTCCGCCATTAATAACAGCGTGTCGAGGTCGCTGTGCGACGGAGAGTGCATCAGAGTATGCAGCATTTGCGCCTCTTAAAAAGTCAGAATGCGATCGAAGCTGGCCAGCTGCTGGCGCAGTTCCGGCGCGTCCAGTAGCGTCACGTCCAGCAGCCGTCCGGCGTCAGCCTCCAGTCCGCGCGCAATCAGTGATGTCCGGCAGAGATAGCACTGCTCAATGTCATAGAGTGCCAGCACGCCAAACGTCGCGGCATAGTGACGGCTCTTAATGCGTTCAGGCTGCTGATGCAGATTAAGCTGCAGCACTCCATCACCGATAAAGAACAGGCCGATATCGTCGCTGAGTGCGCCCGTTGCCAGTGCGGCATCCAGCCCCTCACGCCCTGCGCTGCTGCCATGGGGCGCACGGGTAAAGACAAAGGCAACCCGATTCATCAGAACTGCACCATGCGTTCACAGCTCAGCGCCGCTTCGGCCAGCGCCCCCAGTCCGCTCAGGGTAAATCCCGGCTGCAGGTTACTGGCCGCCAGGTGCAGACGAGCTGCCTCCTGCGGGTCGCTGATTCCACGCCGCAGTGCGGCCGCCACACAAATATTCAGTTCGACCCCCTGCTCCTGATGCAATGCCTGCCATGCCCGCACCAGATCAAACTCGTCGCTGGCTGGTGCCGTCAGCTGGTTAGCATTGAGCACCCCTTCACGATAGAAGAAAACGCTTTCAAGCTGATGACCCGCCGCCAGCAGTGCCCGGGCAAACAGCCAGGCACTGGTTGCCTGTTGCGTGCCGTAGGCCGGGCCGGTCACCAGCAGGGTGTAACGCATCAGCGATCCTGTCCCTGAAAATCGCCATTTTTAAACTGGCGGATGTAGAGATAGACGGTGTGCTTTGAGATGTTCAGCCGGTCAGCGACCTGGTTGATGGCATCCTTAATGTCGAAGATCCCCTTCTCATACAGGTTGAGCACAATCTGACGGTTCTTGGCGTTATTAGAGACATTGCGGTCAGCGCTGACCTCTTCAATCGTAAACTCCAGGGTCTGCATAACCAGGTCATCGACCGAACTGGCGAAGTTAACGCTGGAGTCAACCTGCTGCATCTCGGGCGGCATAAAGGTCGACATAATCTGCGAGAACGGCACATCAAGATTCATGTTGATACAGAGCAGGCCGATAACCCGCTGCTGACGGTTACGAATCGCGATGGTCACGGACTTCATCAGCACGCCGCTTTTGGCGCGCGTGAAGTAGGCACGGGAAACATTACTGTCCGCGCCATGCATATCATGCAGCATCCGCAGCGCCAGATCGGTGATAGGTGAACCGACCTTACGGCCCGTGTGCTCTCCATTGGCGATGCGAACGGCTGAACACTTAAGATCTTCCAGCGAATGCAGGACGATTTCACAATGCGAACCGATCAACATCGCCAGGCCATCCACGACAGCCTCGTACGATTTCAGAATATCGTAATCAGTTTGTTCGAACGGGCGCTGCTCCAGAAGATCGAAGTCGCTCAGTTCACCCGGATTGAATGGATTAGACATTGAAGAGTATCACCCTGAATGGCTGGAGCCTGTCACAGCGGCTTATGGGCAGACTCAATGTTGGGATAATTAGGCAGGCATTAGTCTGGCAAATGTCGTCGGCTTATGCCAGAGGTTTGTCGTGAAGGCGAAATGAAACCGCCGCCCGGAGGCGGCGGTCAGCAGATTACTGCGCTTTTTCTGCGGCAGCAGGCGCAGGCGCCTGTGCTTTTTCATCGGCTTTTGGGGCCGGTTTGATGTCAAGCAGCTCAACATCAAACACCAGCGTGGAGTTAGCCGGAATACCCGGAACGCCATTTTTGCCGTAAGCCAGCTGTGGTGGGATGACCAGCTTGATCTTGCCCCCTTTCTTCACGTGCTTCAGACCTTCGGTCCAGCCCGGAATGACGCCATCCAGACGGAAAGAGAGAGGCTCGCCACGGGTGTAAGAGTTGTCAAACTCAGTACCATCAATCAGGGTACCTTTGTAGTTAACCACCACAGTGTCGCTATCTTTTGGTGCGTCGCCGCTGCCCTCTTTCTCAACTTTATAGAGCAGGCCGGTTTCCGTTTTCTTCACGCCGCTCTCTTTGGCGAATTTGGTCGCGTAAGCCGTGCCCTTTTCAGCATTCTCTTTCGCATCTTTTTCCATTTTCGCAGAGGCAGCGCCTTTCACGCGGCCTTCGAATGCCTGCAGTGTCTGCTCAATCTCTTCATCAGAGAGTTTGCTCTTGCCACCGAATGCATCCTGGACGCCCGCGATCAGCTGCTGCTTATCCAGTTTGATGCCCAGTTTTTCCTGCTCCTTCAGGGAGTTGTCCATGTAGCGACCCAGTGAAGCACCCAGTGCATAGGCTGACTGCTGGTCTTCATCTTTGAAAGCCGCATTTTTCGGTGCCTGAGGCGCAGACTGTGGCGCAGCAGCCGGGGCAGCCTGAGGAGCCGCAGCGGTTTCAGCCGCCATAGCCAGCGGAGCATTCAGCGCAACAGCCATGGTGGTAGCTAACAATGTGACTTTAAACAGTGATTTCATCCATTCTCCAAAACCGAAGCGTCTAACCTCGGGAAACATTGCGGACTTCAGGGTCCACACTATAACTTTACGTGGCAGTGTCGAACACTCCCACAATGTAATTACCCGGTTAACCTCCGACCTTTATAACAGCGGGAAGTTTCATCAGAGATGATGCCGCGCCACCTTTTTTCAAGCGCAACGCCTTCGGGCATGAAAAAAACAGGTGATTCCTGGCGTTCAGGTCGTAGAATCACGCCCTGAGTCGCACCTTAACAGAGGAACAGGTCATGCAACAGTCTGAGTGGGAACAGCGTCTGGAGACGTTAGAGAGCAAACTGGCCTTTCAGGAGATGACCATTGAGCAGCTGAACAGCGCCGTTGTTCAGCACGAGCTGGAGATGAGTAAAATGCGTGAGCAGATACGCCTCTTAACCGACAAGCTCAAAGCGAACGCAACCTCACTGGTGGCCTCACAGTCTGAAGAGACGCCGCCGCCACACTACTGATCGCGCGCTGTCCGTCCGGGCCAGCGCCGGATAGCCGCCAAAAGAAAGGCCACCCGAAGGTGGCCTTAACCGATTGTCAGACTTAGTGGCTGCAGCCGCAACCGCCAGTGCCACAACCGCCTTTACCGTGATCGTGGTCGTGATCATGGCCGTGATCGTGGTCATGATGATGACCGTCTGCACCGTGAACATGGCCGTGAGCCAGTTCTTCCGGCGTCGCTTCACGAATCGCAACCACTTCAACGTTGAAGTTCAGGTTCTGACCCGCCAGCATGTGGTTACCATCAACCACGACGTGATCGTCTTCCACTTCGGTGATTTCAACCGGAACCGGACCCTGATCGGTTTCTGCCAGGAAGCGCATACCAACCTGCAGTTCGTCGACGCCCATGAAGACATCTTTAGGAACACGCTGCACCAGGTTATCGTCATACTGACCGTAAGCGTCGTTTGCCGGGATATGCACGTCAAATTTGTCGCCGGCAACGTGGTTTTCCAGCGCATTTTCCAGACCAGAAATCAGGGAACCATGACCGTGCAGATAGTCTAACGGTGCGCTCACCGGTGACTCGTCAACTAACACGCCGTCTTCTGTACGTACCTGATAGGCCAGGCTTACCACCAGGTCTTTTGCTACTTTCATGATATCTCCTAACCGTTGAGAACTAAGATCCCGTCTCATTGGTCTATTCTTGCGTGCAATAACACCAACCAGAAAGGTTCGGGGCTGAGTGCAAGAGGGGTTTCACTTTCTCTTGCGACCACAGCGTTAATGGCGTCAATTGTAACGGAATTCAATCCCGCTGTAAGTTTAAGCGTAAAAAAAGCTGCGTCACTTCGCTACTCGGGATGGAAAATCCCGATAACCTGCTCGTTAGTGCGAACCTGATCGCGCGCCTGTTTATCCGCCTCGCGCATCTGATGTCCACACTTCACGCACTCCACGACATCGACACTATTTTCACGCCACATCGCCAGCGTGTCCTTCTCCTGGCAGTGCGGGCATGTCGCACCAGCAATAAAACGTTTACGCATGAGCTTCAGCCTGTTTTAAAAGGTTATTGATCGTCGTCCCAGCCATCGATCTGCCGCTTTTCGCGCTGCATTTCGCGCTGGAAGATATCTTCCAGTTCCCGCCGTGCTTCACGCACGCGCGACGCCTGCGCACTTTCAGAGAGGCTGGGCATCAGTTCACGCAGCATTCGCATATCGAGCCGGCGGAAATGCTGCTGGGCGCGATGCGCCTGATGCGGATGCATCCCCAGAGACATCAGCGTCTTGCGTCCCAGCTCCAGCGCACTGGAGAAGGTTTCACGTGAGAACTGCGTCACGCCGGCCTGCAGCAGTTCGTGTGCCTCGACACGGCCCCGGGCGCGCGCCTGAATCTGCAGCTGCGGGAAGTGCTGCTGACATAAGTGCACGATGGTCATCACATCTTCCGGTTCATTACAGGTGATCACAATCGCCTGCGCGCTGGCTGCGCCCGCCGCGCGCAATAACTCCAGCTCGGTGGCGTCGCCGTAATAGACCTTGTAGCCATATTTGCGCATCAGGCTTACCGCACTGATGTCGCGCTCCAGCACGGTGATGCGTTTGTTGTTCGCCATCAGCAAGCGGCCGACCACCTGGCCGAAGCGACCAAAGCCCACCACAATCACCTGTGGCTGATCGTCTTCAACAAAGTGCTTCTCTGCTTCTTCATCGGACTCATTGAAGCGATGCGCCAGCAGACGATCAATGCCCTGCATCAGCAGAGGCGTGGTCATCATCGACAGGGTGACGGTCACCAGCAGCATCGGCAGCTGATCGCCAGAGAATAGCTTCGCCGAAGAGGCCGCGGAAAAGAGCACAAAGGCGAACTCGCCCCCCTGACTCAGCACGCCGGCAAACTGCTGCCGCTCGGAACTGCGTAAGCCATAAATACGCGCCAGCAGATAGAGCACCAGCGTTTTCACCGCCACCAGCGTCACCACGCCGAGCAGGATGGTCACAATATGGGTATAGAGCACACCGAGGTTGAGCGCCATGCCAACGGAAATAAAGAACAGGCCCAGCAGCAACCCTTTGAAAGGGTCAATCGCCACCTCCAGCTCATGCTGGTATTCACTCTCTGCCAGCAGGATCCCCGCGATAAAGGTGCCCAGCGCCATCGACAGACCCAGCGCATCCATAAACAGCGCGGAGCCCAGCACCAGCAGCAGCGAGGCGGCGGTAAAGACCTCACGAACACCTGATGCGGCGATATAGCGGAAGATAGGCCGCAGCAGATAGCGTCCCCCCACCAGCATGCCTGCGAACGCCAGCACCTTCATGCCGACTTTCATCCAGTCAATATGGCCGCTGTCGGTGCCCGCCAGCAGCGGAATCAGCGCCAGGGCCGGGATCACCGCGATATCCTGAAACAGCAGCACCGAAAAGCCCAGCTGCCCCGCTTCGCTGCGGTTCATGCCTTTATCCATCATCAGCTGCAGCGCCATCGCGGTTGAGGACATCGCCAGGCCGATGCCGCCGATGACCGCCGCCTGCCAGCTAAAGTCGGTCAGCCACAGCAGGCCGCCCAGAATCGCCGCAGAGAAGATGACCTGCGCCGCGCCGACACCAAAAATGGAGCGGCGCAGCGCCCACAGCTTTGCCGGGTTCAGCTCCAGGCCAATAATGAACATCAGGAAAACCACGCCCAGTTCCGAGAAATGGAGAATCTCATCGACGTCGCTGATAAAACCTAATCCCCACGGGCCGATAGCGATCCCCGCCACCAGATAGCCCAGTACAGCACCAATCCCGAGGCGAGCCGCCACCGGTACAATTAATACCGCCGCGACCAGATAAATCACCCCGGCGGTCAGCAGCGTTTGCCCTTCCATCTATATCCCTCCATTCGGCAGCGGAGCTGCCAGCCACTCGCCATAGGCGCGGGCATAATTTTTCATCAGTTCAGGACTCTGCCGACGCGCCCAGTAGACGATCATCGGCGGCATCCAGTGCATGCGGCACATCTGTGCGGTCAGCTCAAAGGGCCGCATGATGTCATTGAGTGAATAGCGGTTCAGCCCCTGCTGTTTAAAGGCGCTCTCCGGCTCCCCGGTCGTCACAACGCTGCGCCAGTATTTTCCTTCCAGCGCATTGCCATCCACGCCACTGGCAAAACCGCGCGACAGCACCCGGTCCAGCCACTCTTTCAGCAGGGCCGGACAGCTATAGGTATAGAGCGGATGCTGAAAAATGATGACATCATGTTCGCGCAGCAGCTGCTGTTCATGATGAATATCGATAAAAAAATCCGGATAGGTGGCGTACAGATCGTGTACGGTGACGTGTTCCAGCGCCTGCGCCGACTGCAACAAAATCCGGTTAGCGACGGAATCCTGTAATTCCGGATGAGCAAAAAGCAGTAACACGCGGGGTGGCTGCGACATCCTTTCCCTCCAAAGCGTCGTCATTGGTGCGGTTTTCGGCTACCATGCACGACGCAGCAAAATCTCATTATGTTGCCAGTAAATTAACATATTCTGACGATACGGCGCTTACATGATTGTCTTCTCTGCCTTACAAATTCGCCGCGGCATCCGCGTCCTGCTCGACAATGCCACCGCCACCATTAATCCCGGTCAGAAGGTCGGGCTGGTGGGTAAAAACGGCTGTGGAAAATCCACGCTGCTGTCGCTGTTAAAAGGTGAGATCACCAGCGATGCCGGCACCGTCACCTTTCCTGCTCACTGGGCGCTGGCCTGGGTTAACCAGGAAACCCCCGCGCTGGACAAAGCCGCGCTGGAGTATGTGATTGATGGCGACCGCGACTATCGCCAGCTTGAGGCTGAACTGGCGGAGGCGAACCGGCGGGACGACGGCAATGCGATCGCCCTGCTGCACGGCAAGCTTGATGCGGTGCAGGCGTGGAGTATCCATGCGCGCGCCGCCAGCCTGCTGCATGGGCTGGGCTTCAGTCAGGAGCAGCTGCAGCGCCCGGTCAGCGACTTCTCCGGTGGCTGGCGGATGCGCCTCAATCTGGCACAGGCGCTGATCTGCCGCTCCGATCTGCTGTTGCTGGATGAACCGACCAACCACCTCGATCTTGATGCGGTGATCTGGCTGGAGCGCTGGCTGAAGAGTTACGAAGGTACCCTGATCCTGATCTCGCATGACCGTGACTTTCTCGATCCGGTGGTCGACAAAATCATTCATATCGAACAGGCGTCGATGTTCGAATATACCGGCAACTACACCTCCTTTGAGCGGCAGCGCGTCGCCAAACTGGCTCAGCAGCAGTCGCTGTATGAGAGTCAGCAGGAGAAGGTGGCGCATCTGCACAGCTACATTGACCGCTTCCGTGCCAAAGCCTCCAAGGCGAAACAGGCGCAGAGCCGCATCAAAATGCTGGAGCGCATGGAGATGATTGCGCCTGCCCATGTCGATAACCCGTTCAGCTTCACCTTCCGCAAGCCGGAAAACCTGCCCAACCCGATTCTGAAGATGGAGAAGGTCACGGCGGGGTATGGCGATCGCATCATTCTCGACGCCATCAAGCTCAACCTGGTACCGGGTTCGCGCATTGGTCTGCTGGGCCGCAACGGGGCGGGCAAATCGACCCTGATTAAGCTGCTGGCGGGCGAGCTGGAGGCGATGGAGGGCAGGATTGGCCTGGCGAAAGGGATCAAGCTCGGTTACTTCGCCCAGCATCAGCTGGAGTACCTGCGGGCCGACGAGTCCCCGCTGCAGCATCTGGCGCGCATTGCGCCGAACGTGCTGGAGCAGCAGCTGCGCGACTATCTGGGCGGCTTTGACTTCCGCGGCGATAAAGTCACGGAAATGACCGAACGCTTCTCCGGCGGTGAGAAAGCGCGCCTGGTGCTGGCACTGATTGTCTGGCAGCGCCCTAACCTGCTGCTACTGGATGAACCGACTAACCACCTTGATCTGGATATGCGCCAGGCGCTGACGGAAGCGCTGATCGACTTCGAAGGCGCGCTGGTGGTGGTGTCGCACGATCGCCATCTGCTGCGCGCCACCACGGACGATCTCTATCTGGTGCACGACGGCAAAGTGGATGTCTTTGCCGGCGACCTCGAAGATTATCAGCAGTGGCTGAGCGATCTGCAGAAGCAGCAGGCGCAACAGGAGGCCACGCCAAAGCAGGACAACGGCAACAGCGCCCAGGCGCGAAAAGATCAGAAGCGCCGCGATGCCGAACTGCGTGCGCAGACTCAGCCGCTGCGTAAAGAGATCGAAAAGCTGGAAAAGCAGATGAGCAAATGGCAGAGCCAGCTGGCCGATGCCGAAGCTCAGCTTTCGGACAGTGCCATTTATGATCCTGGCCGCAAAGCGGATCTGACCACCGCGCTGCAGCGTCAGGCAGAGAGTAAATCGGCGCTGGAAGAGGTGGAGATGGCGTGGCTGGAGGCGCAGGAGCAGCTCGAACAGATGATGGCGTCCTGACGGGCTGGCCTTCTCCCTGCCCGCAGGGAGAAGGCTGTGCGCTTAACGGGGTCTGTCGCCCAGGACGGTGGCCCGCTGCATAATCCGGCGCGCCGGATAGTAGTCGGCATTGGCATAGTGCTGTGTGACCCGATTATCCCAGATAGCCAGATCGTTGGGCTGCCAGCGCCAGCGCACCTGGAACTCCGGTTTGGTGGCGTGAGCGAACAGAAAGCGCAATACCGCCTCACTCTCCTTCTCACTTAACTCCACGATCCGCGTCGTGAACCCCTCATTCACAAACAGGGCTTTTTTGCCGCTGACCGGATGAGTGCGGATCACCGGATGCTGCACCGGCGGATGTTTATCGACCGCCTGCTGCCAGCGCTGATGCTCCTCCGGGGTTTTGCGGTACTTATACTCCTGGAAGGACTTTTTAAAATCGTGTTCCGCACTCAGGCCCGTCAGCAGTTGCTTGAAGGGTTCAGAGAGCGCCTCGTAAGCCGCTATCCCGCTGGTCCAGAGCGTATCGCCGCCCGCCGCCGGTAGCACCTTAGAAGCCAGCAGCGCAATCGCAGGCGGCGTGTCGATAAAGGTGACGTCGGTGTGCCAGTTATCATTATCCGGCGGGTTATCCTGGTGGGTATCCAGCACGATAATCTCCTCCACGCCTTCCGCATGCGGATAGACCGGATGGATATGCAGGTCACCGAAGCGCACCGCCAGCGCGCGATGCTGCTCCGGCGTAATCTGCTGATCGCGCAGAAACAGCACCTGATGCCGCAACAGGCCGTGATAGAGCTGCTCAAACTGCGCATCGCTCAGGGGGCGCGAGACATCCAAATCAGAAACCTGTGCGCCAATATAGGGGCCAAGCGGGGTAAAACTAAGACGTTCACTCATGATTGTTCTCCACTCCAGGGCGTCAGACGGCGCTGCAATGCGCGGAGCCCGAGTTCTAAGCTAAAAGCGATAACGGCAATCACCGCGATACCTGCCAGCACCACGTCGGTGGCAAGAAACTCTCCGGCCGACTGCACCATAAACCCCAGTCCTCGCGTGGCGGCAATCAGTTCAGCCGCCACCAGCGTCGACCAGCCCACGCCCAGACCGATGCGCAGTCCGGTCAGGATCTCCGGCAGCGCACCCGGCAGAATCACCCAGCGCAGCAGCTGCCAGCGGTTAGCCCCCAGCGAGCGGGCCGCCCGCAGCCGCACCGGCTGTGTGTTTCGTACCCCGGCCAGGGTGGAGAGCGTCACCGGTGCGAAGATGGCCAGATAGATCAGCAGAATTTTTGAGGTTTCGCCGATGCCGAACCAGATCACCATCAGGGGCAGATAGGCGAGAGGCGGAATCGGGCGATAAAGCTCAATCAGCGGATCGAGCAGTCCACGCGCAACCGGGCTGAGGCCCATGAGAATGCCGGTCGGAATACCGATGGCGGCAGCAGCGGTCAGCGCAATCAGCATGCGCGTCAGGCTGGCGGCCAGATGCTGCCAGAGCGTGGCATCCATAAACCCCTGTGCGCTGGCAATCAGCAGCAGCTTGCTGAACACCTGCTGCGGCGGTGGCAGAAACAGCGGCGCGATCAGGCCCAGCGCGGTCACGCCCCACCAGAGCAGTAACAGCAGAGAGAGACTCAGCAGGCTCAGCGTCAGGGCAGTTGAGAAAGGCCAGCGCAGCCGACGGCGCACCGGCAGAGATTTGTCGTTGATAAGCGCGCTCATGCAAATGCCTCCCGCTGATCAAACACCCGGCTCAGCACATACTCGCGCTGGGCGATAAACTGCGGATCGGATTTGATGCTGCGGCACGACTCGCCCGCGGCAAAGCGCCGGCCAAAATCGGGGCGCAGGCGCTCGACAATGCGGCCCGGTCCGGGTGAGAGCAGAATCAGTTCGCTGGCGAGGAAAATCGCCTCTTCAATGTCGTGCGTAATCAGCAGGATCTGTTTACCGCTGTCACGCCACAGTGTCAGCAGCAGGGTCTGCATCTGTTCGCGGGTAAACGCATCCAGCGCACCGAAGGGTTCATCCAGCAGCAGCAGTTGCGGATCGGTCGCCAGCGCGCGTGCGATGCCCACCCGCTGACGCTGACCGCCAGAGAGCTGCCAGATGGCGCGCTTCTCCGCCCCTTCCAGCCCCACCTGTCTGATCAGACGGCGCGCCACCGCCTCACGCGGCTGGCGGGGCATCCCGGCCAGCTGCAGACCAAACGCAACATTATCCAGGACGTTGCGCCACGGCAGCAGCCCCTCATTCTGAAACACCACGCCGCGCTCCGCGCCAGGTCCGGTCACCGGCTGGTTATCCAGCGTAATGGAGCCCGACTCAACCGGCAGGAATCCGGCGACCAGATTCAGCAGCGTGGTTTTGCCGCAGCCGGAGGGGCCCAGTACCACCAGCAGTTCCTGGCTGTCCAGTTGCAGGTTGATATCCTGCAACACCGGCTGCCCGGCATACCGTGCATTAAGGTGAGCGATGCGCAGCATAGTGCCTCCTTACTGTTTAACGAGTGGTGCGACGAAGCGGGAAGTGACGTAGCTGCTGTAGTCGTTATCGGCCTGTGGCACTCTGCCCTGCGCTTTCAGAAACTGCGCGGTATCGACAATCGCTTTATTGACCGGTTTGCCCAGCTGCTCAACCTGCTGCTGCGCCGTCAGATAGGTATTCCCCTTCACCAGGTCCGGCACCTGCGCTTCCGGCACCCCGCTCAGGCGTGACAGTTTGCTGAGGTTTTCAGGCTGCTTCAGCCAGCTGTCGGGACTCTTCAGGTAGGCCTGTTGCGCCTCGATAGCGCTGCGGGCAAAGGCAGTGACGATCTCCGGATGCTGTTCGGCAAAATCTTTGCGTACGACCCAGACATCCAGCGTCGGTGATCCCCAGCTCCCCACCTGCGAAGAGTCGGTTAACACCCTGCCCTCTTTTTCCAGCTCATTCACCGCGGGTGCCCAGACATAGGCACCGTCAATATCGCCGCGCTGCCAGGCAGCAATAATCGCGGGCGGCTGCAGATTGACCAGCTGAACCTGTGACGGCTTAATGCCCCAGTGTTTCAGCGCAGCCAGCAGGCTGTAGTGGGTGGTGGAGATGAACGGCACCGCGATGCGCTTGCCGATAAGATCTTTCGGGGAGGTGATGCTTTTTTTGACGACCAGGGCTTCCGAATTACCCAGCTGCGACGCGAGTAAAAAGGCTTCAATCGGCAGCTTCTGCGCCGCGGCCACTGCTAACGGACTGGAACCGATATTACCAATCTGAACGTCACCGGAGGCCAGCGCACGTAATACGCCCGCGCCGCTGTCAAACTTACGCCAGTCGACGCTGGCCCCGCTATCTTTGGCAAAACTGTTGTCCGCCTGCGCCACTTTTGCCGGTTCGGCGGAAGTCTGGTAGGCCACGGTGACATTCACCGCATCAGCCCGGAAAGCCAGCAGCGCCAGCGCGGCGGCTAAAAGTGTGAAACGTGTTGTTGCCATGATCGTTTTCCCCCCTGTTTTTTTATCGTGGGGGCAGTGTCTCTGCGCACTATAGTTTCATAAAGGAATTAAAAATTATCCCTAATAGAAATAAGTTCTTAGATCACTATCTGCAAACCTAAGTCAGAAATCGCAAATGCTGAAAATAGCTAAAGTAAGCAAAAATGTCAGGCGCTCACATTGTCCCTGTGATATTGATATGTGTTCCCATTCATTGCCTGTTAAGGTCTCTGTAACCCGATGTCGATTGAGAAAGTCGCTCAGCTGGCTGGCGTCTCCAAAGCCACGGTATCGCGGGTACTCAACGCGCATCCTGGCGTCAAGCCCGATACGCGTGAGAAAGTTCTGGCGGCGATCTCTGCCTGCGACTATCAGCCCAACTTACTGGCACGTCAGCTGCGTACGGCGCAAAGCCACATGCTGCTGGTGCTGATCTCAGATATCACCAATCCCTTCTGCTCGCGCGTGGTGCAGGGGATAGAGGCAGAAGCTGAGCTGCATGGCTATCACATCCTGCTCTGCAACTCCGCTTCGCAGCTGCAGCGGGAAGCCGCCTATCTGAGTTTGCTGACCGGAAAAGTGGTGGATGGCGTGATTACCATGGATGCCGCGTCGGGCTTGCAGGATTTGCAGGCGCTGATTGCCGGTGCGCCGTGGGTGCAGTGCTGCGAGTTTGATCCGACGATCCCCGCCTCCTCGGTCACCATCGATCATCTTGAAGCTGCGCGTGACACCGTCCATTACCTTGCCGGTAAAGGACGTAAACGCATCGGGCTGGTGAATGGCGATATGCGCTACCTCTATTCACATCATCGTGAAAAGGGCTACCGTCAGGCACTGGAAGAGCTGGAGTATCCCTGGTCCGGCGTCGCTTATACCGATGAAATTTCCCCTGAGGCGGGCAGTCAGGCCGTGAAGGAGCTGCTGGCGCTGCCGGAACCGCCGGATGCGGTGTTTGCGGTTTCCGATGTGCTGGCGGTGGGCGTGGTGCATGCGGCACTGGAGGCAGGTCTGCGCGTACCGGAAGATCTGGCGGTGGTCGGTTTTGATGGGATTCCGTTCACCCGCAGCCTGAATCCGCCGCTGACCACCATCGAACAGCCGATGAACCAGCTGGGCGCTCGTAGCGTGCAGCTGCTGTTGCAGAAGATCCGTAATCCGAACGCGCCAGTAGTCCGCGAAGTGCTGCCCTGGACGCGCGTTGAACGCGCATCCAGTTAACTCAGTGCCAGATTAACAGCACGCAGGCGGCAGTCAGCAGCCCCATGGCGAGGTTGAAGATTTTCCAGGCGCGACGGCTGCGCAGAATGCGGCCAATCATCGCGCCGAATCCCATCCAGATTGCGCCCGACAGCAGATTGACCATAAACATGCCGATGCTTATCGCGGCAATCGAATGGCGATAAGCGTCCCCTGCCAGGCTGAAGCTGGCGACCGCACCCAGCGCCATCAGCCAGGCTTTAGGGTTGATCAGCTGCAGCACGCTCCCCTGCCAGAACGGCATCGGCGCGTCCGGGCCCTGGCCAGTTTCCAGCTTTTCATAACTGGCTGTGGCAATTTTCCACGCCAGCCAGAGCAGATAGAGGCTGCCGGCGATTTTCAGCATCAGATGCAGTGACGGATAGAGCAGGATCAGGCCACCCACCCCAAAGGCCACCATCAGCAGCATCACCTGCATGCCGATCATGATGCCAATCATCAGCGGAATGGTGCGCACAAAGCCAAAATTAGCGCCCGAGGCGGTGAGTAACATATTATTAGGGCCTGGCGTGATGGCAGCGACCCAGAGAAACCCTAACATCGATAAGAAAAGACTCAGTTCCATGGCAATCGGGTACTCCTTACCCCTGCAAGAAAAAACCTTTCGAAGCTAACAGTGTGATATGGAACAGACAAGCTTTTACCCCATGAAATTCACCGGACCCGGAAATGAGCGCTTTATCCCGCCGGGCTCACTGCGTAATGCGCATCTGCAGACCGTGCTGCCGCGCCTGTTGCGGCGCCATGTCACTCTCCAGCCCCACTGGCAGCGTCTCGATCTGCCGGATGGCGATTTTGTCGACCTCGCCTGGAGCGAAGATCCGCACACGGCGCAGCATAAACCGCGTGTGGTGCTGTTTCACGGTCTGGAGGGGAGTTTTCACAGCCCCTATATCCATGGCCTGATGGCAATCTGCCGTGCGCGCGGCTGGCTGGCGGTAGTGATGCATTTTCGCGGCTGCAGCGGCGAGCCTAACCGGCTGAACCGGATCTATCACTCCGGCGAAACGGACGATGCCCGCTTTTTCCTGCAGTGGCTGCACCGCCGCTGGGGACGCGTGCCCACCGCCGCCGTAGGCTTCTCGCTGGGCGGCAATATGCTGGGCTGCCTGCTGGGTCAGCAGGGTGCAGACGCCGGGGTTGATGCGGGCGTGATCGTCTCCGCCCCGCTGCAGCTGGAACCCTGCAGCCTGAGACTGGAGCGCGGCTTTTCCCGCGTCTATCAGTACTATCTGCTGGCGCAACTGAAGAAAAATGCCCGCCGCAAGCTACACGCCTGGCCGGATACGCTGCCGGTCAACCTGGCGCAACTGAAAGCCCTGCGGCGACTGCGTGATTTTGATGACGCGATCACGGCCCGTGCCCACGGGTTTGCGGATGCGACCGACTACTATCAGCGTGCCAGCGCCATGCCGTGGCTGAAGCAGGTCGAAACACCGCTGCTGATCATCCATGCGAAAGACGATCCCTTTATGAGCGATGAGGTGATCCCGCACAGCAGCCAATTATCTGCCACTATTACTTATCAACTGAGCCTACACGGCGGCCACGTCGGCTTTGTCGGTGGGACGTTACGTCAGCCCGAAATGTGGCTGGAACAGCGCATCCCCCAGTGGATCGCCCCTATTCTGGATAACTGATCGCGTGATTATTCCCTGGCAACAGGTCTCCCCGGAGACCCTCGAAAACCTGATTGAAACGTTTGTGCTGCGCGAAGGCACCGACTATGGCGAACAGGAGCGCAGCCTGGTCGACAAGGTCGCGGATGTGCGTCGGCAGCTGGAGTCTGGCGAAGTGGTGCTGGTATGGTCGGAACTGCATGAGTCGGTCAATATTATGCCGCGCAAAGAATTTCGCGGCTGATGCACCGGCGGGCATTTCATGATAACAATGCTCATTGCCCGACCACACAGGGAGCTTTTCTATGTCTGCTCGTCATCCCATTATCGCGGTGACCGGTTCCAGCGGCGCAGGAACCACCACCACCAGCCTCGCGTTTCGCAAAATCTTCCAGCAGCTAAATCTGCATGCGGCGGAGCTGGAAGGCGACAGCTTTCACCGCTTTACCCGCCCTGAAATGGATATGGCGATTCGTAAAGCGCGCGATTTAGGACGTCACGTCAGCTATTTCGGCCCGGAGGCCAACGACTTTGGCCTGCTGGAGCAGAGTTTCAAAGAGTATGGTCAAAGCGGACAGGGCCAGTCGCGTAAATATCTGCACACCTATGATGAGGCGGTGCCGTGGAATCAGGTGCCTGGCACCTTTACGCCGTGGCAGCCGCTGCCGCAGGACACCGATATTCTGTTCTATGAAGGCCTGCATGGCGGCGTGGTTACCGCGCAGCATAACGTCGCAGAACAGGTGGATCTGCTGGTGGGCGTGGTGCCGATTGTTAACCTTGAATGGATTCAGAAGCTGGTGCGGGATACCAGCGAGCGCGGCCACTCACGCGAAGCAGTGATGGATTCGGTGGTGCGGTCGATGGAGGATTACATCAACTTCATTACGCCTCAGTTCTCCCGCACCCATATTAACTTTCAGCGCGTCCCGACCGTGGATACTTCGAACCCGTTTGCCGCCCGCGCTATCCCGTCACTGGATGAGAGCTTTGTGGTAATCCACTTTCAGGGACTGGAGGATATCGACTTCCCCTATCTGCTGGCGATGCTGCAGGGGTCGTTTATCTCGCATATCAATACGCTGGTGGTGCCCGGCGGCAAAATGGGTCTGGCGATGGAGCTGATCATGGGGCCGCTGGTGAAGCGGCTGATGGAAGGTAAACGGATAGAGTAAGAGGTCAGCAAAAAAACCTCAGAGAGCAGATGCCTTTCGCAAAAATGTAAAACCGGTTTTTCTGCGGATAAAGGCTTACTGCTGAGCAGGCTTCAGGGAGAATACGCCTTTCGTAAAGACGCAAAACCGCCATTCCTGGCCCGCTATGCTTTGCTACAGGCGTATGCTCCCTTCGCTTCATGTCCGGTAGCCGCATCCGGTTTCAGTAAGGCCGCTACAAACAAAACCTGCATACAAAGAATCTGACAGCAACACGAAAGCTCATCATGCAGGGAACCGGGTCAGAAGAGGAAAGCGTCCCGCCGCCCGGATAAAAACGCCGGGAGCGTTTTTGAACAACGCAACGTGTTGGCCCGGCTACGGGCGCACCTCAGGGATGAGGTGCGTAATCGCGCGGGCCGAGCGGCCATGGATTGGCTCAAGCGACTTTCCGATCTGACCCGGTTTCCTGCGCAGGCACGACCTCACACCGGACAGCCAGCAACTTTAAAAAAACCTGCGGCTATTACAGCTCAACCACCTCATAGCTGTGCGTCATCGTCACCCCTTTCCCCAGCATGATGGCCACCGAACAATATTTTTCCGCAGAAAGATCCACCGCGCGTGAGACCGCTTTATCCTGAAGTGCTTTGCCACTCACGATAAAATGCAGGTTGATGTGCGTAAAGATTCGCGGTGCCTCTTCACGACGTTCTGAGGTCAGTTTTACTTCACAATCAGCCACATCGTTGCGGCCTTTTTGCAGAATTGATACCACGTCGATCGCGCTGCATCCGCCCGCTGCCATCAGCACCATCTCCATTGGGCTGGGCGCTTTATCCCCTGAATTGCCATCCATCAGGATCTGATGGCCGGAGGATGACTCACCAAGGAATGTCATCCCTTCTACCCATTTCACTCTTGCCTGCATGATTTTTGCTCCGGAATACGCTGTTTTGTCGCCAGAGTACGCTTTCGCCTGATAAACAGCAATCCAGAGAAATCCGCCCTTAGCTGAAGCGAGACAACAGAAGACAGTCGGCAAAAGCTGTGCTACAAACAGAGCTGAAAATATTTTTCGTCACCCGATGGCGAAGCCGGGAAGAATGATGCGCACTGCGCCTGATGCGGCCCGAATAATTTCCTGAAAAGGAAACGCTTGAAGCTTTCACCGCCTGACAGGGAAAACTGCCCCCTGTATTTTGGGCACGATTACAACAGAGGATAATAGCGAATGGTTCTCGGCAAACCGCAAACAGACCCTACACTCGAATGGTTCCTGTCCCATTGCCATATTCACAAGTATCCATCCAAAAGTACGCTGATTCACCAAGGTGAAAAAGCTGAAACGCTTTACTACATCGTGAAAGGTTCCGTCGCGGTTCTGATTAAAGATGAAGAAGGCAAAGAGATGATTCTTTCCTACCTGAATCAGGGGGATTTCATCGGCGAGCTTGGCCTGTTTGAAGAAGGTCAGGAGCGCAGCGCCTGGGTTCGTGCTAAAAGCGCGTGCGAAGTGGCGGAGATCTCCTACAAGAAATTCCGCCAGCTGATTCAGGTGAACCCTGACATCCTGATGCGACTCTCGTCGCAGATGGCGCGTCGCCTGCAGGTGACGTCAGAAAAAGTGGGTAACCTCGCTTTCCTCGACGTGACCGGACGCATTGCACAGACTCTGCTTAACCTGGCGAAACAGCCAGATGCCATGACGCATCCCGACGGCATGCAAATTAAAATTACCCGTCAGGAAATTGGCCAGATTGTAGGTTGTTCACGCGAAACCGTGGGCCGTATTCTGAAGATGCTGGAAGATCAGAACCTGATCTCTGCACACGGCAAAACCATCGTCGTTTACGGCACCCGCTAATTCCTGTCATCCACGGCGTGATGTTCGCATCACGCCGTTATTGTTTGTGCTGAGCCGATGTGGCGTCGAATTATTTATCACCCTGAAGTGAACTATGCCCTGCGGCAAACGCTGGTGCTCTGCCTGCCGGTCGCGCTGGGCTGGCTGGCTGGCGACCTGCAAAAAGGTCTGCTGTTCTCGTTAGTCCCCGCCTGCTGCAACATTGCCGGTCTCGATACCCCGCATAAACGCTTCTTCAAACGTCTGATTGTGGGCGGCAGCCTGTTTGCGCTTGGCAGCTTCCTGATCCAGTGGCTTACCCTGCATGCGGTTCCGCTGCCGCTAATCCTGTTTACGATGCCCCTGTTGCTGGGCGTCACCGGGGAGATCAGCCCGCTGCATGGCCGCCTGCTCTCCGGCACCCTCATCGCCGCTATTTTTACCCTGAGCCTGACGGGCCGCATGCCCATCTATGTGCCGCCGCTGCTCTATATCGGCGGCACCCTCTGGTATGGCGTGTTTAACTGGTTCTGGTTCTGGCTGTGGAAAGAGCAGCCGATGCGCGAAAGCCTGAGCCTGATCTACCGCGAGCTGGCGAACTACTGCGACGCCAAATATACCCTGCTGACGCAGCTGACCGATCCGGAGAAGGCCCTGCCGCCGCTGCTGGCTCGGCAGCAGAAAGTGGTCGATTTGATCAACACCTGTTATCAGCAGATGCATATGCTGTCGGCGAGCCGCGACAATAGCCATAAACGGCTGACGCGCGCCTTTCAGGTGGCGCTGGATCTGCAGGAGCACATCTCGGTCAGCCTGCACCGGCCGGAAGAGGTGCAGAAACTGGTTGAGCAGAGCCATGCTGAAGCGGTGATCCGCTGGAACGCCAAAACCATCTCAGCCCGGCTGCGGGTGCTGGCCGATACCATTCTCTACCACCAGTTAGCCGATCGTTTTGCGATGGATAAACAGCTTGGCGCGCTGGAGAAGATCGCCCGTCAGCATCCCGACAATCCGGTGGGCCACTTCTGCCTTTATCACTTCAACCGCATTGCGCGGGTGCTGCGCACCCAGAAACCGCTTTACCAGCGCGACCTGATGGCTGACCGCCAGCGCCGTCTGCCGCTGCTCCCGGCGCTGCGCAGCTACCTCTCATTTCGCTCCTCAGCGCTGCGCACTGCCGGTCGCTTTGCGGTCATGCTGATGCTGGGCAGCGCGCTGGCGCTCTTCTTCAACATCCCTAAGCCCTACTGGATTCTGATGACGATCATGTTCGTCAGCCAGAACGGCTACAGCGCCACCCGCGTCCGTATCCAGCACCGTGCGCTCGGCACCTTTGCCGGTCTGGTGGTCGCGGCGGCCACACTGCGTCTGGCGGTGCCGGAACCTGTCGTCCTGCTGGTGATGCTGGCGATTACCTTTATCAGCTATCGCTTTACCCGTCAGTTTTATGGCTGGTCGATGATTGGCTTTACGGTCACCGCGGTTTACTCGCTGCAGCTCCTCTCACTGAATGGCGCGCAGTTTCTGCTGCCGCGACTGATGGATACGCTGATGGGCTGCCTGATCGCCTTTGGCGGCATGATCTGGCTCTGGCCGCAGTGGCAAAGTGGCTTACTGCGGCAAAATGCCCATGACGCGCTGGAAACTTATCAGGATGCGCTGCGCCTCCTGCTGGGAGAGGAACAGGCACCCGGCAAGCTGGCTTATCAGCGCGTGCAGGTGAATCAGGCGCACAATGCGCTGTTTAACTCGCTGAATCAGGCGATGCAGGAGCCGGGTTTCAACGCCCAGTATCTGAAAGATATGCGGCTCTGGGTCACGCACAGCCAGTTTATCGTCGAGCACATCAATGCGATGACCATTCTGGCGCGTGAGCACACCATGCTGACCCCCTCGCTGGCGGAACGTTACCTGCAATCCTGTGAGATCGCGCTGCAACGCTGTCAGCAGCGGCTGGAATATGAGGGTGCCAGTTCGCAGGTTAATCTGCTGGATGAGCTGGGGAATATCAGTGAAGGACCGGTAACGGTGGTGGAGCAGCATGTGCGACGCATTCTCGATCATCTCAGCGTCATGCACACCATCTCCTCGCTGGCGTGGAGCCAGCGACCACAACATGGCCGCTGGCTGATCAGACACTTACGGAAAAAATCCGCTAGCCGTTGAGCACTTTGCCGACAGCCGTGGCAAAGCGGCTCATGCCCTCTTCGATGTCAGCAGGCTCGATGATCAGCGACGGGGCAAAACGCATCACGTCGGTGCCGGCGACCAGCACCATCACGCCTTCAGCGGCCGCGGCATTGAGAATGTCGCGCGACCGTCCGGCATGCTGCGGTTTCAGCGCCGCGCCAATCAGCAGCCCCTTGCCGCGAATATCGCTGAACAGATCGTACTTCGCATCGATAGCCTGTAAGGCGGTCACAAAGTGCTGACGACGCGCCTCAACGCCTGACAGCACCTCTGGCGTATTGATGATATCGAGTGCGGTTTCGGCAATGGCACAGGCCAGCGGGTTACCGCCGTAGGTGGTGCCATGCACGCCTGGCGCCATCGTCGAGGCGATCTCATTAGTGGTCAGCATGGCGCTGACCGGGAAACCGCCGCCCAGCGCTTTGGCTGAGGTCAGGATATCGGGCTGAACACCATAGTGCTCATAGGCGAACAGCTTGCCGCTGCGGCCCATACCGCTCTGCACTTCGTCCAGCACCAGCAGCGCCTGATGCTTATCGCACAGCTCACGCAGTCCCTGCATAAAGGCCTGCGTCGCGGGCATCACGCCGCCTTCGCCCTGAATCGGTTCCACCACGATGGCACAGGTGTGATCGTCGATAACCGCTTTTACCGCCTCCAGGTCATTGAACGGCACATGCACGATGTCCGCCGGTTTCGGGCCGAAGCCGTCTGAATATTTTGGCTGACCGCCAACCGTGACGGTAAACAGCGTCCGCCCGTGGAAGGCGTTATGAAAGGCGATGATCTTACTTTTGAAAGGGCTGTGACGTTTGCAGGCGTAGTAACGCGCCAGCTTAAAGGCGGCTTCGTTCGCTTCGGCACCGGAGTTGGCAAAGAAAACGCGCTCCGCAAAGGTGGACTGGATCAGCTTACTGGCCAGGCGCAGGGCCGGTTCGTTGGTGAAAACGTTGCTGGTGTGCCACAGGGTTTCGCCCTGGCTTTTCAGCGCCTCCACCAGCGCCGGATGGCAGTGGCCCAGTGCGGTGACGGCGATCCCGCCGGAGAAATCGATATACTCTTTGCCCTGCTGATCCCATACACGACTGCCTTTGCCTTTTACCGGCACAAACTGCGCAGGTGCATAAACAGGCAAAATAACGTTATCGAACGTCTCCCGGGTAACCGCAATTTTTTCCGCCGCCATTGATGACCCCATTTGAATGATAGTTGTGCAACATTGAAATAATAATCACAAAATATGCATAAAAAATCACTCAAAGGCAACTTATTGCGTCAGGAAATTGCGCAGCAGCTGATGACCCTGCTCGCTGAGAATGCTCTCGGGATGAAACTGCACGCCTTCCAGCGCCAGCGTTTTGTGGCGGAAACCCATGATCTCGTCAGGCTCACCGTCGCGCAGACTCCAGGCGGTGACCTCGAACGCATCGGGCAGCGTCTCGCGCTGCACGATCAGCGAATGGTAACGGGTGACAGTCAGGGGATTGTTGAGATTGCGGAACACACCTTTGCCGGTGTGCTGAATGGCGGAGGTTTTGCCGTGCATCACCTGACGGGCGCGCACCACCTGCGCACCATACGCCTGCGCGATAGCCTGATGACCCAGACAAACGCCCAGCACCGGCAGCTGCCCGGCAAAGTGGCGGATGGCCGCCAGTGAGATCCCCGACTCCGAAGGCGTACAGGGGCCAGGGGAGATCACCAGATGGGTCAGCGGTAAGGCAGCCATCTGCTCCAGCGTGATGGCGTCATTGCGCACCACCTTAACCTGCGCATCCAGTTCGCAGAAATATTGATAAAGATTCCAGGTAAAGGAGTCGTAGTTGTCGATAAGCAGCAGCATGACTGATCCAGAATGATAAACCGCGCCGCTATTCTACGTGGTTAAGCCGCCTCACTCACCACTTTCGCAAAAACCGCCTCCAGCGGAGCCAGATCACCCGCCACACCTGCCTGATTGGCCGCTTTCCAGCTCTCCGCATCGGTCTCTTCCCACGTCAGCAGATACCCGGCATGCAGCGCCAGCTGTTCGAAGAAGATGCGCTGGGCCCGCCCGTTGCCATGGCGGAACGGATGCAGCATGTTGATTTCACAATAGTAGTGGGCGATACGCGGGATAAAGGCGTCACGCGGGAGGTCAGCCAGCCCCTTCTCCTCTTCCAGCGCGGCCATCAGGGCGTTGCCCTCTTTTTCGATATATTCGAAATGACAGAACGGCGTCTCATCGCGCCAGATATCGATGGTGCGCAGTTCACCGGCCCAGCTGTAGAGATCCTGGAACAGGGTGCGGTGGATCTGACGCAGCCAGGGCAAACCGGAGTTGCGGGGCCCCAGTTCCAGCGTGGCGAGACGCGCCGCACTGAAGCTCAGCTCCGCCTTACGCAACTGGGCGGCATCGTGAATTTCGGCCAGATTTTTCAGCACATTGTCGTGCTGCCACAGGTAAGGGTCCTGGCTGACGGCGCTGTTAGAGTCCATATTGCCTCCTCAGTGACGCCAGACGTGTTTCCGCATCGTCACTCTTCACGCTGATCTCATTTGGTGTGAAGCCCTCCAGCCGACAGCTGGCCTGATAGCTGACGCTGCGCCGCTGTTGCCACAGTGTGACCTTCTGTTTTTCGGTGAGTTTGTTCGCCATGCCGCCTCCTGCTCAGGTTTTTGCCCTAAGTATAAGAGCAAATTCTGGCTTTGCCGGAGGCGGCGGGCGATCGCCATCCGCAGAGGGCGACAAAAGGCGTTAAGGCAGGACTTTCGCGGAGAGGATAACGACCGGTTTAGACGGGACATTCTGGTAAGGGCCAACATCTTTGGTCGGCACCTGAGAAATTTTTTCAACCACATCCTGGCCTTTCACAATCTTACCGAAAACGGCGTAGCCAAAATCGCGCTGTCCATGGTCGAGGAAGGCGTTATCCGCCACGTTGAGGAAGAACTGGCTGGTCGCGCTGTCTTTATCCGCAGTACGCGCCATCGAGATGGTGCCACGCAGGTTGCGCAGGCCATTATCGGCTTCATTTTTGATCGGCGCGTTGGTCTGCTTCTGCTGCATATCGGTGGTGAAACCGCCGCCCTGCACCATAAAGCCCGGGATCACGCGGTGAAAAATGGTGTTGTTGTAAAAACCGCTGTTAACGTAATCAACGAAGTTTTTTACGGAAACCGGCGCTTTCTGGTTATTCAGTTCGAGTTCGATATTACCGGCGGAGGTGGTAAGCAGAACGTGCGTGTCGCCTTTTGCGGCCAGCGCCTGGGCGGAAACAGATGAGAGCGCTAACAGGGTAATGGCCGCTGTTAAAGTACGTTTGAACATGAAAGGTTCCTTACCCTGGAGAGTGGGGATCGAAAAAAGTGATTTAGTGTAAAGAGCATGGAATACAAGAGCCAGCGTTTTACCTATATTTACGCTGCCTGCGCAAAAGCGAGACGCAAACGTTAACCCTCAGCAATTACGTGATTAAAATCACACAACACATGAAATTTGGATCTGTAGTTTCACTGCTTGTTTATTAAGATCACAGTTCCGTTTACACTTTCTGACACTTTTTGGCACCCGGTCCCTAACAGGTTCAGAACATGACAAACCGAAATCGTATTGGCCTTACCTGGATAAGCTTTTTCTCCTATGCGCTGACGGGCGCACTGGTAATCGTTACCGGCATGGTAATGGGCGATATCGCAAAAGATTTCCAGATCCCTGTCTCCAGCATGAGTAACACCTTCACCTTCCTCAACAGCGGCATTCTGGCTGCGGTCTTCCTGAATGCCTGGCTGATGGTGATTGTGCCCCTGAAGCGCCAGCTGATTTTCGGCTTCGTTCTGATGGTCCTGGCGATCGTCGGATTAATGACCAGCCGCGATCTGACCATCTTCTCGCTCTGTATGTTTGTGCTGGGCGTGGTCAGCGGCATTACCATGTCGATCGGCACCTTCCTGATCACCCATCTGTATGAGGGTCGTCAGCGTGGTTCCCGCCTGCTCTTCACGGACTCCTTCTTCAGCATGGCGGGCACGCTGTTTCCGGTACTGGCCGGGATCCTGCTGGCGCGTCAGCTGCCGTGGTACTGGGTCTACGTTTGCATCGGCTTCATCTACGTCGCGATCTTCATCATGACGCTGTGTGTGGAGTTCCCGGTGCTGCGCAAGCCTGAAAACAGCCCGACGGTGGAAAAAGAGAAATGGGGTGTGGGCGTGCTGCTGCTGGCAGTGGCGGCTCTCTGCTACATTCTCGGCCAGCTTGGCTTCATCTCCTGGGTGCCGGAATATGCCACCAAAATCATGGGCATGAACATCAATGATGCCGGACAGCTGGTGGGCAGCTTCTGGACAGCCTATATGGTCGGCATGTGGGTCTTCAGCTTCCTGCTGCGCTTCTTCGACCTGCAGCGCATTCTGATGGTGCTGGCGGGTCTGGCCACGGTGCTGATGTACTGGTTCGTCAGCAGCAACGATGCCGGCATGCTGAAATGGATCATCATGATTCTTGGCTTCAGCTCCAGTGCGATCTACACCACCATCATCACGCTGGGTTCGCTGCAGACCAAAGTCGCCTCACCGAAGCTGGTGAACTTTATCCTGACCTGTGGCACCGTCGGCACCATGCTGACCTTTGTGGTGACGGCGCCTATCGTTGAGAAAAGCGGAGTGCATACCGCACTGGCGACCGCCAACGCGCTTTACGCGGTGGTGTTTGTCATGTGTGCGCTGCTCGGCTTTGTCAGCCGTCATCGTACGCACGGTCACATCACGCATTAATGCTTCAGGGCGGCGATTCATCGCCGCCCTGCTCGTTAACGCCGGAAATCTATGCGCTCCCGCTCCCGCCAGTAAATTTCACTTTCCGCCGGTTTTGTTTCGGCCACGACGGTGCCACGCCGCACCGAGTAGCGCACCGGAACCTGCCTTCTCACCGCATCAAAGCCACTCTCAGCCGGCAGAATGATCAGGCTCGCCTCGTTGCCGCTCTGAATGCCATAGCCGGCAAGCTGCATCGTCTTCGCGCTGTTATGCGTAATCAGATCCAGCCCCGCATCAATCTGCTCGTAGCCCATCAGCTGACAGACATGTAAGCCCATGTGCAGCACCTGCAGCATGCTGGCGGTGCCCAGCGGATACCAGGGATCAAACACATCGTCGTGGCCGAAGCAGACGTTGATCTCCGCCTCCAGCATCTCTTTCACCCGCGTAATGCCGCGCCGCTTAGGATAGGTGTCGAAACGCCCCTGCAGGTGAATATTGACCAGCGGGTTCGCGACAAAGTTGATGCCCGACAGCTTCAGCAGGCGGAACAGCCGCGAAGTGTAGGCACCGTTATAGGAGTGCATGGCGGTGGTGTGGCTGGCGGTCACGCGTGCGCCGTTGCCGTCGCGATGGGCCAGCGCCGCCACGGTTTCCACAAAGCGCGACTGCTCATCATCGATCTCATCGCAGTGAACATCGATCAGCCGGTCGTAGCGGTTCGCCAGCGCAAAGGTCTTATGCAGCGACTCCACGCCATATTCGCGGGTAAATTCGTAGTGCGGAATCGCCCCGACCACATCAGCACCCAGCCGCAGTGCCTCCTCCAGCAGCGCCTCCCCGTTGGGATAGGAGAGGATGCCCTCCTGCGGAAAGGCGACGATCTGCAGGGTTATCCAGGGGGCCACCTCCGCCTTCAGCTCCAGCATCGCTTTGAGCGCCGTCAGGGAGGGATCGGAGACGTCAACGTGGGTGCGAACAAACTGGATGCCGTTGGCGATTTGCCATTTCAGCGTCTGCATCGCCCGCTGTTTAACATCCTCGTGGCTGAGCATCGCCTTGCGTTCCGCCCAGCGCTCTATGCCTTCAAACAGGGTGCCGGACTGATTCCACGCGGGCTGACCCGCGGTCTGGGTGGTATCCAGATGAATGTGCGGCTCAATAAAGGGCGCACAGGCCAGACCGCCCTCACCGTCCAGTGACTGATCGGCCGGTGTCGCCTGCTGGGGCTGGGCCGACAGACGGACAATCCTGCCGTCGGCAATTTCGATCTGCCACAGACCTTCCCGCCAGGGTAAACGCACGTTGTTAATCCACTTGGGTGACCGCATTGCCAGCTCCTTATCCGGGTTTTGGTTAAAACTAGCACGAATCGTCGTCCCGGCGGCAATACCGGATTATCAGCGGGTTAGCTCTTCCGGATAAAATCAATTCAAATCAACCACCTAACCCTAAATAGGTATATGGGCGGGTGGTTGATGTACATCAATAAGCGCCAGAAAGGGCGCGCTATTGTAGCCGCAGAAATCGCAAATCTGAGGCAAAAATGAGCAAGCACAATGTCGTCGTTATCGGTAACGGCATGGTCGGCCACCGCTTCATAGAAGAGTTAATGGAGAAAGCGGAACCTGACCAGTTTTCGCTGACCGTCTTTTGTGAAGAACCGCGCGTCGCCTACGATCGTGTCCACCTCTCGGCTTACTTCTCCCACCACACCGCAGAAGAACTCTCGCTGGTGAGTAAAGGGTATTACGAGAAACATCAGGTCACGCTGCTGCTGGGCGAGCGCGCCATCGCCCTTAACCGTGATGAGAAACTGATCCACTCCAGCACCGGTCGCACGGTCCGCTACGACACGCTGATTTTTGCCACCGGCTCTTATCCCTGGGTCCCGCCGATTAAGGGAGCGGACGGCAGCGACTGCTTTGTCTACCGCACCCTTGACGATCTTGATGCGATTGAGGCCTGCTCACGCAGCAGCTCACGTGGCGCGGTGATTGGCGGGGGTCTGCTGGGCCTGGAAGCGGCGGGTGCTCTGAAAAATCTGGGCATAGAAACCCACGTTATAGAATTTGCCCCCGTGCTGATGGCAGAACAGCTGGATCAGCAAGGCGGAGAGCAGCTCCGTCGCAGGATCGAAGAGATGGGTGTACGGGTCCACACCGGCAAAAATACCCAACAGATTGTGCATCATGCACAGGGCGGCAAAACACTGCAGTTTGCCGATGGCAGCACGCTGGCGGTCGATTTTATCGTCTTCTCCACCGGTATCCGTCCGCAGGACGCGCTGGCGAAGCAGTGTGGCTTGACGCTGGGGCCGCGCGGCGGCATCGCGATTGATGACCAGTGCCGCACCAGCGACCCCGCCATCTACGCGATAGGTGAGTGTGCCGCCTGGCAGAACCGCGCCTATGGCCTGGTGGCACCGGGGTACAAAATGGCCCAGGTCGCCAGCGACCATCTGCTGGGCCGCGACAATGCCTTTACCGGCGCGGACATGAGCGCGAAGCTCAAGCTGCTCGGGGTCGATGTCGGCGGGATTGGCGATACGCGCGGCACCACACCGGGCGCCCGCAGCGTGGTCTGGCTGGACGAAGGCAAATCGATCTATAAACGCCTGATTCTCAGCGAGGATCAGAAAACCCTGCTGGGGGCCGTGCTGGTGGGCGACACCCGCGACTATGGCAATATGCTGCAGCTGGTGCTGAACGCGATTCCGCTGCCTGACCAGCCGGAAGCGCTGATTCTGCCCACAGGCAGCGGCGAAAAACCGGCTATCGGCGTCGACTCTCTGCCGGAGAGCGCGCAAATCTGTTCCTGCTTCGACGTCACTAAAGGCGATATTGTGCAGGCGGTCCAGGCGGGCTGCCACACCGTGGCTGCACTGAAAACCACCACCCGTGCAGGCACCGGCTGCGGCGGCTGTATTCCGCTGCTCACACAGGTGCTCAACAGTGAGCTCAGCCGCCAGGGGATTGCGGTCAGCGACCATCTTTGCGCCCATTTTGCGTATTCCCGTCAGGCGCTGTATCACCTGATTCAGGTGGAAGAGATCAAAACCTTTGATGAACTGCTGGCCCGCTATGGCCAGGGTTACGGCTGTGAAGTCTGCAAGCCCACGGTGGGTTCGCTGCTCGCCTCCTGCTGGAATGAGTATGTGCTCAAACCCCAGCACGCCCCGCTGCAGGACAGCAATGATCTCTGCCTGGGCAATATTCAGAAGGATGGCACCTACTCCGTGATCCCGCGTTCCCCCGGTGGGGAAATCACGCCGCAGGGACTGAAAGCGATAGGTGAGATCGCCGGGCGCTACCAGCTCTACACCAAAATCACCGGCTCACAGCGCATCGGCCTTTTCGGGGCGCAGAAAGACGATCTGCCCGCCATCTGGTCACAGCTGATCGACGCCGGATTCGAAACCGGCCAGGCCTACGCTAAGGCACTGCGAATGGCGAAAACCTGCGTCGGCAGCGCCTGGTGCCGCTATGGAGTCGGCGACAGTCTCGCTCTGGGCGTGATGCTGGAGAACCGCTACAAAGGCATCCGCACCCCGCATAAGATGAAATTTGGCGTCTCCGGCTGCACCCGCGAGTGCGCGGAAGCCCAGGGGAAAGATGTCGGCATCATCGCCACCGAAAAAGGCTGGAACCTTTACGTCTGCGGCAACGGCGGCATGAAGCCGCGGCATGGCGACCTGCTGGCCGCCGATCTGGATCAGGAGACCCTGATCGCCGCACTTGACCGCTTCATGATGTTCTATATCCGAACCGCCGATCGCCTGCAGCGCACCTCGCTGTGGCTGGAGAGCATGGAGGGCGGCATCGGCTATCTGCGTTCGGTGATCATGGATGACCGGCTCGGTCTCAACAGCCAGCTGGAGCAGCAGCTGGCTGCGCTGCGCGCCACTGTCCGCTGCGAATGGAAAGTCACGCTGGAAGAGGAACCGTCCCTGTCGCGCTTCGCCCACTTTATCAACTCGCCGCAGCGCGACCCTGGCATACAGCGGGTGGCCGAACGCGACCAGCACCGTCCGGCCCGCGCCGACGAGCGTATTGCCATCACCCTGACAGAGGAGACGAAATCATGAGCCAGTGGCATCCGGTGTGCGCGCTGACGCAGATCCTGCCCGCCACGGGCGTCTGTGCGCTGGTCAACGGCGAGCAGATCGCCATCTTCCGTCCACGCGATGATGAACAGCTCTATGCCATCAGCAATATCGACCCGTTCGCCGGGGCCAGTGTGCTGTCGCGCGGCATCATCGCGGAACATCAGGATGCGCTCTGGGTGGCCAGCCCGCTGAAAAAGCAGCGTTTTCGTCTCAGCGATGGTGTCTGTATGGAGGATGCCTCGCGCAACGTGGCCGCCTGGCCGGTGCGGGTCAATGCCGGACAGGTCGAAGTCTGCCTGTAACTCTCTTCACAGCCCGCTCCGGCGGGCTTTTTTAAGGATCGCTGATGGACTACTTCCCCCTCTTCTGCCGCCTGCAGGGCCGGCGCTGTCTGCTGGTGGGTGCGGGTGATGTGGCGGAGCGCAAAGCCCGCATGCTGCTGGAAGCCGGTGCCGAACTCCGGGTGGGTGCCCCTGATTTTTCGCCCGCCTTCCGGGCGTGGGCACAGCAGCGTGCGGTTACGCTGCTGCCGGGACATTTCGATCCGCACTGGCTGAACGGCTGCTGGCTGGTGGTAGCCGCCACCAGCCACAACGCGGTCAATCAGCAGGTGGCGGAAGCGGCGGAAAGGCAGCAGATCTTCTGCAACCTGGTGGATGCACCGCAGCAGGCCAGCGCGATTGTGCCATCGATCATCGATCGTTCCCCGCTGATGGTGGCGGTGTCGTCCGGCGGACGGGCGCCGGTGCTGGCGCGCCTGCTGCGGGAGAAGCTGGAGGCGAGGCTGCCGCAACATCTCGGCCAGCTGGCGCAGCTGGCCGGTCACCTGCGCGCGCGGGTGAAAAAGCAGTATGGCACGCCAGATGCCCGCCGCCGCTTCTGGGAGCGCTTCTTTCACAGCGAGCGACTGGCGCAATCGCTGGCGAACGGCGACAGGCCGCGTGCAGAGCAGATCGCTGACGCGCTTTTTGACGCCGATCCGGCCCGCCAGGGGGAGGTGGCGCTGGTCGGTGCCGGACCGGGCGATGCCGGACTACTGACCCTGAAAGGCTTACAGCTTATTCAGCAGGCGGACGTCATCGTCTATGACCGCCTGGTCTCCGATGCGGTCCTGAATCTGGTGCGCCGCGATGCCGAGCGTATCTTCGTGGGTAAACGCGCCGGACATCACTGCGTGCCGCAGGCGTCGATTAATCAGCTGCTCTGCGAACAGGCGCAGCGCGGAAAGCGGGTGGTACGCCTGAAAGGGGGCGATCCCTTTATCTTTGGACGGGGCGGCGAAGAGCTGGAGGCGCTGGCGCAGCAGCAGATCCCCTTCAGCGTGGTGCCGGGGATCACCGCCGCATCAGGCTGCGCGGCCTACAGCGGCATTCCCCTGACCCACCGCGATCATGCGCAGAGCGTCAGGCTGGTTACCGGCCATCTGCAGAAAACGGGCACCCTCGCCTGGCAGACGCTGGCGGCGGAACAGCAGACGCTGGTCTTTTACATGGGGCTGACGCAGGCCGGAGAAATTCAGCAGCAGCTGATAAAACATGGGATGCGCAGCGATATGCCGGTGGCGCTGGTGGAGAACGGCACCACAGCGCATCAGCGGGTGGTGACCGGCACGCTGAGCGAGCTGGAGAGTCTGGCCGGACAGGTGAGCAGTCCGGGCCTGGTCATCATTGGCAGCGTGGTCAGTCTGCGCGAGACGCTGCGCTGGTTCTGAATCGACAAATAAAAACGGCGGACATCATGTCCGCCGTTTCATTGACTGCTCAGCCGTTACGGCATCGCAACGAAGCCCACCGCCTCATACACCTTCTTCAGGGTTTCCTGCGCCTGTGCGCGTGCTTTCGCCGCGCCATCACGCATCACCTGCTCCAGCAGTGCTTCGTCGTTGCGGAAGGTGTGATAACGCTCCTGCAGCTCAGAGAGCATGCCCGACACCGCATCCGCCACTGCACCTTTCAGATGGCCATACATCTTACCCTCAAACGCCTGCTCAAGCTCGGCGATACTCTGACCGGTCACGCCCGACAGAATATCCAGCAGGTTAGAGACGCCCGCCTTCTCTTTCACGTCGTAGCGCACCACTGGTGGCTCTTCAGAGTCGGTGACGGCGCGTTTAATCTTCTTCACCACCGCTTTCGGATCTTCCAGCAGGCCGATCACGTTGTTGCGGTTGTCGTCAGACTTGGACATCTTCTTCGTCGGTTCCAGCAGCGACATCACGCGCGCGCCAGACTTCGGAATGAACGGCTCCGGCACCTTGAAGATGTCGCCATACAGCGCATTGAAACGATGCGCGATATCACGGCTCAGCTCCAGATGCTGTTTCTGATCTTCACCGACCGGCACCTGATGGGTCTGATAGAGCAGAATGTCCGCCGCCATCAGCACCGGATAGTCGAACAGACCGGCATTGATGTTCTCTTCGTAGCGTGCGGATTTATCCTTGAACTGCGTCATGCGGCTCAGCTCACCGAAATAGGCGTAGCAGTTCAGGATCCAGCTCAGCTGCGTATGCTCCGGCACATGGGACTGAACAAAGATGGTGCTTTTTTGCGGGTCGATGCCGCAGGCCAGATAGAGCGCCAGCGTGTCCAGCGTCGCTTTACGCAGTGCGGCAGGGTCCTGACGCACGGTGATAGCATGCAGATCAACGATGCAGTAAATGCAGTGGTAATCATCCTGCATCTGCACCCACTGACGCAGCGCACCCATATAGTTGCCGATGGTCAGTTCGCCGGACGGCTGTGCGCCGCTGAAAACGATGGGTTTCATACTTAAGTCCTGATATTTACAGCCCCAGAGCGGGCAAAAGTTCGTCGAAAGAGTCGAGAGTTAAATCGGGCTGGCTGGTGGCAATCGGCTCGCCATAGTTATAGCCATAGGTCATGGCCACATTGGGCACGCCTGCCGCCTGCGCCGCCTGGATATCATTGCGGGAGTCGCCGACAAACAGCAACTGATCCTGCAGCACCCCAAAGGTGCCAAGCACCATAAAAATGGCGGCCGGATGCGGTTTTTTAACCGGCACATCATCGCCACCAATAATCAGCGAAAACGCATCGGCAATCCCCAGCGATTCCAGCAGCGGCGCCACAAACGGCGTCGGCTTGTTGGTGACAATCGCCATCGGCAGTCCGGTCGCTTTAAGGGCTGCCAGCGTCTGCTTCACGTGCGGAAACAGCGTACTGCCCGCCTCCACGGTATCAGCGTAGTGCCGGTCAAACAGCGCCCGCGCATCGCGCTGCTCTTCCGGCTGCGGTTCGCGGCCCAGCGCAAAGGTCAGCGCGCGCGCCATCATGATATCGGCACCGTTGCCAATCCACGTGGAGACCCGCGCCAGGCCCGCCTGCGGCAGACGCAGGTCGTTCAGCGTGCGGTCAATAGCCTCGGCAAGGCCGGGTGCGCTATCCACCAGGGTGCCATCCAGATCAAACGCCAGTGCGCGAATATCAGTGAAATGAGCCATTGGCCTTCTCCAGTTCGTTGCGCATGTCGTCGATGACTTTTTTATAGTCGGGATGACCGAAGATGGCGGAACCGGCAACAAACATGTCGGCACCGGCGGCGGCAATCTGGCCAATGTTGTCGATCTTCACACCGCCATCCACTTCCAGACGGATGTTGTAGCCGCTCTGATCGATACGCCGGCGCGCTTCACGCAGTTTATCCAGGGTGCCCGGGATAAACGACTGACCGCCAAAGCCCGGGTTTACAGACATCAGCAGAATGATATCCAGCTTATCCATGACGTAATCGAGGTAGCTCAGCGGGGTCGCCGGGTTAAAGACCAGACCGGCTTTGCAGCCATGCTCTTTAATCAGCTGCAGGGTGCGGTCAACGTGTTCGCTGGCTTCGGGATGAAAGGTGATATAGGTGGCACCCGCTTTGGCGAATTCCGGGATCAGCGCATCGACGGGTTTCACCATCAGATGCACATCGATAGGGGCGGTGATGCCATAGTCACGCAGGGCTTTCAGCACCATCGGACCCATGGTCAGGTTTGGCACGTAGTGGTTGTCCATCACGTCGAAGTGAACCACGTCACCTCCGGCCGCCAGCGCTTTGGCTGTATCTTCGCCCAGGCGGGCAAAGTCCGCCGACAGGATTGAAGGGGCCAGCAAATATTGTTTCATCCGATTCTCCCACTGTTGTGCGCCAGCACTCAGGCTGGCGTAATGCGTTGGTCGCGGACGAAACAGACTAGCGATAAAGTGCCAGCAGTTCGTCGACCTTGGTGCGACCGGTTATGCTCCGGCTGATAGAACGCCGGGCTTTGACCACATGTAACACTGCATCCTGATACCACAGACGCGTCAGTGCAGTGTCGTGGTTAGAAATCAGTACCGGAATCCGGTGTTCCGACGCGGCCAGCTGTGCCGCCAGCATCGCCAGATTCTCCTGCTCACGCAGGCTGAAGCTGTTGGTGTGATAAGCCGTAAAGTTGGCCGTTGCCGACAGCGGCGCATAAGGGGGGTCACAATAGACCACCGAGCCTTTGCCGGCACTGGTCAGGGTAACATCGTACGATTCACAGACAAACGTCGCTTTTTGCGCTCGCTCGGCAAACCATAACAGTTCAGCTTCCGGAAAATAGGGTTTGCGGTAGCGGCCAAACGGCACGTTGAACTCACCACGCAGGTTATAACGGCAGAGGCCGTTATAACAGTGGCGGTTCAGATAGAGGAACAGCAGCGCGCGCTGGTAGGCATCCGTGCTGAGGTTAAATTCGGTGCGACGCTGGTAGTAACAGGCTTCGGTGTTCCCTTCCGGCGTGAACAGCAGTTGCGCGTCACGAATGAAATCCGCGGTGCGCAGTTTGACGATGTTATAGAGATTAATCAGGTCGCTGTTGATGTCAGCGAGATGATAGCGATCAAAGTCGGTGTTCAGAAACACCGAACCCGCGCCAACAAATGGCTCGACCAGGCAGTCGCCTTGCGGCAGATGGCGATGGATCTCTTCGACTAAGGGAAATTTTCCCCCTGCCCATTTCAGGAAAGCGCGATTTTTTTTCATGCTGTCGTGGTAATTACATCTTATTGTGAGGCTGTGGCTGGACCGACAGCAGATCTGCGCTTAAAACGGGGCCAGAGACTGGCCCCCTGTCCGCTATTGACTGGCTTCTTTCTTCACCTGGCTGACCGGTTTTACCCACGGATTTTTCGCGCGTACGTCTGCAGGCAACGAGGCGACAGCGCGTTTGGCATCAGCCGGTGTGGCATAGGAGCCGCTCACCAGCACATACCACGCCTGACCATTACGGGTGGTTTTGTAGACGTGATAGCCGCTCAGATTCTGCTGCTTCGCCCAGGCATTCAGGCTTTCTGCTTTAGACGCGCCGCTCAGCTGCAGGGTGTAGCTGCCGCCTGGCAGTGATTTGCTGGCCGTGCTGCTGCCTGCTGCCGATGTAGCGGGCGCAGAACTGACGGGTGACCGTGCTGGCGTCGTGTGTGTTTTGCTGTCGCGGGTTGCCGGCTTCGCCGCCGCTTTGTGCGCGGTGTCGTGCGCCGGACGGGAGGCCGCGTTTGAGCGGGCTGGTGTCTGACGCGTCACCGGTGCGGTAACGGGATTCGCCGCCGTTCCGGCATTGCCGCTGACGGTGGCAGGCGCGGTCGGCAGTGAGCTGCCGCCCTGCGAGCCCATTGCCGCACTGTCGACCTGCTGCTGCTGATTACTCAGCGCACTGTTCAGATCGCCTGGCAAGGTGACGCGCTGCTGATTCGCTGGGGCGTCAACCGGTGCAGCCTGGGTCGGCGTAGAGGCAACAGGCGGCATTGAGACGTCACGCGCCTGGCCGGACGCCGCCTCACCGCTGGCCGCCGCATTATTGTCGGTGGTGGCCGGCGTGTTCTGAGCGCCAGACATGGAAGAGGAGCCGGTCAGGTCGATGTTCTTCTCACTGCCGGTGCTGCCACCCGCAGCAGGCGTAGTGCCCGCTGACGCGGTTTTTTTCTCATCAGGGCCGTTCAGCGCGGAACCAATCCCCAGAACCAGTAACAGCAGAACCAGAATCCCGACGCCCATCATGATGCGCTGGCGCGAAACCGGTATTCTGGCTGCGGTAGACGACTTACGAGGGCGCGAGGGACGGCGGTCGCTGGCGTCAGGTTTTAACTCATCTTCCGGTTTAAACTCATCCATTTTGCCTCCTCCGTAAAGCGGCATTCCGCACTGCGCACCCTGCGCGCCGCGTCACCACTCAACTGCTTATTCTCAGGGTTGCTGACAATCGTTAATTGCAGCCAGCACCATATCATGTGCCACGCCGCCACGCACTTCAGAGCGGCCGATCGACAACGGCAGAACCAGCCGCAGTTCGCCCGCCAGAACTTTTTTATCGCGCATCATGTGCGGCAGGTACATCTCTGCACGCATCGCCTGTGGGCCATGCACCGGTAAACCGGCACGCTGCAACAGGGCAATGAGGCGTTCCGTCTCGTGCGGCTGGAACTGCCCCAGCCGTTCCGCCGTGCGGGCCGCCATCACCATACCTGCGGCAATCGCTTCACCGTGCAGCCAGTTGCCGTAGCCCATATGCGCTTCAATCGCATGGCCAAAAGTGTGCCCCAGATTGAGCAGCGCCCGCTGACCGTTTTCACGCTCGTCAGCCGCCACCACCTCGGCTTTCAGCTCACAGCAGCGACGAATGCAGTAGGCCAGCGCCTGTTCATCCAGCGCCAGCAGCGCATCAATATTCTGCTCCAGCCACTGGAAAAAGGCGCCGTCGAGGATAACGCCATACTTGATCACTTCTGCCAGACCGGAGGCCAGCTCACGCGCCGGCAGGGTCTGCAGACAGGCGGTATCGATCACCACCGAGGCAGGCTGATAGAAGGCGCCGATCATGTTTTTGCCCAGCGGATGGTTCACCGCGGTTTTGCCACCCACCGACGAGTCCACCTGCGACAGTAAGGTGGTCGGAACCTGAATAAAGCGCACACCACGCTGATAGCTGGCCGCAGCAAAACCGGCCAGATCGCCAATGACGCCGCCGCCTAAGGCAACCAGCGTCGTATCACGACCGTGCGGCTTCTGCAGCAGTGCGGTAAAAACCTGATCCATCACCGCCAGCGTCTTATATTGTTCGCCATCGGGTAAGATCACCTGATCAACTTTTACGCCTGCCGCCGTCAGCTGCGCCGTTATCCTGTCAAGATAGAGCGGTGCCAGCGTCTGGTTGGTCACCACCATGGCGTTTTCGCCCGCGGTCAGCGGCCAAAAAGAAGCCGGATCGTTAAACAGTCCGGCGGCGATAGTGATGGGGTAACTGCGTTCCCCCAGTGAGACGGTGATCTTCTCCATGATGCTCAATACCTGTCAGAGAGCCTTCGAACGTTGGATCAACTTTTTTCCAACATGTGGATAATCTGATTCGCCACGACTTTCGCACTTTGGTCGTCTGTACGAATGGTCACATCGGCGATCTCTTCGTAGAGCGGGTTACGTTCGCCAGCCAGCGCTTCAAGCACCTCACGCGGCGGGGAGTCCACCTGCAGCAACGGACGTTTTTTATCGCGCTGAGTGCGCGCCAGTTGCTTCTCGATCGTGGTTTCAAGATAAACCACAACACCACGGGCGGAGAGACGGTTACGCGTTTCCCGGGATTTGACGGAACCACCCCCTGTCGCCAGGACGATGCCTTGCTTCTCGGTCAGTTCGTTAATGATTTTTTCTTCGCGATCGCGAAAGCCAGCTTCGCCTTCGACATCAAAAACCCAGCCCACATCCGCTCCGGTGCGTCGCTCAATTTCCTGATCGGAATCGAAGAACTCCATGTTGAGTTGCTGAGCCAACTGACGGCCAATAGTGCTTTTGCCGGCACCCATCGGCCCAACCAGAAAGATATTGCGTTTCTCTGCCATTTTGTCGGTATTACTAAGAATTCGTTAATGATACCCCGCGTTCAGCTTTTGCTGGCGGGACAGGAACTGAGACCTCATGAGCGTTAGCAAGAGTCAGATGAAAAATTATCTCAACACTCAAGGCTGTTTGGCAACCGATTATATTGCCTTCAGCACATCCATTTCTGAATTGGCCTGTGTTCGCGAAACTGTAACGCGCCAGCGCTGCGTCTTTTACCACGCTGCTTACAGAGGAGTTGTCTGATCTGTTAACCGGGATTTATCCGGTTCAGACGGTTACACCGTATTGAAAATCGCTAAACCTTGTAAGCTAATTCCTCTTCTGCGTCAACGCAGATGACCCCGAGGGCCTCATTTTCCGTTTTATCCCGTCGTAAGCGCTGCTTCCCTGACCAATCGCGGCGTAATAAAGATAACCAGCTCTCTTTTTTTGCGCTGCGCCGATTGCTGGCGAAACAGTCCGCCAATCAGCGGCACCTTTCCCAGCAGCGGCACCCTGTTCTCTCCCCGGTTTCGCTGCTGCTGAAAGATGCCGCCTAAGGCCAGCGTTTGTCCGTCGCTGACCGTGACCTGGGTCTCTATTTCCTGTTTATCGATGGATAAGATGTCGCTGTCACCGGTCCGGATGCTGCGCCCCGGCATATTCTGACTGATATGGATCTTCAGCCGGATGCGGCCGTTTCCGGCGATAGTGGGCGTCACCTCCATGCCCAGCACCGCTTCTTTAAACTCAATCGAGGTAGCGCCGCTGTTGCCTGCCGACACTTCATAGGGAATTTCAGTGCCCTGCTTAATCGAGGCGGTCTGCTGGTGCGAGGTGAAGAGGCGCGGACTGGCGATGATCTCAATCTGGTTCTCCTGCTCCAGGGCGCTCAGCTCCAGATCCAGCAGGGCGCCGCCGATACGCGCCAGCGCCATCCCCGCGCTGATACCGGGTGAACTTACTGCCAGCGGAACAGCGAGCCGGGGATGATGCAGGCTCTCTGTCACCGCAGCGTCTCCCGCCAGCATGCCCCACTGCACCCCCAGCTCCTGCAGGTGCTCCTCACTGATGGTGACGATATGGGCAGAGAGTTCAATCTGCTCCAGTGGCCGATCCAGCCCCTGAATCCAGCGTACTGTCTCTTTCAGTGCCGCGGCGGTATCGCGCAGAAGCAGCGCGTTGGTGCGTTTATCCACCGTCACGCTGCCACGCGGCGTCATCAGTGACTGACGTTCACTCAGCAGGCTGGCATGAACGTCGCTGGCGCTGGCATAACGGAGTGTGACCGTGCGCTGTTGCAAAGGTGTCTGCTGTAACTGCGCCTGTCGCTCCGCCTCCCGGGCCGCGTCCTGTGCCTGCTGCCAGCGCAGCGGATAGACCAGCAGAACATTATCCTGCTCAATAACCGTCAGTTTTGCCATCCGCGCAACCAGCGCCAGTGACTGACGCCACGGCAGGTTATCCAGCCGCAGCGATAGCGTCCCCTCAACCTCAGGCGCGATCAGCAGATTGACCTGCTGATAGTCAGCCAGCGCCTGCAGAATCTGTTCCACCGGTGCGTGGTCAAAAGCGAGGCTGAGCGGCGCCTCGTCAGCGGCGTAAACCGGCTGCAGGCTGCTGATGAGGAGCAGGGTCGCTATCCTTAACATGCGCATATCCTTTTAAATAAAATGTGGTTCGCTGAGCGTGACAGCTCACTGGCACGGCAAGCGTGAGGCTGCGGGAGGTGATCGCCACCAGTTGCCAGGGCGTCAGCGGAAAAGGCTTGTCGCTGCCCACCGTGACGCGTTCTCCCTGCGGGGTAAGCAGCCAGGCCTGATAGCGGGTTTCCCGCCCGGCAATCCCCTGCAGACGCCAGCCGGTGAGCGGGGCCACCGCCTCCTGACACAGGGAACCGGCAACAGGCCGGAAGGGATCGCGTGCCAGCACATCCCCCCAGCACAACAGCAGAATCAGCAGGCTATGGCGCATCGGCTGGCTCCAGCCAGAGTTGCGCCTCCAGGTCGTGCGGCTGCGCCAGCAGCAGGAAATGCACAGGCAATGGCGCAGAAGCCTGGGCAAATTCAGCAAAGAGAGTGCGGAACGCCTGCCAGGGCAGATGCAGCGTCAGCAGGCGGGCGGGGCCATCCGGCTGCCACGCCTCCAGCTGGTGAGAGCGGCCCGCCAGAATATCGTCGATAGCCCCCTCCGATGCGGCTGCGCGAGTCAGAGCGAGCTGCATCGTCTCCCGCTGCGCCTGCAGCTGCGCGATAGCGGGATGCTGACGCCACTGCTGCTGGCCCTGCTGCAGAGTTCGGGTTAACTGTGACAGCGCCGCCCGTTCAGCGGCCAGTGCCTGCTGCTGAGGCCGTAAGCCCGACAGCCAGATAAGCAAAAGCAGACCCAACGCGAGAAGGAGCAGCAGGCCGTAGCGCGGAACAGCCGCCATCTGACACCAGCGATCAATCATCGCGTCCCCCGGCTATCTGCGCCCGTAGCGAAAAATGGTAGCGGCCATCCGCCTGACGCCGGACCCCACCCTGCTGCACCTGCCCCAACAGGGCGGCGGTAGCGAGCTGCTGGCGAAACTGCCTGATTGCTGCCATATCCTGCGCCTGCCCCTCCAGGATCAGGCGGTTATCGCGCTTCTCCAGCCGGGTCAGCCAGGCGGTGTCGGGCAGCATGCCGGGCAGATCGCGCCAGAACTGTTGCCACCCGGCCAGCTGCGCAGCCTTGTCACGCTGCTTCGCCTGCTGTTTTTGCAGAAGCGCGAGCTGTTCCAGCAGCTGCTTCTGCTGCGCTAAACGCGCAGCCAGTGTCTCCAGCGCCTGCTGCTGCATTCTGCTCTCCTGCGCTATCCGCTGGCGCGCCTCATGGACCCGGTACGCCTGCTGCATCACCAGCAGCAGCAGACCGCCCGCCACCAGAGCCAGCACCAGCAGGTTCTGCCGTCGCTGCCGTTGCCGCCGTTGCTGCCGCCACGGCAGCAGATTTACCGCCACGCCGGGTCATCTCCGCTGGTCAGTGCCAGCCCGGTCGCCAGTGCAAAGGCTCCCGGATTCGCGGGCAACGGGGGCTGCTGATAACGAAGCAGATCAAAAGGGGAAAACGCGACAGCGTCAGCGGGCAGCGCGGCTGGCGTGGCGGCACACCAGGCGATGGCCGTTGCCCGGGGAAAGGCCTGCTGTTTCAGTGCGTCCAGCGTGGTGGCGTCGTCACACTCTGCTGCGGTCTGCGCATCGCTCCAGAGCCAGCGCCCCTCCTGCTGCAGCACCAGCACCGTGCCGCCCGGCAGTCGCGCCTGCCGGGCCAGCCGCTTCAGCGCATCGGTGGTCAGTTCCAGCACCTGCGGCCTGAATCCCGCCTGTAACAGGGGCATCATCCACTGGTCAACACTCTCCCGCCGGGCCGCCGTGACGCAGAGCTGACGGTTTCCGGCCTCCTCGTAATAGTCCAGCGCCAGCGTGTCAGGCTCCAGCGGAAAGAGACGACGCGCGGCCACCTGCACGTAGTGGCCCAGCGCTGGCTCCCTGAGTGACTGTGCGGGCAGGGGAAGCGGCCGCTGCAGCACCAGCCGGGCGGGGAACCCGACCCTCAGCGAGTAACGGCGCGGCAACTGCTGACGCCAGGCTGTCAGGACCGCCTGTAATTCAGGCGAAGATTGCAGCACGCCGTTTCTTAACGTATCTTGCGGCAGCCGTTGCAGCCACCAGTGGCGTAGCTGCCAGCCATCACGACGACGCTGGAGGGCCAGGCCACACATCTGCCTGTTCTGAATATCCAGCCCGATTTGCCAGGTATGAAAAGCCATGCGCGCGATCTCCTTATCGTCCGGGAAAATGGACATATCAAAGCGTCTGGCTTGCCTTTATACTACCGCGCGGTTGTTTATAAACTGCTCAAACGACAATAGATGGGAAACTCCAGGTGAAGTTCGTAAAGTATTTATTGATCCTTACAGTGTGTTGCATCCTGTTGGGAGCTGGCTCGATTTATGGCTTGTACAAGTACATCGAGCCACAGCTGCCTGACGTCAACACGCTGAAAGATGTGCGTCTGCAAACCCCTATGCAGGTTTACAGCGCCGATGGCGATCTGATCGCCCAGTATGGCGAAATGCGCCGTATTCCTTTGACCCTGCAGCAAGTGCCACCTGTGATGGTGAAAGCGTTTATTGCAACCGAAGACAGCCGTTTTTATGAGCACCACGGTGTGGACCCGGTGGGGATTTTCCGTGCGGCCAGCATTGCGCTGGTTTCCGGTCACGCCTCCCAGGGGGCAAGTACCATCACTCAGCAGCTGGCCCGTAACTTCTTCCTGAGTCCGGAACGCACCCTGATGCGTAAAATAAAGGAAGCGTTTCTGGCAATCCGCATTGAGCAGTTACTCAATAAGGATGAAATTCTTGAGCTCTACCTGAATAAGATCTACCTCGGCTACCGGGCTTATGGCATCGGTGCGGCTTCGCAGGTCTATTTTGGTAAGCCGGTTGACCAGCTGTCGCTGAGTGAAATGGCGATGATTGCCGGTCTGCCGAAAGCGCCGTCCACCTTTAACCCGCTCTACTCGCCGAGCCGCGCCCTGTCGCGTCGCAACGTGGTGCTGGCGCGTATGCTGGATCAGCACTACATCACGCAGCAGCAGTATGATGAGGCACGCAATACGCCGCTGGTGGCGAAGTATCATGGCCCGGAAATCGCCTTCTCTGCCCCTTATCTCAGCGAGATGGTGCGCCAGGAGATGGTGAAGCGCTACGGCGACAACGCCTACACCGACGGCTATAAGGTTTACACCACCGTGACCCGTCGCCTGCAGGAAGCGGCTCAGACTTCGGTGCGTAACAACGTCATCGCCTACGATATGCGTCATGGCTATCGCGGCCCGACCAGCGTGCTGTGGCGGGTGGGCGAGCCCGCCTGGGATCAGACTAAGATCGAGAAAGCGCTGAGTGCGTTGCCGGTCTATGGCCCGCTCTATCCGGCGGTGGTCACGGAAGCACGCAGTGATGAAGCAACCGTGATGATGAAAGATGGCAGCAATGTGTCGCTGGCCTTAGCGGGTGTGCGCTGGGCGCGTCCTTATAAGTCTGACACCGTGCAGGGCCCGACGCCGAAAAGCGTGACGCAGGTGCTGCAGCCAGGCCAGCAGATCTGGGTGCGCAAAGTGGGTGATGCGTGGTGGCTGGGCCAGGTACCGGATGTGAACTCGGCGCTGGTCTCACTCGATCCGAATGATGGTGCGGTGCGGGCGCTGGTAGGCGGCTTCGCCTTTAACCAGAGCATGTTTAACCGTGCAACCCAGGCACTGCGCCAGGTCGGCTCTAACATCAAGCCGTTCCTCTACACCGCCGCGATGGATCGCGGACTGACGCTGGCGTCGATCCTGAACGATGTGCCGATTTCACGCTGGGATGCCGGTGCGGGTGCCGACTGGCGTCCGAAAAACTCCCCGCCAACCTACGATGGACCGATTCGCCTGCGTCAGGGACTTGGCCAGTCGAAAAACGTGGTGATGGTGCGTGCGATGCGCGCCATGGGCGTGGATTATGCCGCAGAGTATCTGCAGCGCTTTGGATTCCCGGCGCAGAACATTATTCATACCGAGTCGCTTGCCCTGGGGGCGGCCTCGTTCACCCCGTTACAGGTGGTGCGCGGCTACTCCGTGATGGCGAATGGCGGCTTCCTGATTGACCCGTACTTCATCACCCGGATTGAGAATGAACAGGGCGGCATTGTCTTTGAAGAGAAACCGAAGATCGCCTGTCCGCAGTGCAATCTGCCGGTGATCTACGGCGAAACGAAGAAAGCGCTGGCGCTGAACGAAGAGAGCGTTGAGAACGTGGCCGCGTCAGACAGCAATCAGAACCAGGCGGTGCCACAGCCTGCACTGGAGCAGGTTCCGGCGCAGGCACAGCAGGGCGAACAGCAATATGCCCCGCATGTCATCAACACCCCGCTCAGCTTCCTCATCAGGAGCGCACTGAACAGCAACATCTTCGGTGAACCGGGCTGGATGGGAACCGGCTGGCGTGCCGGGCGTGACCTCAAGCGTAATGACATTGGCGGGAAAACCGGTACCACGAACAGCTCGAAAGATGCCTGGTTCTCGGGTTATGGCCCTGGCGTCGTGACCTCCGTCTGGATCGGTTTTGATGATGCGCGCCGCAATTTAGGCCGCAGCACCCTTTCCGGTGCGATTCCCGATCAGATTTCAGGCTATGAGGGCGGCGCTAAGAGTGCGCAACCGGCATGGGATGAATATATGAAGAGTGCGCTGGAGGGGGTACCGGTGCAGCCGTTAACGCCGCCGGATGGCGTGGTCACGGTCACGATTGACCGCAGCACCGGCAAGCTGGCAAATGGCGGAGGCAATACGCGTCAGGAGTACTTCATCAACGGCACCCAGCCGACCGAGTATTCCGTTCATGATGTGGGCACCACCATTATGGACAACGGCGAGAGTCACGAGCTGTTCTGATGTGACCCACACACCTACCCTGTTAAAAGGCCGACATCAGTCGGCCTTTTTTATTCAGTAGCGCAGACGCCCCTGCTTCACCAGCCATTCGCGCGCCATAAAGAGCGCACTGACGTTGCGTGCCTCGCGAAAATCGGGCTCCTCCAGCAGCGACAGCATATCGCTCAGCGGCCAGCGGTGAACAATCAGTGGCTCCGGCTCGTCACCTTCCAGCTTATCGGGATAGAGACCTTCTGCCACCACGATATTCATTTTGCTGGAAAAGTAGGAGGGGGCCATCGTGAGCTTGCCCAGCGGCGTGAGGTGCTCAGCCCCAAAACCGACCTCTTCTTTCAGTTCACGCACCGCCGCCTCATTCACGGTTTCGCCTGCATCGATCAGCCCTTTGGGAAACCCGAGTTCATAGGTTTCCAGTCCGACGGCATACTCCTGAATCAGGATCAGATGGTCATCAATAATGGGCACAATCATGACCGCTTCACGTTCTGACGGCTTCATGCGCTCATAGACGCGACGCGCCCCATTACTGAAGGCGAGATCGACCGATTCAACGGTAAACAGCCGTGAACGCGCCACGGCGGTGATATTGAGGATGTCAGGTTTTTTTGGAATTTTCATATCAGCCTCAAAAGTTTCTGCGCCGGCTATCAGGAACGAATTAGCATACCTAACCCCAGGCAATTGTGCGACAGTCTCACCATAACGATATCGTTACATAGATTCCGGCAATTGAATAACGGCCTTTGGTTATCAGTTAAGACTAAATTTGCATTAGTCAATATGCTGCGATAAGTTTCAGATAATACCGATATTTAATCCAGTCTGAGCCGGTTACCATTCGGACAAGGCAGGGTTTAATAAATGCTAATCAGATATTCCCTGGCACTATTTAATCGGGTGTCTGACTCCTCAGGATTATATAATCTTCCGGAATGCCTCTTCAGAAGTGAGCATCCCCCGGAGCGTACGTTTAAAGTGAAGGCAGCATTTTGGCTGAATTGAGCAGAGCATGAGCACAATCTTTATGATCCTGGCCATAGTGCTGACCTGTTCAATCCTGGCAGGTATTGGGTTCTGGTACGCTATGCGGCATCGTCCGCCGTTGGCGAAACCGCTGCCATTTATCAGTCCGCCCTGCCGTAAGCTTTCCCCTCAGGAGCGCGAGGCGGTAGACAAATATGTCACCGCACTGGCAAAACAGCCCCGCACCGCCGTGACGACCGACAAGCGCAGCGCGTCTGAACGCCTGACGCTGACCGCGCAGAGCAACAACGTCTATCCGGTGACCCGCGCCATTACCCGCTACGGCCTCTCAACGGACGATCCCCATAAATGGCGTTACTATCTGGATGAAGTCGAAGTTCATCTTCCGCCGCTGTGGGAGCAGTACATCACCGACGAAAACTACGTCGAGTTGATCCGCACCCAATCCATTCCGCTGGTGATTTCGCTCAACGGCCATTCGCTGGTGGATTACGCGGTGGATCAGCAGTCCCTGCCGACGCTGATGCGTCCGGTGTCGACCAACGCCTCGATCCGCAAAGCAGAAACGGAAAACGTTGAACTGCTGCAGGTGCGTAAAGAGACCCCGGAAGAGTATCGCCTGTCGCGGCCAGACGGCACGCGTGAAGGGGTCATCATCTCGCTTGCCTTCTTACTGTTCTTCTTCAGCCTGCTGGTGCCCACGACTCTGATGATCTGGCTGGTGCTGGCCGGTGCGGGAATGATCGCAGCCAGCCTGTGGCTGCTCTATCGCATTCCGGGTGAGCGCGGCCTGCGTGACATCCACTGCCTGCGCGGCGCGCCGAAGCGCTGGGGCCTGTTCAGCGAATCGAACCAGGAGCAGAGCAACATCACGCTGGGAATTATCGATCTCGCCTATCCGGCGCACTGGCAGCCCTATGTTGCGCACGACCTCGGTCAGGTGACCGACGTGGAGATCTACCTTAATCGTCAGGTGGTGCGTCAGGGCCGCTTTTTATCCCTGCAGGATGAGGTCAAAAATTTCCCGATTCAGCGCTGGCGGAAAAATGTGGTGCTGGCCTGCGGCTCGCTGCTGGTGCTGACCCTGCTGGTCACCTGGATCCCGCTCGGGATGCCGATCAAGCTCAGTCTCGCCTGGGCCAGAGGCACCGACAGCCTGGAGGTCAACAGCGTCGATAAACTCAGCAGCGTGGCCCTGAATATTGGCGACAGCCTGAAGGTGAGCGGTACCGGCATGTGTTCAGTGCCGGACAACTACCAGAGTAACCGGAGTTACGCCTTTATGCCGTTCGACTGCTCGGCCATCTACTGGAATAACGCGAAGCCGTTGCCGCAGCCGCAATCTGACATCATTGATAAAGCCGCCGCCCTGCTGGATACCACGACCCGGCAGCTGCACCCGGAAACCAATACCGATCCCAAACTGAACCCGCAGCTGGCGTCAGCGATCCAGAAGTCCGGCATGATTCTGCTGGATGACTTCTCCGATCTGGTCATGAAGACCCAGGATCTCTGTAATCAGCCGCAGGATTGCGTGCGCCTGAAAAACGCGCTGGTAAACCTGGGCAACGCCAAAGACTGGGAGGCGCTGATGCGCCGCGCCGACTCCGGCCAGCTAAACGGCATGAACGTGCTGCTGCGACCGGTCAGTGCGGAAGCACTGGAGAACCTGGTGAATACCGCCACCTCGACCTTCTTTTTCCGCGAAACCCGCCGTGCGGCTGAAAATCTCAACAGCCCGCCGCCGGGAGGATTCCTGATCGTCAGTGACGAGGGTCGCCAGCTGGTCAGTCAGCCTCAGCCTGCCGTGTCACTGTTCGATCTCGATCCGCCCGCTCAGTGGCATGAGCTGCAGCGCATCTCCGCCATGCTGCTGCATACGCCTTTCAGCGCCAGCGGCATCATCACCAGCATCACCACCGATGCCAACGGCACGCGTCACATCGCGCTGCACAATGAACCGGATGCCATGGCGCAGTGGCGCTATCTCGGCACCGTACTGCTGCTGATGGTGCTGCTGGCCTGCGGCGTGATCAACGGACTGCTGGCTCTGCGCCGCATGCACCGTAATCGCCAGCGCATGATCGATATCCAGCTCTACTACGACAAGTGTTTCAACCATAATCTCAGCACTTTGCAGAGCGTGCGCTCGATATTCTGAGCCCTGCCCTTCTGTGCTACCCTGTCGCCCGGTTTTTTTACAGGGTGAGAGCCACGATGCTCAACTGGTCTGAAATTGACACCGTGCTGCTCGACATGGATGGCACGCTGCTGGATCTGGCGTTTGATCGTCATTTCTGGCTGGAGCATGTGCCCGCGGTGCTCAGCCAGCAGCGCGGCATCACCCTGGCTGACGCTGACCGGATCATCACGGAAAAGTATCAGGCCGTCGCCCATACGCTAAACTGGTATTGTCTGGATTACTGGGCAGAGGCGCTGGCGCTGGACATCCGTGCCATGACCTGGGCGATGCGCAGCCGGGTCGCACTGCGTGACGACACCCTGCCCTTTTTGCAGGCGCTGCGTCGCGCCGGCAAGCGCACCATCCTGCTGACCAACGCGCATCCCTATAATCTCGACGTCAAACTGGCGCAGACAGGTTTAGCGCCACACCTTGATTTATTACTTTCCACCCATACCTTTGGGTATCCGAAAGAAGACCCGCGTCTGTGGCAGGCGGTACAACAGCACACCGGCTTTTCTGCGCCGCGCACGCTGTTTATCGACGACAGCGAAGTGATTCTGGATGCTGCGGCGTCATGGGGCATCGGCTGGTGCTTAGGCGTAAAAAATCCCGATTCGGGTCGTCCTGAGCAAATCTTTCAGCGTCACCGCGCCACCGGCGACTACCGGACGCTGATCTGAGTCAGGAGCAGCAATGAAAGAGAAAAGCAGCGAAGAGGTTCGCCTCGACAAATGGCTGTGGGCGGCGCGCTTTTACAAAACCCGGGCGATTGCGCGGGAGATGATTGAAGGCGGCAAAGTGCACTACAACGGTCAGCGCAGTAAACCCGGCAAGATCGTCGAGCTGAATGCGGAACTGACCGTGCGTCAGGGCAACGATGAACGCACCGTGGTGGTGGCGAATATCAGCGCTCAGCGCCGCCCCGCCAGCGAGGCACAGCAGCTCTACCGCGAAACCGATGCCAGTATCGAGAAACGCGAAAAAATGGCGCAGGCACGCAAACTGAATGCGCTGACTATGCCCCATCCCGATCGGCGACCTGACAAAAAAGAGCGTCGCGATTTGATGAAGTTTAAATTATCGGGCGATGAGTAATGCCGTCTTCGCGGACGCGCCATCGCCCCGTTCCAGTGAGAGAAAAAATATGTCAGTCCAGGATCAACTGCACCGTTATCTGTTTGAAAATGCCGCTGTGCGCGGCGAGCTGGTGAACGTCTCCGACACCTGGCGTGAAACCGTGAAGAACCACGACTATCCGGCTCCGGTTAAGACGCTGCTGGGTGAGATGCTGGTCGCCACCAGCCTGCTGACTGCCACGCTGAAGTTTGACGGTGAAATTACCGTGCAGCTGCAGGGTGACGGTCCGCTCTCTCTGGCGGTGATCAACGGCAACAACAATCAGGAGCTGCGTGGCGTGGCGCGCATTAAAGGCGACATCCCGGCCGACAGCACCCTGAAAAGCATGGTGGGCAACGGCTACCTGGTGATCACCATTTCCCCTGAAAAAGGTGAACGCTATCAGGGCGTGGTGGGACTGGAAGGTGAAACGCTGGCGGAATGCCTGGAAGATTACTTCATGCGTTCTGAGCAGCTGCCTACGCGGCTGTTTATCCGCACCAGCGACCAGGGCGCCGCCGGTATCCTGTTGCAGGTTCTGCCGGCACAGGAGACAGAGAAAGAGGCGTTCGACCACCTCGCGACCCTGACGGAAACCATCAAAACCGACGAGCTGATCACCCTGCCGGCCAATGAGGTGCTGTGGCGTCTCTACCATCAGGAAGAGGTCACCCTCTATGATCCGCAGCCGGTCATCTACAAATGCACCTGTTCGCGTGAACGCTGTGGTGAAGTGCTGACCACGCTGCCGAAGGAAGAGGTGGATGAGATCATTGCGGAAGATGGCAAAATTGACATGCACTGCGACTACTGCGGTTCAGACTACGTGTTTGACGCGGTCGATATCGCGGCGATTCGCAGTCATTCTCACGGGAATGACGAGCGTCTGCACTGATTCACCGGGCGGCGTCTGCCGCCCCGTTTTCCTCTCCCCCTCCTATCCCCATAATTTCTCAGGCAAATTATCTTTTTTTACTTTCATAACATCTTTAAAACGTTCGAAACATAGCCTTAACGCGCCCTGAGTCGCATTTTTAGATCGCTGCCCTTTTTCCCTCAACGCAGAAGAGTAAACTGCGCGCGATCGTGCAGCCGCCCGGAAGGCAGAGGCAGAAGCCCTGATAAGCCTGGTTGTGCCTGCAGGCTGAGGTGACGACGCGCTGTGACTTTTCAGTGCGTCGTCGCATCAGTGCAACAGCCGGCCGTACGATCCCAACCTATCTCTGCTTTGCAGAACAGACACCGATTTAAGGAGCAGTAAAATGCGCGTTAACGGCCTGACCTCGCAAGACCTTGCCGCTTTGGGCATCGTGGATACCACGGAAGTGGTTTACAACCCTGATTACGACACGCTCTTTCAGGAAGAGACGCGCCCGGACCTCGAAGGTTTTGCACGTGGCACCCTGACGCAGAGCGGTGCGATTGCAGTAGACACCGGGATTTTCACCGGGCGATCGCCAAAGGATAAGTACATTGTGCGTGACGACACCACGCGCGATACCCTGTGGTGGAACGACCAGGGCACCGGCAAAAATGACAACCAGCCCCTGTCGCAGGAGACCTGGAACGCGCTGAAAAGCTGCGTCACCCGGCAGCTCTCCGGCAAGCGCCTGTTTGTCGTGGATGCCTTCTGCGGTGCCAATGCTGACTCCCGTCTGAGCGTGCGTTTCGTCACCGAAGTGGCCTGGCAGGCCCACTTCGTCAAAAATATGTTCATCCAGCCGACCGACGCTGAGCTGGCCGACTTCACGCCCGATTTTGTGGTGATGAATGGCGCGAAATGCACCAACCCGGACTGGCAGGCGCAGGGTCTGCACTCTGAGAACTTTGTCGCCTTCAATCTGACGGAGCGCATGCAGCTGATTGGTGGCACCTGGTACGGCGGCGAGATGAAGAAAGGTCTGTTCGCCATCATGAACTACCTGCTGCCGCTGAAAGGCATCGCTTCGATGCACTGCTCTGCCAACGTTGGCAAAGCGGGCGACGTGGCGGTCTTCTTTGGCCTGTCGGGCACCGGGAAAACCACACTCTCGACCGATCCTGACCGCCAGCTGATTGGCGATGATGAACATGGCTGGGACGATGACGGCGTGTTTAACTTCGAGGGCGGCTGCTACGCCAAAACCATCAACCTCTCAGAGCAGGCTGAGCCGGAGATCTACCGCGCCATTCGCCGTAATGCGCTGCTGGAGAATGTGGTGGTGCGCGAAGATGGCAGCGTGGATTACGCCGACGGCAGCAAAACCGAAAACACCCGCGTCTCTTACCCGATCAATCACATCGACAACATCGTGCAGCCGGTCTCAAAAGCGGGCCATGCGAAGAAGGTAATTTTCCTGACCGCCGATGCGTTTGGGGTGCTGCCACCGGTTTCCCGTCTGACGCCGGAGCAGACACAGTATCATTTCCTGTCCGGTTTTACCGCCAAACTGGCCGGAACCGAGCGTGGTGTGACTGAGCCGACACCGACCTTCTCTGCCTGTTTTGGCGCCGCATTCCTGACCCTGCACCCGACGCAGTATGCCGAAGTGCTGGTGAAGCGGATGGAGGCGTCTGGTGCGCAGGCGTATCTGGTCAATACCGGCTGGAACGGCAGCGGCAAGCGTATCTCGCTGAAAAATACCCGTGCCATCATCAACGCGATCCTGGCGGGTGAACTGGATGATGCGCCGGTAGAAACCCTGCCGATCTTCAATCTGCAGATGCCGGTGACACTGGGTGAGCTGGACAGTGAGACGCTCGATCCGCGTCGCAGCTGGGAGAGTGAAGAGAAGTGGACCGCCGCCGCCGAAGGGCTGGCGCAGCGTTTTATTGATAACTTCGATAAGTACACCGATAACGCAGCCGGTGCAGCGCTGGTAAAAGCGGGCCCGCAACGCTGACGGAACGGGCGCGGCAGTCCTCCTGCCGCGCCCGTTTTATCCGCCTGAGACGCTGTTGCTGCCGTTGTTATGGCTCAGCGCCATATTTTCCGTTAACGGCAACCAGGCGCGAATACGCAATCCCCCGCGCTCGCTCTCGCCAATCTCCAGCGACCCCTGATGCGCATCAATAATACGCTGTACAATCGCCAGGCCGAGACCGGTTCCGCTGGTGCTGCGGGCACTGTCGCCGCGCACAAACGGCTGGAAGAGATGCGCCAGCTGATCGGGCTTAATACCCGGCCCGTCATCTTCCACCTGAAACCAGGCGCGATGCAGTTCCCGTCCGCTGCTGACTTTAATCCAGCCATTGCCGTATCGCGCGGCGTTGACCACCAGGTTAGCCAGTGCGCGTTTGATCGACAGCGGGTTGATATCCAGCATTAACTCTTCCGGCATCACCGCATTTTCGATCTCACGTTCGTAGCCACTCTCTGCGGCCACCACCTCGCCCAGCACGCTGTTCAGGTCGGCGCGCTCGGTCTGCATCTCCTGACCGGTGCGCAGGTAGTCGATGAACTGTTCGATGATGGCGTTGCACTCTTCGATATCTTTGTTAATCGATTCGGCCAGATAGCCATCCTGCTCGCTCATCATCTCGGTGGCGAGACGAATACGGGTCAGCGGCGTGCGCAGGTCGTGACTGACCCCCGCCATGAGCAGCGTGCGGTCATCCGCCAGCTGTTTTACCCCGGCCGCCATCTGGTTAAAGGCCCGGGTCACCGATCGGACTTCGGACGCGCCATACTCGCGCAGCGGCGGCGGAATAATCCCGCGCCCGACCTGCAGAGCGGCGTGCTCCAGATCCACCAGCGGCCGGTTCTGGATGCGGATAAACAGCCAGGCGCCGCCAATCGCCAGCAGCATTATCGCCAGGGTATAGCGGAACAGCGGCGAGAAGTCGCCCTGATGGATTTCCGTCAGGGGCACCCGCACCCAGATATCAGGCGACAGCCAGGTTTTCAGCCAGACCACAGGCGAGTTTTTGTTGACCTCGACCCGCACATCGGTGGGCCCGCCCAGCTGCTGCCCCATCTGTTCACTCAGGAATTCATAGTGCTGCGCCCAACGCAATCCGCTCTCCTCTGCTGCTGCATTGGTGTAGAGCGAGATCCCCAGTTCGCGGTAGATTTCCCGGCGAAACGCCGGAGGCACTTCCAGCTGCGTGCCATCCTCCAGCTGCAGCCGGTCGGTCATCAGCATACGTACTTCGTATGCCAGCACCTTATTGAACTGCTGCAGGCTGGGAAGGATGGCAAAGTTCAGCACCACCAGATAGGTCGTGACCAGGCTGACAAACAGCAGGGTCACGATCAGCAGCAGGGTGCGCGCAAACGAACTGCGTGGCGAGAAGCGCAGTCGCCTCATGCTTTACTGCCGTCCGGCACGAAGACGTAGCCCAGACCCCAGACGGTCTGGATGTAACGTGGATGCGCCGGGTCCTCTTCCACCATGCGACGCAGGCGTGAGATCTGAACGTCGATCGAACGCTCCATGGCACTGTATTCACGGCCACGCGCCAGGTTCATCAGCTTGTCGCGCGACAGCGGCTCACGCGGGTGGCTCACCAGGGCTTTCAGCACGGCGAACTCACCGCTGGTCAGCGGCATCGGCTCATCTTCACGGAACATCTCGCGGGTGCCGAGATTAAGTTTGAATTTACCAAAGGCGATAATCGCCTCTTCCTGCGACGGTGCACCGGGCAGTTCATTGGCCTGACGACGCAGCACCGCGCGGATACGCGCCAGCAGTTCGCGCGGGTTAAAGGGTTTAGGAATGTAGTCGTCCGCGCCGATCTCCAGCCCGACGATACGATCGACCTCTTCACCCTTGGCCGTCACCATAATGATAGGCATCGGGTTGCTCTGACTGCGCAGACGACGGCAGATAGAGAGGCCATCTTCACCCGGCAGCATCAGGTCGAGCACCATCAGATGAAAGGATTCACGGGTTAACAGACGATCCATCTGCTCGGCATTAGCGACACTGCGCACCTGAAAGCCCTGCTCGGTGAGATAGCGTTCAAGCAGAGCACGCAGACGCATATCATCATCGACGACCAGAATTTTGTAGTTCTCTTGCATTTTCAACTCCCAAAGGCGCTATTGCCTGAGCCAACATTGTTAAAAAAAGATGCCTTATAGTGACAGTCATTAATGGTTTATATTCTAGCCAAAATTGTTACAAAGCATATTAAACAGGAGCTTATATTTAATTTCGGGCCAATTTCGGGGCCAGGCTCACCCTTTTTACCGGCGACAGGGCAGGATACGGCAAATCTGAAAAAACGGCCCTGTTTCTCAGAATCGCTGGCGTCAGAAGCGGACCGGCATTTATTCGATGAATAAATTCAGCGGCTTAGCAGTTAATTTGGCTTAAAACGGAGTCATCATTATGGATAAGCTCCAGATAATCTATCCTGCCCGCATTCAGACAGCATAATATTCCAGCAAAAGCGTCCGGGACGCCATCCTCATCTCGGATTAATTTCAGTGCTTCTCACAGCAAGGCCAGTTGAAATTAAAGTCACATAAATCAATCAGTAAAGCCAACTTTTCGCCTTCTCCGTTTTCAACCAGACTGCTCAGGCACCATTCGACGTCTCAACGGGGATTACACAATGAAAAAAACGATTTTACTGCTGAGCGCGCTGGCATTAGGCAGCGTTAGCCCAGGTTATGCTGCCACAGCGACCGGTGAAGCGGCCGGTGCAGCGGCAACCTCAACCGCTAAAGGTAACTCTGACGCCATTGGCGTTGGCGCAGTCGCAGCCCTGCTGGGCGTTGCGCTGGCGACCATGGGCGGCGGCGGCGGTGACGGACATGGCACCGGCACCTCGACCACCACGGCGACTCACGCCGGAAAATAAGTCTGTTTTATTGGCCAGCGTCCTGTGACTGGCTTCAGATTACGCTTCAGCAGCACCCCTTTCGCCGCCGGGGAAGTCAACGCGGGTTTTTAGCTTTAAAAACCCCTTCCCCGACTCTTTTTTGCCGCGCCCTGTTTGCCTTACACTGTTTCTCTTTTGATTTGGCTGGCCGGATTAGCATGAAAACCCGACTGATTACCCGCGAAGGCTTCGATAAGCTGAAAGCGGAACTCGACTACCTCTGGCGTGAAGAGCGACCGGAAGTGACCAAAAAGGTGACCTGGGCTGCCAGCCTTGGCGATCGCAGTGAAAATGCCGACTATCAGTACAACAAGAAACGGCTGCGGGAAATTGATCGTCGCGTTCGCTACCTGACCAAAAGTCTTGAGCAGCTGCGCATTGTTGACTACTCGCCCCAGCAGGATGGCAAAGTCTTCTTCGGTGCCTGGGTGGAAATTGAAAACGATGCGGGCGACCTCAAACGCTTCCGCATCGTGGGCTACGATGAGATTTTTGGCCGCAAGGATTACATCTCCATCGACTCGCCGATGGCGCGGGCACTGCTGAAAAAAGAGGTGGGCGATGCTGCCACCGTCGAGACGCCAGTGGGTCCGGCGCTCTGGTATGTCAACGCGATTGATTACCCGCAATAACGTTTCAGATTATGGCTGAAAGCCGCCAGCGTCTCTGGCAATTTTGACCATCAATCCGTATAACTGTCCGCTATTTCTCAACCCGGAAAGCAAGACAGTCCTGATGATGAACGTTCTGAGCCAGATAATAGCCAGTGAGCTGCAGGCGCGTCCCGAACAGGTTGACGCCGCCGTTCGCCTGCTGGATGAAGGGAATACCGTGCCGTTTATCGCACGCTATCGTAAAGAGGTCACCGGCGGGCTGGATGATACCCAACTGCGCCAGCTGGAAACCCGCCTCAGCTATCTGCGTGAACTTGAAGAGCGACGCCAGTCGATTCTGAAGTCGATTGACGAGCAGGGAAAACTCACCGACGACCTCGCCCGCGCGATCAACACCACCCTCAGCAAAACCGAGCTGGAAGATCTCTACCTGCCCTACAAACAGAAGCGCCGTACGCGTGGACAGATCGCGATTGAAGCGGGTCTTGAGCCGCTGGCGGACACGCTGTGGCAGGATCCGTCTCACACCCCTGAGCAGCTGGCTGCACAATATGTCGATGCCGACAAAGGGGTGGCTGACGTGCGTGCCGCGCTGGATGGCGCCCGCTACATTCTGATGGAGCGTTTCGCTGAAGATGCGGCGCTGCTGGCGAAAGTGCGTAACTATCTGTGGAAAAATGCTCACCTGGTGTCGCGCGTGGTGGAAGGGAAAGAGGAAGCGGGCGCGAAGTTCCGTGACTACTTTGACCACCATGAAGCGCTGAGCAGCGTGCCGTCACACCGTGCACTGGCGATGCTGCGCGGCCGTAACGAAGGCGTTCTGCAACTCTCGCTGAATGCTGACCCGCAGTTTGATGAAGCGCCGCGTGAAAGCCACGGCGAAACGCTGATTGCGGAACACCTGAACCTGCGCCTGAACAACGCCCCGGCAGACAGCTGGCGTAAAGCGGTCGTGAGCTGGACATGGCGCATCAAAGTGATGCTGCATCTGGAAACCGAGCTGATGGGCACGGTGCGCGAACGCGCAGAAGATGAAGCGATCAACGTTTTTGCCCGTAACCTGCACGATCTGCTGATGGCCGCGCCCGCGGGCATGCGGGCCACCATGGGACTGGACCCGGGCCTGCGCACCGGCGTTAAGGTCGCCGTCGTTGATGCCACCGGCAAAGTAGTCGCGACCGACACCGTCTATCCGCACACCGGTCAGGCCGCGAAAGCCGCCGCCGCCGTTGCGGCCCTCTGCGTTAAGCATCAGGTGGAGCTGGTGGCAATTGGTAACGGCACCGCATCCCGCGAAACCGAGCGCTTTTTCCTCGATCTGCAGAAGCAGTTCCCGCAGGTCACGGCGCAGAAAGTGATTGTCAGTGAGGCGGGCGCGTCCGTCTACTCCGCCTCTGAACTGGCGGCGCAGGAGTTCCCGGATCTGGATGTCTCTCTGCGCGGCGCGGTGTCGATTGCCCGACGTCTGCAGGACCCGCTTGCTGAGCTGGTGAAAATCGATCCGAAATCGATCGGTGTCGGTCAGTATCAGCATGATGTCAGCCAGAGCCAGCTGGCGAAGAAACTCGACGCGGTGGTGGAAGACTGTGTGAACGCCGTCGGCGTGGATCTGAATACCGCCTCGGTGCCGCTGCTGACCCGCGTCGCGGGCCTGACGCGCATGATGGCGCAGAACATTGTCGGCTGGCGGGATGAAAATGGCCGCTTCCGCAACCGCCAGCAGCTGCTGAAAGTGAGCCGCCTGGGACCAAAAGCCTTTGAACAGTGCGCGGGCTTCCTGCGTATCAATCACGGCGATAACCCGCTCGACGCCTCCACGGTCCACCCGGAAGCCTATCCGGTGGTCGAGCGCATTCTGGCCGCTACCGAACAGGCGCTGAGCGACCTGATGGGTAATGCGGGCAGCCTGCGCAATCTCAGCCCGCGCGATTTCATTGATGACCGCTTTGGTCTGCCGACCGTAACCGACATCATGAAAGAGCTGGAGAAGCCGGGCCGCGATCCGCGTCCTGAGTTTAAGACGGCGCAGTTTGCCGAAGGCGTCGAGACGCTGAGCGACCTGACGCCGGGCCTGATTCTGGAAGGCAGCGTTACCAACGTCACTAACTTCGGGGCGTTTGTGGACATCGGCGTGCATCAGGATGGCCTGGTGCATATCTCCTCGCTCTCTGACCGCTTCGTGGAAGATCCTCATCAGGTGGTAAAAGCGGGCGATATCGTCAAAGTCAAAGTGATGGAAGTCGATCTGCAGCGCAAACGTATTGCCCTGACCATGCGTCTCGATGAGCAGCCAGGTGAAGGCAATGCGCGTGGCGGCGCGAAAAATGGCGCGCCGCGTGACGAGAAACGTCCGGCTGCCGCGAAAGGCCGTCCGCGTCCGGTCAGCGCCTCTGCGGGTAACAGCGCAATGGGTGATGCCCTGGCCGCCGCGTTCGGTAAAAAACGCTAAGCTTATCAGGGGGCCGCACGCTGGCCCCCTGTTCCCGCCGCTTTCCCCGGTTGAAAATCCCCGCCATAACGCTACGCTAAAAAGACGCCTGTCATAAAAACAACATCTGCTGTGGCATCCAACTCACGATGGAAACGATCACCGATCTGATTGATAAGATTTATGCCGGCACCTTTCCCCAGGCTACCCTGACGCGCCTGCTGAGTGAGATCGCCACCGCCCGCGACGCCATCAAGCTGCCGCGCAAGGCGCACTGGGACGAGCAGGATGTGGTGCTCATCACCTATGCCGATCAGTTTCGGGAAACCGGCAAGCCCACACTCACGACCTTTTCCCGCTTCTATCAGCAGCATCTGCAATCCCTCTTTCCGCTGGTTCACCTGCTGCCTTTCTTTCCCTGGTCGTCTGACGACGGCTTTTCTGTCATTGATTACCATCAGGTTGATCCGCTGTGCGGTGACTGGCAGGACGTTGCCCGCCTGCATCAGGAAACCCGACTGATGTTCGATTTTGTCTGCAACCATATGTCGTCGCGGAGCGCCTGGTTCCGCCACTTTCTGGCGCAGGACCCCGGCTGGGACGATTTCTTTATCAGCATGCCGCCCGCCACTGACCTCAGCGCCGTCACCCGTCCGCGAACCTCGCCGCTGCTGACCCCTTTTCAGATGGCCGATGGTGACACCCGCTTTATCTGGACCACCTTCAGCGCCGATCAGATCGACCTGAACTTTGCCAATCCTGAGGTGCTGCTGCGCATGGTCGGGGTGCTGCTCGACTACCTGATACGCGGCGCGGACTACGTGCGGCTCGATGCGGTCGGCTACATGTGGAAAACGCCCGGCACGCGCTGTATTCACCTGGAAAAAACCCATCAGCTGGTGAAGCTCTTTCGCGCGATTGCCGACCAGGTCGCCCCTGGCACGGTGATTATCACGGAGACCAACGTGCCACATCGGGACAACATCAGTTACCTGGGCAACGGCCACGATGAGGCGCAGATGGTTTATCAGTTTTCGCTGCCGCCGCTGGTGCTGCATGCGATTCATACCGGCTCGGCGCGCGCGCTGCGGCAGTGGGCCAGCTCGCTGGATCTCAGCAGCAATGACACCACCTTTTTTAACTTTCTGGCGTCCCACGATGGTATCGGCCTGAATCCGGCGCGCGGAATTTTGTCGGAGGTGGAGATCGTGGCGCTGGTGCGCGACCTGGCACTGGAGGGTGCGCTGGTCTCCTACAAAAATAATCCGGACGGCACCACCAGCCCGTATGAAATCAACGTCACCTATCTGGATGCGTTAAACCGTGAGGCGGACGACGACGCCACGCGGCTGAAACGTTTTTTACTGGCCCATGCCATTCTGCTGGTGTTCCCTGGCGTGCCGGCCATCTATATCCAGAGCATTGTGGGCGGGCGAAATGATTACGATGGGGTACGTGCCGCCGGACACAACCGGGCGATTAATCGCCAGAAGTATGATCTGCAGACGATAGAAGCGGCGCTGGCGGGGGAAGAGTGGCTGCGTCAGCAGATCTATATCCGGCTCGGTCAGCTGATCCAGCTGCGCCGTCGCCAGCCTGCTTTTCATCCCGATAATCCGATGACGATCTCAGAGAGCGAAAATGCCCTGCTGGTACTCAGACGTCATTCGCCGGACAGCGATGAAGGATTGCTCTGCGTGTTTAATCTCAGTGGACGGCCGGTGGAGACACCGCTACCTGAGGCACGTATGTGGCAGGATCTGATAAGCGGAGAGAAGATGGATGGCACCCAGCCGGTTAAGCTGGATGCCTGGCAGTTCATGTGGCTACGCTGATTACTTGTAGACTTCAGCGGTGGCGCTGAATTTACCGTGTTCGCGACCCGCGATCACCAGGTAGTATTTACCGCCTTTCTCGTCAGCAAGCTGAGACAGCACTTTTTTAGCATCCATTGGCGAGGTGGTTTCCGCTGTGGTGTTAACAGTGCCAATCTTCTGCAGGTTCATTGATTTAACTTCTTCTTTGGTGACTTCTTTCGCTGCCATCGCAGAAAATGAAATCGCGCCCATCATCATTGAAGCCACAACCCATTTAAAAACCTTCATTATGTTTACCCTCATTCATGATCCATTGTGAGATGTAAGCAGCCGCTAAACGCGTAAGGCAGTATGGAACGGCATAGTCATTTCCGTGACTAATCACATAAATTTGCAGCGGCCTTGCTCACAGAGAGAAGTATTGCTGCTGCCAGCGATTTTGCCAACTTAAAGCCTCATTATCCCGGCAAATCACTGATAAAGTTAATAATATGCTGACAAAAGATGTCTGGATGGGAAATAAAAGGTGCATGTGCTGCCTTGTCGATAACGACTGAAGGCGAGGCTGGCAACATTTCATCAATCTCTGCAGCAATCCGGCGCGGCACCAGCCCATCGAGTGCGCCATAGAGACGCAGGAACGGCAGCCCGATCTGCGGTAACGCGCTGCGCAGATCGACCTGACGCAGAATCTCCAGTCCGCTATCCAGCACCGCCACTTCCGGCATCGGTTGCGACAGCACCACCTCTTTCAGCTGCCGTGCATCGGCGCGCGCCGTTTCGGTGCCCAGCGTCTGCAGCGCCAGAAAGCGCTCCACCGTGCGCTGAAAATCGTTGCTGAGCATCTGCTGAAAGTTCTGCAGCGTCTCGGGTTTAATGCCGGGCCAGTGCTCTGTGGCGGTGAAACAGGGCGACGATGCAACGGTAATCAGTGCAGCCAGTTTTTCTGGCGCGGTCAGCGCCAGCTGTGTCGCCACCAGTCCGCCCAGAGACCACCCCATGACGATCGCCTGTGCGGGCAGCGCAGGCAGCAGCGCCTCTGCCATCTGTGTCAGCGTCAGCGCACCCGCATCCTGACTGCGGCCATAGCCCGGCAGATCGACCAGATGCAGGCGGTAATGCGGGCTGAGTCGCGGAATAATGCTTTGCCAGACTTCGGCATTCAGCCCCCATCCGTGCAGCAGCACAAGATCGCGTTTTCCTTCTCCGCAGGTGTGCCAGTAGAGCGACGTCATCAGTTACTATCCCGAAAATGATAAGGAGGTCGCTATGCTAGCAATGCCTGCCCTGTGTTGGCTATGCCAGATGCCGTTACAGATCGCCCGTCACGGTCTGTGCAGCTTATGTCTGCGTGAATTACCGCCGCTGCCTCTGCTCTGTCCACGCTGCGGATTGCCCGCCGGGACGACGCGGGTCGCCTGTGACCGCTGCCAGCGCAAACCGCCCGCCTGGCAGGCGCTGGTCTGCGTCAATGACTATCGCCCGCCATTCAGTGAGTGGGTTAATCAGCTTAAGTTTTCTCACATAACCGCACTCAGGGTGATGCTGGCGCGGCTGCTTTTGCTAAGCTGGCTGGATGTCTGGCGGCACGGTCGTGTGGTGCGTCCCGACCTGCTGCTGCCGGTGCCGCTGCACTGGCGGCGACGCTGGCGGCGTGGTTACAACCAGAGCGCCCTGCTGGCCGCCCCGCTGGCGCACTGGCTACGGTGCGAATGGCGTGACGGCCTCTCCCGCCAGCGAAGGGGAGCGTTGCAGCATCAGCTCACTGCCCGCCAGCGCCGCACCAACTTACGGGATGCCTTCCGCCTTGAAATGGCGGTGCAGGGTCGCCATATCGCCCTGCTGGATGACGTCATCACCACCGGCAGTACGGTCGATGAAATCAGTCGTCTGTTACTGGCGCAGGGCGCGGCCAGCGTGCAGGTCTGGTGCCTGTGCCGTACCTTGTAGAGCGTCATTGATGGGCGTATTATAACCAACTAAATTAGTCAACTATTGAGCAATCGACATGATCCGAATTACTGACTCTGCCCAGGAACATTTTTCTAAACTGCTATCCAAACAAGAAGATGGCACCCAGATTCGCGTATTCGTGATTAACCCGGGTACGCCAACAGCGGAGTGCGGCGTCTCTTACTGTCCGCCTGATGCCGTTGAAGCGACTGACACCGAGCTGAAGTTCGAAAAGCTCTCTGCGTATGTTGATGAACTGAGCAAACCTTATCTGGAAGATGCGGAAATCGACTTCGTGACTGACAATCTCGGCTCACAGCTGACGCTGAAAGCGCCGAACGCCAAAATGCGGAAGGTGTCTGACGATGCGCCGATGGTAGAGCGCGTGGAGTATCTGCTGCAGGCGCAGATCAACCCACAGCTGGCCGGTCACGGCGGACGCGTGTCACTGATGGAGATCACCGATGACGGTTACGCCATTCTGCAGTTTGGCGGCGGCTGTAACGGCTGTTCGATGATCGACGTCACCCTGAAAGATGGTATCGAGAAAGAGCTGCTGGCTGCCTTCCCGGAACTGAAAGGCGTGCGGGATATTACCGAGCATCAGCGCGGCGAACACTCCTTCTACTGATGTTAACGCACAGGATAAGAGCGCGGCAGTCAGACTGCCGCGCTCTTGTTACTTCTCTTTCCTGCCTGACTGACGCTGCTGGCTGACCACCTTCAGCAGTGCATTCACTTCCCTGTCGGCAAAGATCGCCTCCAGCGTTTTGCTCAGCTTACGCCGCCAGTTGGGATATTGATCTACCGTGCCCGGCACGTTGACCGGCGTGGTCATGCCGAGCCAGTCCTCCGGTTGCAGCCCCAGCAGCGCACTGTCGGTGTCGGCCAGAAAACGGTGGATTGCCCGGTTCAGTGCAGGCGTCATTGCCAGCTTCTCCGCCTTTTTCTGACTGCGAGCCGGCAGGGCCCCCGCCTGATGCAGGGCATCCAGCAGCGCCTGCTTCTGCGTCGCCCGCTGCTCATGCAGTGCCTTCACCGCGTCGCCCGGATAGAGGCCCAGTTTCTCGCCCAGCGCCAGGTCGCCCTGCTCCCAGAAACCGGTGAGGGTGGGCAGATCGTGCGTGCTGGCGCTGGCAATCGACTGACGCGGATAGTCCTGCGGCGCGCGATAACGCTGATCTTTCTCCTGCTCGAACCAGAGCACCTTCCATGAAAAGACGCCGCTTTTGCGCAGCAGGCTGACTATCGCCTCCGGCACGGTGCCCAGATCTTCGCCAATCACCATGCAGCGCAGCCGGTGGCTCTCCAGCGCCAGAATCCCCAGCAGATCGTCGACCGGATAGGCGACATAAGCGCCTTTATCCGCCGTCTCTCCGGCGGGCACCCACCACAGACGCAGCAGCGACATCACATGATCGATGCGCAATGCACCGCAGTCACGCATGTTGGCTCGCAGCATGTCGATAAAGGGCTGATAGCCGCGCGCCTGCATCACATGCGGGTCCATTGGCGGCAGGCCCCAGTTCTGCCCCAGCGGACCGAGGCGGTCGGGCGGTGCGCCGACAGAGGCTTTAAGGCGGTAGAGCTCCGGGTCGTGCCAGGTTTCGGCGCTGCCTTCCGCCACGCCAACCGCCAGGTCACGGTAGAGACCCACGCTCATGCCCAGCGCCTGGCTGTGCGCCCAGCAGCCTGAGAACTGCTGCTGCGCCAGCCACTGCAGCCACTGCCAGAAGGCGATCTCCTCTTCATGCTCCTTACACCACTGCTGCACCTCCGGCTGCTGACTGTTGCGCCACCCTTCCGGCCACGCGGGCCAGCCCCACTGTTTTGCATTCTCAGCCCGTCGGGCCTGCTGTATGCCGTCGTAGGCCGCCTGATAACGCAGGCTGTCACCGCCTTCACGCACAAACTCAGCCCAGGATTGCTGCTCGTCGCTGGCGCGGTCACGGGCCTGAAAGTGGGCCCAGGCGTGGCGCAGTGCGGCGAGCTTCAGCGCCATCACCGCTGCGTAATCGACATGCTCCGCCTCGCGGGCTTTGGCCAGCGCCTTCTGCGTTCTGGCACTTTTCCACCACTTCTGTGCCGCCGCGCTTTGCTGAAAATCGACCACCTGGCTGACATCGATATAGATGATGTTCAGCCAGCGGCGTGATGACGGACTGTAAGGACTGGCGAAATCGGCGCTGGCGGGATAGAGCGCATGCAGCGGATTCAGCCCGACGAAATCGCCTCCGCGTGCGGCCAGCTGCACCAGCAGCTGGTCGAGATCGCCGAAGTCACCGATGCCCCAGTTCTGTTCAGACCGTACGGTATAGAGTTGCACCAGTGCGCCCCAGCGTTTCTCTCCCGCCTCCAGCGCCGGCGGCAGATAGCAGCGGCGCGGGGCAACAATGACCCGCGTCTGCCAGCTTTTCTTCCCTTTGCTGAGCGTCAGCTGGTGATACCCCTGCGCCAGCGGCGTGGGCAACGTAAAGGGTTCGCCCGCGGTTAACTCGCCGCTGAGCAATTTGCCCTTCTCTGTCTGCAGCTGCCAGCGATAGACGCCACGGCCCTGCGGCGTCAGCTGACGTTTGCCTCTGCCGCTGAAGACGGCGACTGGCGGCAGCGGCGATTTACCCGCCTCCTGCGGATCGCCCATTACCGCCAGCAGCGCACGTTTAGTTTCGTCGCTGATCGCCTCTTTCTCGCCGTTGACGTTGATGTAATCCAGTGAAATACCCGCAGCACGGGCGGCCTGATCAAGTGAATCCTGTTTCATTGCTGCTCCTTAGCGGGGTGCCTGCCAGATACGTTGCTGATAGTCACGAATGGACCGGTCCGAACTGAACATGCCGGTCCGGGCTGTGTTGAGGATGGCGGCGCGGGTCCAGCCTTCCGGGTCGCGCCACAGGGCTTCCACCCGTTGCTGCGCCTCGATGTAAGGCTGGAAATCGGCCAGCACCAGCCAGGGATCGCCGTGTTTCGTCAGGCTCTCCAGCATCAGGTCAAACGCGTGCTTATCCCCGTCGCTGAATTTGCCCTTCTCCAGCGCTTTCAGTAAATCATCCAGCGCCTTGTTCTGCCTGCGCACCTTTTTCGGGTTATAGCCTTTGGCCTTCAGCGCTTTCACCTCCTCTACGGTGTGACCGAAGATAAAGATATTCTCCTCGCCCACCTGCTCAGCGATTTCGACATTGGCCCCATCCAGCGTGCCGATGGTCAGCGCGCCGTTCAGCGCCAGCTTCATGTTGCCGGTGCCCGAGGCTTCATAACCGGCGGTAGAGATCTGCTCAGAGAGGTCGGCCGCCGGGATCATCATTTCGGCGACGGTGATGCGGTAGTCGGGGAGAAAAACCACTTTCAGCCGGTCGCCGATGCGGGGATCGTTGTTCACCACCTCCGCCACCCGGTTTATCGCGTAGATAATGTTTTTCGCCAGGTAGTAACCCGGTGCGGCTTTTGCCCCGAACAGGAAGACCCGCGGCGTGAAGGTGACATCCTCCGGGTTATTACAGAGCTGCTGATAGCAGTAGAGGATATGCAGCAGGCTGAGGTGCTGGCGCTTGTACTCATGCAGTCGCTTGATCTGCACATCGAACAGGGCCGCCGGGTTGACGATAATCCCGGTGTGCCGGGCGATATAGTCGGTCAGCTGCGCCTTGTTCTGCTGCTTGATGCTGCGATAGCGCTGACGAAACGCCGGGTCGTCGGCGTAAGGTTCCAGGCCGATCAGCGCGTCGAGATTGCTGGCCCATTCGGTTTTCAGCGTCTCATCAATCAGCCCGGCCAGCGCCGGATTGCACTGCTTCAGCCAGCGGCGCGGGGTAATGCCGTTGGTGACGTTATGGAATTTTTGCGGCCACAGCTGGTGATATTCCGGGAAGAGATCGCTGACCACCAGCCGGGAGTGCAGCGCCGCGACGCCATTGACCGCAAACCCACTGACAACGCAGAGATTCGCCATCCGCACCTGACCGTCCGCAATCACCGCCAGCTTATGCCACAGCGCTTTGTCATCCGGCCAGCGCTGCTTCACCACCTTTTTCAGCCGCTGATTGATCGTTTTGATGATCAGCAGATGACGCGGCAGCAGCGCGCGCATCAGCTTCTCATCCCAGCGCTCCAGCGCCTCCGGCATCAGGGTGTGGTTGGTGTAAGCAAACAGCCGGCTGGTGATCTGCCACGCCTCATCCCAGCCGAGCTGGTGCTCATCCAGCAGCACGCGCAGCATCTCCGGGATGGCGATGGTGGGATGGGTATCGTTGAGCTGAATCACTTCGAAATCGGGCAGGCTGTGAATGCTGCGTCCCGCCTGATGGTGGCGGCGCAGAATATCGGCCACCGCACAGGCGCACTGAAAATATTGCTGCATCAGGCGCAGCCGCTTGCCCGCGTGATGATTGTCGTTGGGATAGAGCACTTTGGTCAGCTTTGCCGCCTCAATGCCGGGCTGCTCCGCCTGCAGGAAGTGACCGTCATTAAACGCCGTCAGGTCAAAAGGGTGCGCACTCACCGCCTGCCACAGACGCAGCGGCAGCGTGACGCCATTGCGGTAGCCGGTGACCGGCAAATCCCAGGCTTCACCGCGCAGTGTAAACCCGGGCTGCCAGCGTACCTCGCCGTTCTCCTGCTTTTCGACCCGACCGCCCATCGCCACCTCCACATCCAGCGCCGCGTTGTGGCGGAACCAGGGATAGTGCTCGCGCTGCCAGTCGTCGGGCGCCTCCTTCTGCTGGCCCGCCTGAAAAGACTGGCGGAACAGGCCGTACTGGTAGTTAAGTCCGTGACCGGTTGCAGACTGACCGACCGTGGCCATCGAATCCATGTAGCAGGCAGCCAGTCGCCCCAGTCCGCCGTTGCCGAGTGCCGGATCGACCTCCTGCTCCAGCAGCGCCGTTAAATCGAACTGCTGCTCTGCCAGCGCCGCCTGCACCTCGTCATACCAGCCGAGATTAAGCAGATTGTTGCCGGTCAGCCGGCCAATCAGAAACTCCATCGAGAGATAGTTAACGTGACGCTGCTGCTGCGCCGGACGCGGGGCCGGTTGTGCGGCCAGCAGTTCCGCGATAGCCGCACTGACCGCCTGCCACGCCTGGTGCGGGGTCATCTGCTGAGCGGAAGAGAGGCCGAGGTGTTGCCACTGGCGGGTAAAGGCGGCGTTAAAACGGGCTTTATTGAATTTCTGCTGCGGCATATCACTCCCTTCTGTTACGCAATGAGGTGAAGCAAAAATGGCAAGCGCACGGGCTGGCAGGCGGGGCCAGCAATCGTTAAGTAAAGACGGGAGTGGGGAAAAAAGCGACAGCAATCAAATAAAAACGCCAGCCCGGAGGCTGGCGTGGCAGGAATCAGCAGAGTTCGAGGTGCACCTCATGCTGTTCAATCACCTTCATGACGCTGGCGGGCGGCATCTTGTCGGTGTAGATGTAATCCAGCAGACTCATATTGCCGAGGTTAACCATGGCGTTGCGGCCAAACTTCGAGTGATCCACAACCAGCAGCGCACAGCGGGAGTTTTCAATAATCGCGCGCTTGGTCCGCACTTCGTGATAGTCAAACTCCAGCAGCGAGCCATCCATATCGATGCCGCTGATGCCGAGAATGCCGTAATCCAGCCGGAACTGCGAAATGAAATCGAGCGTCGCCTCTCCCATTACCGCCCCATCGCGGGTGCGCACTTCGCCCCCGGCAATAATCACCCGAAAATCGGGTTTGCCCATCAGCAGCATCGCCACGTTGAGGTTGTTCGTCACTACACGCAGATCGCTGTGGTTGAGCAGCGCATGCGCCACCGCTTCCGGCGTGGTGCCGATGTCGATAAACAGCGTGGCCCCATCCGGGATCTGGCTGGCGACCCGCTGAGCAATGCGCGCTTTCTCCGCCGACCACATCATTTTACGATCGTGCCAGGCGGTGTTCTCAGAGCTGGAGGGGAGCGCCGCGCCGCCGTGGTGGCGCTGAATTTTGTTCTGATCGGCCAGATCGTTGAGATCGCGACGGATGGTCTGCGGGCTGACCTCAAAATGATCCACCAGCTCCTCAGTACTGACATATCCCTGACGACGGACCAAATCGATAATCGCGTCATGACGTTGCGTCTGCTTCACATTCCTCTCCTGTTAACCCGCAAAATCTCTTTACCGACGCGTAACGTTACGCGTATCCACCAGCGCCATCGCCAGCCCGACCAGCAGACCGGCGACGTGCGCTGCGTTGGCAATGGCCAGCCCAAAGACGCCGAACCAGCCAATCACCAGCCAGACCAGCGCAAAACCGATCAGGCCACGTTCAAGATAGACGCCGCTGTCGGGATCGCGCTCGCCGCGCAGCCAGCAGTAGCCCATCAGGGCATACACTACACCCGACAGGCCGCCAAACCAGATGCCGCTGAATTTCGCCTGCAGCCAGCCGCTGAGCAGCGCGGAAATCAGCATAATGACAAAGAGTTTGCCGCTGCCGAGCCGCTTCTCAACCGCCCCGCCCAGATACCACCACCACATCAGGTTAAACAGAATGTGCAGCAGCGAGAAGTGCAGCAGCGCATGGCTGAACCAGCGCCAGACCTGAAAATGCTGGTCATCATCCGGCCAGGCGAGCCAGGCCATCACGGTCTGATCGCCCATCACCTGCATCAGGATAAAGACGGCGATACAGAGCACCATCACCGTCATCGTCAGCGGCCCGGCGCGCTCACGAATGTTTGCCCAGATGTTACTGCGCTCATAGCGCAGCCCGCTGTCGGTTTTGCCGCTGTGCCAGCTGGCCGCCTGATAGCGTGGGTGATTAGGGTCATGCAGAAACTGCTGAAGTTCGTTTTCGACCACGGAAAACTGGCTCTCATCATCCAGCATGATGACATAGTGCTGGTCATGCTCAATACGCAGCGTCACGCCGCGCGTTGCCATGTAGTCCACAAACGCCTGCGCCATGCGCGGCTGATTAAATTGGGTAATGCGCATCAGTAACTCTCCGTGTGACAGGCGGCCACTTACTCACTGCCCAGGGCAACCTGCTGCGGAAAGGCCGCGCGCCAGGCATCGAAACCGCCATCAATACTGTAGGCCGCACTGAAGCCCTGCCCCAGCAGATATTGTGCTGCACTTTTACTGCTGTTGCCGTGATAACACATCACCAGCACCGGCAGGCTGTGGTCTGCACGACTGATAAAGTCGCTGAGGTTAGTGTTGGTCAGATGCAGCGCACCCGCCGCATGGCCCATCGCAAAGCTTTGCGGATCGCGGATATCGACCAGCAGTGCCCCCTGCGCCAGACGCGCCTGCGCCTGCTGCACATCAATACATTCGAACGTTTCCATGGGATCTCTCAAAGTCGTCACAATAGCGCGTAGTGTAACCCGAGAAGCCACGCCGATAACCTGACAATCGTTACGGGTATCTGTTTTTTTGGTGGACATAATGTTAGCTATATCACGCAAAAATGTTTTTAGCGGGTTAAAAGCTGGCGCTAATGTTGGTTTTCGACTATGATAATGCTCGAAAACGAACATTAGTGAACTATTCCGAACATCGGAGGAGATGACGTGGAAACCAAAGACCTGATCGTGATCGGCGGCGGCATCAACGGTGCCGGCATTGCAGCAGACGCTGCAGGACGCGGACTGTCGGTGTTAATGCTGGAGGCGCGGGATCTGGCTTGCGCGACCTCCTCTGCCAGCTCGAAACTGATTCACGGCGGCCTGCGCTACCTTGAACATTATGAATTCCGTCTGGTCAGCGAAGCGCTGGCTGAGCGCGAAGTCCTGCTGAAGATGGCGCCGCACCTGGCCTTCCCGATGCGCTTCCGTCTGCCGCACCGTCCGCACCTGCGTCCGGCGTGGATGATCCGCACCGGCCTGTTTATGTATGACCATCTGGGCAAACGCACCAGCCTGCCAGGCAGTAAAAGCCTGCGCTTTGGCGCGGATTCGGCCCTGAAGCCGGAGATTACGCGCGGATTCGAATATTCTGACTGCTGGGTCGATGACGCCCGTATGGTCGTGCTCAACGCGCAGGAAGTGGTGAAGCGCGGCGGCGAAGTGCGGACCCGCACCCGCGTGACCCGCGCCTGGCGTGAAGGCGGTCTGTGGAAGGTGGAAGCGGAAGATGTCGACAGCGGCAAAACCTACACCTGGCAGGCGAAAGGCCTGGTCAACGCTGCAGGCCCGTGGGTTAAGCAGCTGTTTGACGACAGCCTGAAGCTCAAATCCCCTTACGGTATCCGCCTGATCAAAGGCAGCCACATCGTGGTGCCGCGCGTGCACACCGAAAAGCAGGCTTACATCCTGCAGAACGAAGATAATCGCATCGTGTTTGTGATTCCGTGGATGGATGAGTTCTCCATCATCGGCACCACCGACGTGGAGTACAAAGGCGATCCGAAAAACGTCAACATCGATGACAGCGAAACTGACTACCTGCTGAAGGTGTTCAACGCCCACTTCAAAAAGCAGCTGACCGCTGACGACATCGTCTGGTCTTACTCCGGTGTGCGTCCTCTGTGTGATGATGAATCGGACTCACCGCAGGCGATCACCCGCGATTACACGCTGGATGTCCGTGATGACAACGGCCAGGCGCCGCTGCTGTCGGTGTTTGGCGGCAAGCTGACCACCTATCGCAAGCTGGCCGAGCACGCGCTGGAAAAACTGGCGAAGTACTATCCGAACGCCGGTCCGGCCTGGACGAAGAACTGCGTGTTACCGGGCGGGAACATCTCCGGCACACGTGAAGATTATGCGGCCAGCCTGCGTCGTCGCTATCCGTTCATCAGTGAAAACATGGCGCGTCACTTCTCACGCACCTACGGCAGCAGCACCGAAACCCTGTTAGCCGGAGCGAAAAGCCTGAACGATCTGGGTGAGAACTTCGGTCATGAGTTTTACGAGGCGGAGCTGCGCTACCTGGTGCAGCATGAGTGGGTTCGCGAGCTGGATGATGCTATCTGGCGTCGTACCAAACAGGGTATGTGGCTGACGAAAGAGCAGCAGGCCCGCGTGGCAGAGTGGCTGGCCGCGAAAGCAAAACCGGCACTCTCGCTGGCCTCTTAAGCAGGCCGCAGAAAGCAGAAAGCAGGCTCCGGCCTGCTTTTTTTATGGGTGGCCGACCGCGAACTGAACCGGTTAAATCGTGCCGCAGCCCTTTCCCCTCGCACGCTCTCCTCCTGTCACCCTGCCATTTCCCCCTTCCCGCCTGCCTGCAGCGCCTCGGGTTTCGCCTGCCGCCAGGCCGCTCACCATCGTTACCTTAAATCTAACGTTTCGCTTTTTTGCTTAATTGAACGCCGTATGCAGAACGCGCAGACTTTGTTCAGCAAAAACGTCAGTACCGCGATTCTAATCAGGAGGTTGAAATGAACACAGGCCAAACGCCTGCCCGGGAGTGGAACACACGCCGCAATGAAAAAGCGCGTCGTATGGCCGCCTTCCCCCTTGATGGCAAAGTCATTCCTGTTGAACGAGCCACAGAAGCCCTCGAACACTTAATTGCCCCAGGCGACCGCGTGGTGCTGGAGGGGAATAACCAGAAACAGGCTGACTTCTTATCCCGCACCCTGGCGCAGGTAAATCCGGCAAAGATTCACGACCTGCACATGATTATGCCCAGCGTCGGCCGCAGTGAGCATCTCGATATTTTTGAAAAAGGCATTGCCCGCAAACTCGACTTCTCTTTTTCCGGTCCGCAGAGTCTGCGCATGTCGCAGCTGCTGCAGGATGGCCAGCTGGAAATCGGCGCTATCCACACCTATATCGAACTCTACTCCCGCCTTTATGTTGACCTCTGCCCGAATGTGGCGCTGATTGCCGGTTACAAAGCTGACCGCAAAGGCAACCTCTACACCGGTCCGGGCACCGAAGATACCCCGGCGCTGGTGGAAGCCGCCGCGTTCCGTGACGGTATCGTGATAGCCCAGGTCAATGAACTGGTCGATGACGAAACCGACCTGCCGCGCGTCGATATTCCCGGCTCCTGGATCGACTACATTGTCGTTGCTGACAAACCGTTCTTTATCGAACCGCTGTTTACCCGCGATCCGCGCCTGATTAAGCAGGAACATATCCTGATGGCGATGATGGCGATTAAAGGCATCTACGCCGAACACCAGGTGCAGTCACTCAACCACGGCATCGGTTTTAACACCGCTGCGATTGAGCTGCTGCTACCTACCTACGGCGAACAGCTCGGCCTGAAAGGCAAAATCTGTAAGCACTGGGCGCTGAACCCGCATCCGACGCTGATCCCGGCAATTGAGAGTGGCTGGGTGGAGAGCGTGCACTGCTTCGGCGGCGAGCTGGGGATGGAAGAGTATATCCGCGCCCGTCCCGACATTTTCTTTACCGGCAGCGACGGCTCGATGCGCTCTAACCGCGCCTTCTGTCAGCTGGCCGGCCAGTACGCAGTCGACATGTTTATCGGGGCCACCCTGCAGGTTGACGGGCTGGCCAACTCCTCGACCGTGACCCGTGGCCGCCTCTCCGGCTTTGGTGGCGCGCCGAATATGGGCCACGATCCGCACGGCCGCCGTCACGCGACCCCCGCCTGGCTGAATATGATCACCGAGCCAGACCCGATGCAGCGCGGGAAAAAACTGGTGGTGCAGATGGTCGAGACCTTCCAGGCCGGCGCAAAACCCACCTTCGTTGAAACCCTTGATGCGGTCGATGTGGCCAAAACCTCGGGTATGCCGCTGGCTCCGGTGATGATCTACGGCGATGACGTCACCCACGTGCTGACCGAGGAGGGCATCGCCTACCTCTATCGCGCCGAGAGCCTGGAAGAGCGTCGCTCTATGGTCGCCGCCGTGGCGGGCATTACCGACATCGGTCTGGGTGTGGATGCGGCACGTGTCGCGGCCCTGCGTAAAAGCGGCAAAGTGGTCTATCCGGAAGATATGGGCATCCGCCGTTCCGACGCCACCCGTTCACTGCTGGCCGCGGGCAGCGTGGCTGACCTGGTCGAATGGTCAGGTGGTCTGTACAACCCGCCTGCTAAATTCCGGAGCTGGTAAATGAAACTCCTGTCACAGACTCAAGCCGAGGCGCAGGCCAGCCTGCTGGCGACGCTGGCGCGCGATTGCCTGATCGATGAAGCACGTCTGAGCCCCAAGCCGGGTCTGGTCGACAGTCGGGGTAACGGCGCGCATCAGGATCTGACGCTGGCGCTGATGGAGCGCTCCGCTCACAGCCTGGCACCGACCTTTCTGGCGCTGGCCCGTCACAGCTGGCAGCGTCCCGCCGATATCGCCCTGCGCGAGACGGTCGGGCGTCTGGGCCGCGACGGCGAGCAGCAGATGATGGCGGCCACCGGTGGCGTGAATACCCATCGGGGAGCAATCTGGGCGCTGGGCTTACTGGTAAGTGCCGCTGCCATGCATGGCGGTGCTGCCAGTGCCGACCCGCTGACCCGTACCGCCGCCGCCCTGGCCTGCCTGCCCGACCGGGTAGCGCCGAAACTGTTCAGCAAAGGGTTAAAAGCGACGCACCGCTATCGGGTGCCCGGCGCACGCGAAGAGGCGCAACAGGCGTTTCCTCACGTGATGAAGCTGGCGCTGCCGCAGTTGCTGATCAGCCGGGCGGTGGGGGCCAGCGAAAGCGAAGCCCGCCTGGATGCGCTGATGGCGATCATGACTTCGCTCAGCGATACCTGCGTGCTGTCACGGGCAGGGATGGCGGGGCTGACGGCGATGCAGCACGGGGCACAGGCCGTACTGCTGGCAGGCGGCAGCCGCACCGCAGGCGGAAAGCTGGCGCTGGCGCAGCTTGATCGCCGGATGCTGGCGCTCAACGCCTCGCCGGGCGGGGCCGCCGATTTGCTCGCGGCGACGCTGTTTATCGATCGGGTCTGTTCGCCTGAACACACATATTTTTAGAGGCCATTATGGAACACATCACATTATCTTTACCCGCTAACCGCCTGCTCAATGGCAGAGCGCTGGCCGGGGTCGTGGGTTCCGGTGATATGGAAGTACTGTACACCGCAACCCAGGGCGACACGCTGAACGTTGATATCACCACCTCACTGGATAACAGCGACGCCCGCTGGAAGGCGCTGTTTGACCGCCTGAATTTGATCAACGGCCTGCCGGCCGGCGAACTGATTATTCACGATTTCGGTGCCACACCCGGTGTGGCTCGTATCCGTCTTGAACAGGTTTTTGAAGAGGTAAGCCATGCGTAACGACGCCAGTTTTATTGAATTACGGGCGCGTGAACGCGCCCGTACGCTGCTGGATGCCGGCAGCTATCGCGAACTGCTGGATCCCTTTGAGGGCATTATGTCGCCATGGCTGGCCCCGCAGGGCGTGGTGCCGCAGTCCGATGACGGCATGGTCGTGGCACGCGGCACACTGAACGGTCAGCCTGCGGTGGTTATCGCCATCGAAGGCACCTTCCAGGGCGGCAGCATGGGCGAAGTCTCCGGGGCGAAAATGGCGGCGGCGCTGGAGCTGGCGGCGGAAGACAACCGCAACGGCATTCCGACGCAGGCGGTGCTCTGCCTGGAAACCGGTGGCGTGCGCTTACAGGAAGCGAATCTTGGCCTGGCGGCGATTGCGGATATTCATGCCGCGATTGTCGATCTGCGTCGCTACACCCCGGTGATCGGCATCATCAGCGGCACCGTTGGCTGCTTCGGCGGGATGTCGATTGCCGCCGCGCTGTGCAGCTACCTGATCGTGACACGGGAAGCGCGCCTGGGCCTGAACGGCCCACAGGTCATTGAGCAGGAGGCGGGCATTGAAGAGTATGACTCGCGCGATCGGCCCTTTATCTGGAGCATGACCGGGGGCGAAATCCGCTACGCCAGTGGACTGGTGGATGCGCTGGTGGATGACGGCATCAACGCCGTAAAAACCGCGATGAATGACTTCATTGCCAGAGGCGTACCGGCGCAGCACCGCAGCGACAACTATGCCGACTTCCTGTCACGTCTGACGCGGTTCGACACCCGCCAGCAGGCGGACACCGCCCAGATCAAACAGCTTTTCGCCCGGGAGGAGAAATAATGACCCAGACAAGCAGCCGCGGTGCAACCTGGCTGGAAAAACTCGCACCTCATGCACAGCGTCTCAGTGGCCTGTGCGCCTCTGTTCAGGTGGCTGACGGCCAGCTGAATGGCGAAAACGTCCGCTTCATCGCCGTGGTGCCCGATGCACAGAACCACTATCCGCGCGCCGCGCAGGGGGAAGTGGGTCTGCTGGAGGGCTGGACGCTGGCAAAAGTGGTGAATGAAACGCGGGAAGAGGATAAAAACAGCGCCGTGAAACGCCCGATTGTGGCGGTCATCGACGTGCCGAGTCAGGCCTATGGTCGCCGTGAAGAGGCATTTGGTATTCATCAGGCGCTGGCGGGCGCAGCGGGTGCCTATGCTAACGCGCGCCTGGCCGGCCATCCGGTCATCGGGCTGATTGTCGGCAAGGCGATGTCCGGTGCGTTCCTGGCACACGGCTATCAGGCTAACCGCCTGATTGCGCTTAACGATCAGGGCGTGCTGGTTCACGCCATGGGCAAAGCGTCGGCGGCGCGTATCACGCTGCGTTCGGTGGAGTCGCTGGAGAAACTGGCCGCCACCATCCCCCCCATGGCCTATGACGTGAATAACTTCGCCACGCTGGGTCTGCTCTCCGATCTGCTGAACGTGGGCAATCCCGATGCGCCGTCTGACGCCGACGTGGCGATGGTGGAAATCGCGCTGCACAAGGCGATCGGCAATGCCCGTCAGGACCCGAGCCTGAAAAACCGTCTGGGTGCCTCCAACCGTCACAGCTCTTCCCTGGTGCGCGAGCGTATGCGCGCGACCTGGTAAACCGATAAAAAAAATAAACCTGCCGAATCCGGTCTGACGGGGCGTGTCACAGCGCCCCGGCGCAGTGGCCGTGTTCAGAATTATAAACATCGCTGTTTTTTGGAAAATTCTTTCTTAATAACAGGTGATTTATGATTTATATAATTGTGCATGCCCTTGCGCCTATCTTTGTCATTATGCTGCTGGGTTTCTGGGCCGGTAAGTGCGGAATGGTCAATAACAAAGACGTTTCGCTGCTGAATATTTTCGTGATGGATTTTGCGCTGCCCGCCGCGCTGTTCAGCGCCACGGTGCAGACACCCTGGGCCGGGATTGTGGCGCAGTCGCCGCTGATTGTGGTCCTGACCGGAGCGATGTGGATCACCTATGCGGCGATCTATTTCCTGGCCACCGGCGTATTTAAAAAGTCGCCACAGGATGCGGCGGTGCTGACGCTGACCGTCGCCTTACCCAATTACGCGGCGCTGGGCCTGCCGATTCTGGGCAGCGTGCTGGGCGAAGGCTCATCCACCTCGCTCTCGGTCGCTGTCTCTATCGCCTGCGGTTCGGTGCTGATGACGCCCTTCTGCCTGCTGATTCTGGAGCGGGAAAAAGCGCGCAGTGCGGGTGAGAATGTGGGGTCGACGCTGACCATGCTGCCGGTGCTCATGTGGCGCTCCGTTAAAAAACCGATCGTCTGGGGTCCGCTGCTGGGCGTGGTGCTCTCTGCGCTGGGCGTCAGAATGCCGGAGCTGGTGCTTTCGGCTATTAAGCCGCTGGGCCTGGCCGCCACCGCGGCGGCGCTGTTCCTGACCGGTGTGATCCTTTCTGCCCGTCAGCTGAAACTCAACGCCGTCGTGGGCGTCGGTACGGTGGCGAAACTGCTGATTCAGCCCGTGATTGCCTGGGGTCTGGTGCTGGCGCTGGGGCTGAACGGCCCAGTGGCGATCACCGCGATCCTGATGATTGCGCTGTCGGCCGGTTTCTTTGGTGTAGTGTTCGGCAACCGCTTTGGCGTTCAGTCGCCGGATGCTGAAGCCGTGCTGCTGTTAAGTTCGGTGCTCTCTATTCTGTCGTTGCCCCTGTTCATTACGCTGACATCAGGAATGTAATATGACCGCGCCCTGCCCCCACGATCTGCTCTGGCTGCGTGACCGCAGCGCATTAGCCACGATCTCAGCGTGCTGGGTCGGGACGTTCTGGCATCCCGGCCTGCCGGTGGTGGTGCGGCGCGATCATCGCGAATCCGGCCTGATCCCGATTGGGGTGCGCGGTGAACGGCGGGAGCAGCGTGCCGCCGGATGGATTCATCCGGACGATATTGTCCGGGTGATAACGCCGGAGAGGCTGGCCGATCGCACCCTGCTGCAGGCTTCCCCTTTCAGCGCCTTTGCCCCGGTTCGCGCGGCGATCGTGCTGAGTGAGGCGGAGTGGCCGTGGCGCTGGGGGATCACCGGCAGCACCGGTTATGCGCTGGCGACGCAGCAGCCCACGCTGCACGCCGCCAGCGATCTCGATCTGGTGATCCGCGCCCCGCAGCCTCTGGACCGGGCTGCGCTGCAACGGTGGCAGAACCAGACCGACGCGCTGGCGTGCCGGGTGGATACCCAGGTGGAAACGCCTGCCGGTGCGTTTGCCCTCAACGAGTGGCTGCGCGAGGGACAGGTGCTGCTGAAAACCGACACCGGCCCCCTGCTGACCGCTTCACCCTGGAGCAGAGAAACCTAATGAAAATACTCTTTACCTTTCCCGGCCAGGGCACCCAGCGAGCCGGCATGCTGCAGCATCTGCCTGACGGCGAGGCGCTGTTAGCCCGCGTGCGGGCGGTACTGGGCGACGAAACTGACAGGCTCGACAGCGATGACGCCCTGCAGCACACCCGCGCCGTCCAGCTCAGCCTGCTGATCAGCGGGGTCGCCTGGGCGCACGAGCTGATACGTCGCGGGGTGAAGCCGGATATTGTCAGCGGTCTGTCGATTGGCGCATTTCCGGCGGCAGTGGTGTCAGGTGCGCTCGATTTCAGCGACGCCCTGCGGCTGGTGGCATTGCGCGGCGACCTGATGGAGCAGGCTTATCCGCAGGGATATGGCCTGACGGCGATCACCGGCCTGACGCTGACGCATCTGGAAACGCTGCTGCCTGGCAGCCACACTTACATTGCCAATCTCAATGCCGAAACGCAGATAGTGATTGCCGGTCGTGATGAGGATATGGCGAGGGTGGCGCAAAAGGCGCTGGAGGCAGGTGCCAGTAAGGCGATCAGACTGGCGGTAAGCGTGCCGTCGCACTGCGCGCTGCTGGACAAACCGGCGGCAGAACTGGCGCGTGCGTTTGAATCCGTGCGCCTCTCCCGTCCCGATTGTGCTTACCTCAGCGGCTCAACCGCACGGGTGATCCACGACCCGGAGAAGATCGCGGAGGATCTGGCGTTCAATATGGCACGGACCGTGCAGTGGTATGACACCATGGTCTCGGCTAACCAGCGCGATGCCCGTCTGGCGATTGAGATGCCGCCAGGCAATGTGCTGACCGGCCTGACCCTGCAGGCGGGCTGGCAGGGCGATGCAATCAGCCTGGAACGCAACGGCGTCGACGTGGCAGGTCATCTGGCTAAACGGCTGGAACGGTAAGGTTACGGGCATACATGCGCCCTTCTGCCGCCAGGGCCAGCAGGTCATTGTCGCGTTCGCGGCGATGCGAATAGACAATCGCAACCTGCTGTCGCATCTGGTAAGGCGCCGCGAGCGTCAGCAGCTGGATATTGTTTTCATAGACTTTCCGCATCCTTCCCGGGATCAGCGCCAGGCCGACGCCCGCCTGCACCAGACTGATCATGGAGAAGATGTCATTCACCTTCGTCACCATGCGTGGTTCAAATCCCGCGATCTGAAACGCCTCCTGCGAACCGGCATAGGTGGCAAACCCCTCGGCCAGCGAGACAAAATCGCGGTCGGCATAGTCACGCAGATCGACCGGCGCGTCGCCGCTGCCCGTTTCGCCAGCCGGTGCCGCCAGACAAATCGTGTCCTCGAACAGCGGGATCACATCAAACCGGGCCTCGCTGAGTTCGCCCTCATGGGTGGCAATCAGGATCGCGTCCAGCGCATCATCTTCCAGCATATTCAGCAGCATCTGGTTAGAGCCCATGGTCAGATCCAGCTCCAGCGTCGGCCGGCGCAGTTTCATGCCCATGATCAGCCGGGGAATGGTCTCCAGGGTCAGCGAGTAGAGTGTGCCAAGCCGCAGCCGTCCTCCGCCGATACCCGCCACTTTGCGGGCCTCCTCAATGCCTTTGCCCATCAGGGCCGTGACGTCGCGACAATAGTCCAGCAGCGTCCAGGCGGCGGGCAGCGGCACCAGATTGCGCCCTTTGTGGATAAACAGCGGGCAGTCGATGCCCTCTTCCAGCGTATGCAGCGCGCGGTGCACGCTGACGCTGCTCAGCTCCAGCGCTTCCGCCGTGCGGGCGATATTGCCTTTCGTCATATACATCATGAAGACGCTGAGCTTCCGGAAGGTAATTTCCTGATTGATATTGTCACTCATGGGCTGCTGTTGCCTGTAAGGTCATTTTGCTTTTCCGCATAGTAGCGATTCTCCGCCAGCGTGTAATGATCTGGCTCGCAGCCGGATGATTTACTGCGGCTGAAGGCGGAATCTGCGGAGGTCAGGGAGGAGCGGAACGGGCAGAAAAAAGTGCGGCCGGTTTCCCGGCCGCAGAGCAGATGAATGGACGGCGCGCGCCTTACAGCCTTATCGGTGAAATGTTCCAGATCTCATCGGCATACTCCTGAATCGTCCGGTCAGACGAGAAGTAACCCATGCCGGCGATATTTTTCGCCGCACGGCGCTGCCACTCTTCCGGCTTACGGTAGAGCGCATCCACCTTGTCCTGCGTATCCACATAGCTGCGATAATCGGCCAGTAACTGGTAGTGGTCGCCGAAGTTCACCAGCGAATCGAACAGGTTGCGGTAGCGACCCGGATCCTGCGGGCTGAAGACGCCCGACGCGATCTGCGTCAGCACCTGATGCAGCTCTTCATCGCCCTCGTAATAGTCACGCGGGTTGTAGCCGCCCTGTCGCAGGGCTTCTACCTGCGGCGTGGTATTGCCGAAGATGAAGATGTTCTCTTCACCGACGTGATCCAGCATCTCCACGTTGGCACCATCCAGCGTGCCGATCGTCAGCGCGCCATTCAGGGCAAACTTCATGTTACTGGTGCCGGACGCTTCCGTTCCGGCGGTCGAGATCTGCTCAGAGAGATCGGCGGCCGGAATGATGATCTGTGCCAGACTCACGCTGTAGTTCGGGATGAAGACCACTTTCAGTTTGTTCTTCACCTGCGGATCGTTGTTGATGATGTTGGCGACATCGTTGATCAGATGGATAATGTGTTTGGCAACGTAGTAGGCGGAGGCCGCTTTACCGGCAAAAATATTGACGCGCGGCACCCAGTCCGCCTGTGGATCGGCCTTGATACGGTTGTATCGGGTGATCACATGCAGCACGTTAAGCAGCTGACGCTTGTACTCGTGAATACGCTTGATCTGCACATCAAACAGCGCATTCGGGTCGAGCACCACATCCAGGTTTTTTGCCACCCACTCGGCCAGCCGGCGCTTGTTCTGATGCTTGGCAATCGCCACTTTCTCGATAAACGCCGGGTAGTCGATCTGCGCTTTCAGCTCATCCAGCTGGCTGAGGTCGGTGCGCCAGTTGCGGCCAATCTCCTCATCCAGCACCTCTGACAGCGCCGGGTTAGCCAGCGCCAGCCAGCGACGCGGAGTGACGCCGTTGGTTTTGTTGCAGAAGCGGCCCGGGAACAGGCGAGAGAAGTCTGCAAATAGCGACTGCACCATCAGGTTGGAGTGCAGCTCTGAAACGCCATTCACTTTATGGCTGACCACCACCGCCAGCCAGGCCATGCGTACCCGGCGACCGTCGTTCTCGTCGATGATCGAAATGCGCGACAGCAGATCCAGATCGTCAGGATAGTGATCCTGAATCGTCTTGAGGAAGAAGTCGTTAATTTCAAAAATAATGCTGAGATGACGCGGCAGGATCTTGCCGATCATATCCACCGGCCAGGTCTCCAGCGCTTCGGTCATCAGCGTATGGTTGGTATAGGAGAAGACCTGACAGCAGACGTCAAAGGCGCTGTCCCAGCTGAATTTATGCTCGTCGATCAGCAGGCGCATCAGTTCGGGGATCGCCAGCACCGGGTGCGTGTCATTCAGGTGGATGGCGATCTTATCCGCCAGGTTGTCCCAGGTCTGATGCATGCGCCAGTGACGATTCAGAATGTCCTGCACCGTGGCGGATACCAGGAAGTACTCCTGACGCAGACGCAACTCGCGCCCGGAATAGGTGGAGTCATCGGGATAGAGGACGCGTGAAACGTTTTCGGAGTGGTTTTTATCTTCCACCGCCGCAAAGTAGTCGCCCTGGTTGAACTTACCGAGGTTGATTTCGTTACTGGCCTGCGCGCCCCAGAGGCGCAGCGTGTTGGTGGCGTCGGTGTCGAAGCCCGGGATGATCTGGTCATAGGCCATCGCCAGGATCTCTTCGGTCTCCAGCCAGCGCACTTTGGCCCCTTCGTGCTGGACGCGGCCGCCGAAACGCACCTTGTAGCGGGTGTTGAATCGCTGAAATTCCCACGGATTGCCATACTCAAGCCAGTAATCGGGCGACTCTTTCTGCTCACCTTCCACAATGTTCTGTTTGAACATGCCGTAATCGTAACGGATGCCATAGCCGCGGCCCGGCATACCCAGCGTCGCCAGCGAATCGAGGAAACAGGCCGCCAGACGGCCCAGACCGCCGTTGCCTAAGCCCGGATCGTTCTCCTCCTCCATCAGCTCGGCCAGATCCAGCCCCATTTCGTCGAGGGCCTGGTTGAGATCGTCATAGATCCCCATCGCCAGCAGCGCATTCCCCAGGGTGCGCCCCATCAGGAACTCCATCGACAGGTAGTAAACCTGCCGCACATCCTGCGACAGCTGAGCGCGGCTGGAACGCAGCCAGCGCTCCACCATCCGATCGCGAACCGCCAGCAGCGCGGCGTTCAGCCACTCATGCTTGTTGGCAATAGAGGGGTCTTTGCCGATGGTAAACATCAGTTTGTACGCAATCGAATGCTTTAAAGCATCAACCGTCAGCGTGGGTGAAGCGTAAGTGAAAGGTGCATTCATATCCGGTTTTCCCCATCCGTTACATCAGACGCTGGTAGAGATCGCGGTAGGCCTGTGCGGCCACCTGCCAGCTGAAATCCATGCCCATCGCCTGTCGCTGAACATAACGCCACAGTGAAGGGCGAGACCACAACACAAACGCGCGGCGAATCGCCCGCAACAGCGACCAGGCGTTAGCATCTTCAAAGCTGAAGCCACTGGCAATCCCATCCGCCAGGTTTTCCAGCGAGCTGTCGTTAACCGTATCTGCCAGTCCGCCGGTGCGGCGCACCAGCGGCAGCGTGCCATATTTCAGGCCATACAGCTGCGTCAGGCCGCAGGGCTCAAAGCGGCTCGGCACCACGATCACATCGGCACCACCGACGATGCGGTGTGAAAACGCCTCGTGATAGCCAATCTGCACACCCACGCTGCCCGGATGCTCTGCTGCCGCGGCCAGGAAGCCCTGCTGCAGTTCGGCATCGCCCTGTCCCAGCAGCACCAGCTGACCGCCCTGCGCCAGCAGGCCAGGGAGCGCCTCCAGCACCAGGTCCAGGCCTTTCTGTTTGGTCAGGCGGCTGATCACGCAGAACACCGGCGCTTTGTCATCAACCTTCAGCCCCATCGCCACCTGCAGCTGCCGTTTGTTTTCCGCTTTGGCTTCCAGCGTGTCGCGGTTGTAGCGCGCGCTGAGCAGCAGGTCGTGGGCCGGGTCCCAGATGGTCGGGTCGACACCGTTGAGGATCCCGCTCAGCCGCCCTTCCCGCATCCGCTGCGCCAGCAGCGTTTCCATGCCGTAACCAAACTCCGCAGAGGTAATCTCATGGGCGTAGGTCGGGCTGACCGCCGTCACGTGATCGGCGTAGAAGAGTCCCGCCTTCAGGAAGGAGATCTGCCCGTAAAACTCCAGCCCATGCATGTTAAAGAACGACCACGGCAGGCCAATCTGATCCATGTGGTGCGCCGAGAACAGTCCCTGATAGGCCAGGTTGTGCACGGTAAACACCGATTTGGCTGGCCGGCCGCGCGCTTCCAGATAGGCGCAGGTAAGGCCTGCGTGCCAGTCATGGGCATGGACGATATCGGGACGCCACATCGAATCCATACCGCACGCCAGTTCGCAGCCGACCCAGCCCAGCAGCGCGAAGCGCAGGTAGTTATCGACATAGGCAAACTGCGACTCGTCATGATAAGGGCTACCGGGACGGTCGTAGAGGTCAGGGGCATCGATCAGATAGATGCCCACACCGTTAAATTCACCATATAACAGACGTATATGACCGGCAAATGTCTCTCGCTCTGTCACCCTCTGGAGATCAGGTATGCCTTTGCGCAATGCAGGAAACGCCGGCAGCAGCACCCGCGTGTCTGTGCCGCCCGCAATCTGCGCCTGAGGTAATGCCCCGACTACATCAGCCAGTCCGCCCGTTTTAAGCAGCGGGAAAAGTTCTGAACAGACATGTAAAACCTGCATCCTCGACCTCATTAAGTTATCCGGCACGCTCCGCGTGCCGATTGCGTAAGTTCCGCTTATCGCTTACAGCCCCGCTTTGGCCAGCCTGGCCAGCATGGCGCGGGTGACCAGTACGATCCCTTCATCCGAACGGTGAAACCGGCGACTGTCTTCATCCGGATTTTCACCAATCACCATGCCTTCCGGTAACTCACAGGCGCGATCAATCACGCAGCGGCGCAGACGACACGAGCGACCCACCACCACATCCGGCAGCAGAACGGTTGAATCAATATTGCAAAACGAGTTAACCCGAACCCGGGGGAACAGCACCGAGTTGACCACGACCGAACCGGAGATAATGCAGCCGCCCGACACCAGCGAGTTCATCGTCATCCCGTGACTGCCGGAACGATCCTGAACAAATTTCGCGGGGGGCAGCGGCTCCATGTGGGTACGGATAGGCCAGGTGACGTCATACATATCCAGCTCAGGCATCACCGAGGCCAGATCGAGATTGGCGCGCCAGTAGGCTTCCAGCGTCCCGACGTCGCGCCAGTAAGGCGGCGCGTTGTCATCGTTCTGGACGCAGGAGAGCGCAAAGGAGTGCGCATAGCCTTCGCCGCTTGCCACCACTTTCGGCAGGATATCTTTGCCGAAGTCGTGGTTAGAGCCTGGCGTCTGCAGATCCGCTTCCAGCAGCTCATAGAGATAATCCGCGTTGAAGACGTAGATCCCCATGCTGGCGAGCGACTGCGTGTCATCACCTGGCATAGTGGGCGGCTTCGCGGGTTTCTCCACGAAGTCGATCACCATGTTCTCCTCATTCACCGCCATCACGCCAAACGCCGTGGCTTCATGCACCGGTACCGGTAAACAGGCGATGGTACATTTCGCCTCGTTCACCACGTGGTCCAGCAGCATGCGTGAATAATCCATCTTATAAATGTGGTCCCCGGCAAGGATCACGATGTACTGCGCCTGATAGCGGCGAATCACATCAAGGTTCTGCGTCACGGCATCGGCCGTGCCGCGATACCACTGTTCGGTCGAAAAGCGCTGCTGCGCTGGCAGCAAATCGACAAACTCATTCATCTCTTCATTGAAGATCGACCAGCCACGCTGGATATGCTGAGTCAGGGTATGGGACTGATACTGTGTAATGACGCCAATCCGCCGGATACCGGAGTTGACGCAGTTGGAGAGGGCAAAGTCGATAATGCGGAACTTGCCGCCGAAATGCACCGCCGGTTTGGCACGTTTGGCCGTTAAATCGACCAGCCGCGTGCCGCGTCCGCCGGCGAGGATCAGAGCAACCGTCTGTGTAGGGAGCTGGCGGGCCAGCATCAGGTGTTCTGTTCTATCTAACTTAACCATGTCTGACTCCTTATGATTGCTTTTGGAACACGCACACACCGTGTGCGGGACCATGCCAGACAGTTAGCAGGATGGGGTTGTCGTCCCCGGCGAAAGGAGGAAGGGCACGCCATTCTCCGTCTGGTAACACGATGTCATTCACCGTATCCGTGGCGTTTATTGTTATTAACCAGCGGCCAGACAGCAGGATCTGCAATCTGTGCAGCCCCTGTGCCCATTCATCGTGCTGCAGTGGCTGGCCACCGGCATTGAGCCACTGCACATTGCCATCACCCTCCTGCCACCAGCGATCCGCGGTCAGCGCCGGTATGCGCTGGCGCAGACGAATCAGTGCGGCGGTGAATCCGACCAATCCCTTCTCATCCGCCTGCCAGTCAAGCCAGCTGAGGGCGTTGTCCTGACAGTAAGCATTATTATTGCCGCGCTGCGTGTGGCCGCGCTCATCGCCCGCCAGCAGCATCGGCGTGCCCTGTGACAGCAGCAGCGTGGTGAGCAGTGCCCGCACGCTGCGGCGGCGACGTTCCGTGACGTCAAAACTGACGTTCAGCCCCTCTTTGCCGTGATTGTGGCTGTAGTTATCGCCGTGACCGTCGCGGTTATCTTCCCCGTTGGCTTCGTTGTGTTTGCGTTCGAAGCTCACCACATCCCACAGCGTAAAGCCGTCATGCGCGGTGATCAGGTTAACCGTGGCGTGGGGCAGACGGTCATCGTGCTGGTAGAGATCGCTGGAGGCGGCAAAGTGACGGACAAACTCGCCGTTGCTCATTGCGCCATGCAGCCAGTAGCGACGCGCGGTGTCGCGAAACTGATCGTTCCATTCGGCAAAGGGTGGCGGAAAACGGCCAACCTGATAGCCGTCAGGGCCGATATCCCAGGGTTCCGCAATCAGCTTGACCTGAGAGAGCAGCGGACAGGCGCGTATCGCCGCGAAAAAAGGGGCATCACGCCGGTAATCGGGCGTGCGGCCCAGCACCGGCGCAAGGTCAAAGCGGAAGCCATCAACGTGACAGACCCGCACCCAGTAGCGCAGCGCCTCTAAGGTCCACGCCATCACCTGTGGATGGTGGATATTCAGCGTGTTGCCGCAGCCGGTCCAGTTCTGATAGCCGCCCTGCTCATCCAGCCAGTAGTAGCTGGCGTTGTCGATGCCGCGCATCGAGATCGTCGGGCCGATCTCATCCAGTTCGGCGGTGTGGTTGAACACCACATCCAGCAGCACTTCGATACCCGCGGCGTGCAGGTTTTTTACCGCCTGCTGAAACTCCTGCAGCGGCGTGACGCCTGGCTGACCAGAGGCGTAACGCGGATCGACCGCCCAGAGCGCAAAGGGGTTGTAGCCCCAGTAGTTACTCAGGCCGAGCTGGAGCAGGCGCGGCTCGCTGGCAAAATGGGCCACTGGCAGTAGCTCCAGCGCCGTAATGCCGAGATCGCGCAGGTAGTTCACCATAACAGGATGACCCAGCGCCGCGTAAGTCCCGCGCAGCGTTTCCGGAATTTCCGGATGCTGCTTCGTCAGCCCGCGAACGTGCGCTTCGTAAATCACCGTGTTACCCCACGGCGTGCGCGGGGCGACATCGTCCTGCCAGTCGAAATCTTCCGCCACCACCCGTGACTTCGGCGCGATGGCCGCGTTGTCATGCGGATCGGGCTGCGCCTCGCCGCCCTGAAACAGCGGGTCATCCGGGACGTCGCCCTCAACCGCGCGGGCGCAGGGATCGACCAGCAGCTTCGCCGGATTAAAGCGGTGTCCCTGCTGCGGCGTCCAGGGGCCATGCACCCGGTAGCCGTAACGCTGCCCCGGCTTCAGCGCCGGAACATAACCATGCCAGATATCCCCGCTGCGGCCAGGCAGATCAAGACGCTGTTCACGCCCCTCGTCATCAAACAGGCAGAGCTCGACGCGCCCGGCATGCTGAGAAAACAGGGTGAAATTGACGCCTTTGCCATCGTAACTGGCACCCAGCGGTTCGGGATCCCCGGCAGTAATGGTCATTCCCCCTCCCGCACCAGCCATACCGTTGCCAGCGGTGGCAGATTGAGGCTCAGCGACTGTGGTCGTCCGTGACTCTCCTGCTCATCGGTATGCACCCGGTGATTACGCACATCACTGCCGTGATACTCATGCTGGTCGGTGTTCAGCACTTCGCGCCAGGTGCCAGGCTGATTGACCCCAAAGCGGTAGCCCGGACGCGGCACCGGCGTAAAGTTACTGACGACGATGATTTCGTTACCTTCGCGGTCACGACGTACAAAGGCGAAGACCGAATGTTCCGCATCGTTGACCACCAGCCACTCAAAACCTGCCGGGTCGAAGTCGAGCTGATGCAGCGGCGTGTAGTACTGATAGGTGTGGTTGAGATCGCGCACCAGACGCTGCACGCCGTGATGCCAGTTATCGCCGCCTTCCAGCAGATGCCAGTCCAGGCTGACATCGTGGTTCCACTCGCGGCCCTGAGCAAACTCGTTGCCCATAAACAGCAGTTTCTTGCCGGGGAAACCCCACATCCAGCCGTAATAGGCGCGCAGATTGGCGAACTTCTGCCAGGCATCGCCCGGCATGCGGTCGAGAATGGAGCGCTTGCCGTGCACCACTTCGTCGTGCGACAGCGGCAGCACAAAGTTTTCGGTGTAGTTGTACATCATGCCGAAGCTCATCAGGTTGTGATGATGCTTGCGGTAGATAGGATCAACCTGCATGTAGTCGAGCGTGTCGTGCATCCAGCCCAGGTTCCATTTGAACCAGAAGCCCAGCCCGCCACCCTCTGTCGGACGCGTTACGCCAGGGTAGTCCGTCGACTCTTCCGCCATCGTGACCGCGCCGGACGCCACGGTACCGAGCGTGCGGTTAGTGTGTTGCAGGAACTCAATCGCCTCAAGGTTCTCGCGGCCACCATACTGATTCGGCACCCACTGCCCTTCGACGCGGCTGTAGTCGCGGTAGATCATGGAGGCGACGGCATCCACGCGCAGGCCATCGATGCCAAAGCGTTCTGTCCAGTAGAGCGCATTGCCCGACAGGTAGTTACTCACTTCCCGGCGGCCAAAGTTGTAGATCAGGGTGTTCCAGTCCTGATGGTAGCCTTCTCGCGGATCGCTGTGCTCATAGAGCTCGGTGCCGTCAAAGCGCGCCAGCCCGAAGTCATCGTTGGGGAAGTGACCCGGTACCCAGTCGAGCAGGACGTTGAGGCCGGCAGCATGGGCGCTGTCGATAAAGGCGCGGAAGTCGTCACGGGTTCCGAAACGGCGGGTTGGTGCATACATGCCCAGCGGCTGATAGCCCCAGCTGCCGTCAAACGGATGTTCGTTAATCGGCAGCAGTTCGATATGGGTAAAGCCCATCTCTTTGACGTAGGGCACCAGCTGTTCAGCCAGCTCTTTGTAGCTCAGCCAGAAATTGTTGTCGGTATGACGACGCCAGGAGCCCAGATGTACTTCATAGATGGAGATCGGCGCATCGAAACCGTTGGCGGCCTTGCGCTCCGCTTTCATCTCAACGGGCGCAGGCAGGCCGCAGATCATCGACGCGCTCTCCGGGCGCATCTGTGCTTCGAAGGCGTAAGGGTCCGCTTTGATACGCAGATCGCCATTGGCGTCGATGATTTCATATTTGTAGAGCTGACCGTTGACCGCACCCGGCACAAACAGCTCCCAGATGCCCAGCTCCTGGCGCAGACGCATCGGGTGACGGCGGCCATCCCAGAAATTGAAATCGCCGACGACGGAAACACGACGGGCGTTGGGCGCCCAGACGCAGAAGCGGGTACCGGTCACGCCATCAATCACGTCACCATGCGCGCCCAGGGTTTCGTACGGACGCAGGTGGGTGCCTTCGGCCAGCAGCCACAGATCCATCTCCTGCAGCAGCGGGCCAAAGCGATAGGCATCGTCAACCAGGTTTTGCTGGCCGTGCCAGTTCACCGCCAGCTGATAGCGGAACGGATTTTTGCGACGGGGGATCACGCCGCTGAAGAAGCCGCGTGCGTCTTCACACGCCAGTTGAGCCAGCTTGCGCCCGGTAGAGGTCTCAATGACCCACACCTCAAGCGCTTCGGGGAGCAACGCCCTGACTTCAAGGCCTTGTGGCGTTCGGTGCATCCCTAGTAACGAAAAAGGATCGGCATAATTACCCGCAAACAGGGCATTGATCGCCTCGCGATCGGGAAGCTCTGACATGACTTTCTTCCTGTGATAACTGGCAGCCGAGATGCTCGCGACACGGCCTGTCGCGCGTCATCTGCGCTGCTCTTCATTGAGCCATACGTACGACGGCAAAAAAGTGTCAGGCCATTCCATGGAAAAAGTGTTTTGCCGTGTACCACAACCATTTAATCCGGAAAGCAAAAGCGAAACCTGTGGCACATCATGGTTAAATCATAGCTTGGTCGCAGCAGTTGCCATGGCTGAAAGCAAAATATTCTTTGCCGACCGCCAAAAAGGGGAAGCTGATCACTGAGTAAGCGGTCCGGCAGGTTGTTTCACGTACTGCAAAGCAAAAAAAAGGCCGGATAAATCCGGCCTTTGGCGATATTTTTCTTAGTCGATTAACAACCGCAGCATGCGACGCAGCGGTTCGGCTGCGCCCCATAACAGCTGGTCGCCTACCGTGAAGGCGGAGAGATACTCCGGCCCCATATTCAGTTTGCGCAGACGGCCAACCGGCGTGGTCAGCGTACCGGTCACGGCCGCGGGGGTCAGTTCCCGCATCGTCAGCTCGCGGTCATTCGGCACCACTTTGACCCACTCGTTATGAGAGGCCAGCAGCTGTTCAATTTCAGACAGCGGCAGATCGCGTTTCAGCTTCAGGGTAAACGCCTGGCTGTGGCAGCGCAGTGCACCCACACGCACGCACAAGCCATCAACCGGAATGACGTTGCGGGTCGCGAGGATCTTGTTGGTCTCCGCCTGGCCTTTCCACTCTTCGCGGCTCTGGCCATTCTCCAGCTGTTTGTCGATCCACGGAATCAGACTGCCTGCCAGCGGCACGCCGAAGTTATCGGTCGGCAGGGTGCCGGAACGGGTGAAGTCGGTCACGCTGCGCTCGATGTCGAGAATTGCTGAGGCCGGATTCTGCAGCGCAGGCGCAACGTGGTCGTGCAGCATGCCCATCTGGGTCAGCAGTTCACGCATGTGGCGCGCGCCGCCGCCTGACGCCGCCTGATAGGTGGCGACAGAGGCCCACTCCACCAGGTCCTGCGCGAACAGGCCGCCCAGCGACATCAGCATCAGGCTGACGGTGCAGTTACCGCCGACGAAGGTTTTGATGCCCTGGTCGATGCCCTGACGGATCACCGCGTGGTTGACCGGATCGAGGATGATGATGGCATCGTCCTGCATGCGCAGCGTCGAGGCCGCATCGATCCAGTAGCCCTGCCAGCCGCTGGCGCGCAGCTTAGGATAGACATCGCTGGTGTAGTCGCCGCCCTGACAGGTGATAATGATGTCCAGCGCACGCAGCGCCTCAAGATCAAAGGCATCCTGCAGTGCGCCCTGCTGCTTGCCCGCAAACGACGGAGCCGCCTGACCATGCTGCGACGTCGAGAAGAAGACCGGATTGATTGCATCAAAATCGCGCTCTTCGCTCATGCGGGACATCAGCACGGAGCCGACCATACCGCGCCAACCAACAAAACCTACATTCTTCATGTCGTGTCCGTCTCAGGCAGATTTCACCTGCTTTCATTTCAGTGGAGAGAGCGGCGTGCTATGTTCACGCCGCTCTGCGTAATAATAGGATTTACCTCTGTCTGCTCACTCTACAAAATGCAGGCCTGGTGGCAAGTGAATTAATTCGATTACGCTAACTTTTTCAGCAGCGTAACTAATAACTCCGCTTTCTGGCGGACGGGATGGCGTTAAACCAATGACTGAAATGATTTCGGCGACAATATTATTGTTGTTAATTATGGATCCGCTGGGCAATCTGCCGATTTTTATGTCGGTTTTAAAGCATCTGGAGCCGAAACGGCGGCGGGTGGTGCTGATCCGCGAAATGCTGATCGCCCTGATTATCATGCTGCTGTTTCTGTTTACCGGCGAGCGCATTCTGGCCTTTTTAAATCTGCGCACCGAGACGGTGTCGATTTCCGGCGGCGTCATTCTGTTTCTTATCGCCATCAAGATGATTTTCCCGTCGGCCGAGAGCAGCAGCTCTGGTTTACCGGCAGGGGAAGAGCCGTTCCTGGTGCCGCTGGCGATTCCGCTGGTCGCCGGGCCGTCGCTGCTGGCGACGCTGATGCTGCTGTCGCATCAGTATCCACATCAGATGTCCCACCTGGTAGGTGCGCTGTTGATCGCCTGGGGCGTGACGGTCGGCATTCTGCTGATGTCAGGTCTGTTCCTGCGTCTGCTGGGTGATAAAGGGGTCAACGCGCTGGAGCGTCTGATGGGGTTGATACTGATTATGCTGGCGACCCAGATGTTCCTGGACGGCATCCGCGCGTATCTGAAGTTGTAGAAGAGGCACTGCGCCGCCCTGCTGATCAGGGAAGCGCAGTGTTCAACCTATGACGAGAGCAGTGCGAAAGCAATCATACCGACGATAGCCCCGGTCGTGCCGAGAATCGTCTCCATCAGCGTCCATGTCTTCAGCGTTTCCGCTTCGCTGGCCCCGGTAAAGCGGCCAAACAGCCAGAAACCGGCATCGTTCACATGACTGATGATGATGGAGCCGCCGCCGATACAGATCGAGAGCGCCGCCAGCTGCGCGCCGCTGTAGTGCAGCGGTTCAATCACCGGCATGATCAACCCGACCGTGGTCAGACAGGCGACCGTTGCCGACCCCTGAATGACCCGTACCGCACCTGACAGGATAAAGCAGGCCAGCGCAATCGGCAGGCCCGCGCCGGTCAGCGCGTTGCCCAGCACCGGACCCACACCGGAGTCCACCAGCACCTGCTTGAACACGCCGCCCGCGCCAATCACCAGCAGGATAATCCCCGCCGGTTGCAGCGCGCTGCCGCACACCTGCATCACCCGCTCTTTATCCATGCCCTGACGATAAGCCAGACCATAAATCGCCACCAGCAGCGCCAGCAGGATCGCGGTGAAGGGATGGCCGATAAATTCCAGCCACGCATACAGCGAGGTCCCTTCGGTGGTGAAGCGGGCGCCAATGGTTTTCAGGCCGACCAGCACCAGCGGAAACAGGATCAGAGAGAGGCTGAAGCCAAATGAGGGCAGCTGGTTCTCATCGACATCCGGCTGATGATCTTCCGGCGGGGCGCTGAAGGAGACGTGCTTCGCAATGAAATTGCCAAACAGCGGCCCGGCAATCAGCATCCCGGGGATCGCCGCACACAGCCCCAGCAGGATCATCCAGCCAAAGTCAGCGTGCATCTGTGAAGCCAGCAGCATCGGAGCCGGCCCCGGCAGCAGAAACGCGGCAGCAGCAGCCACCCCGGCAAAGAGCGGGATAACCAGCTTCACCAGATTGCCCCCGGTTCGCCGCGCCACGGCAAAAGCGATGCTGATCAACAGCACGACAGCCACCTCAAAGAAGAGTGGCAGCGCGCAGATCAGACCGGCAATCCCCATGGCGTAGTGGGCGCGGCTCTGACCAAAGGTTTTCAGCATCCGGACAGCAATCTGATCCACGGCCCCGGTTTCATGCAGGATTTTGCCGAACATCGCGCCCAGCGCCACCACGATAGCGAGGAAGCCGAGCGTGCCGCCCATCCCCTTCTGCATGGTGTCCGCAATCTTATCCAGAGGCATGCCGGAGAACAGTCCGGCACCAATTGACACTAACATGAGTGCGACAAAGGCGTGCATACGCGCCTTCATCACCAGAAAAAGCAGCAGCAGGACGGAGCCTGCTGCGGTCAAAACGAGTGTTGCGGTATTCATCTCTAACCCTGACTGATAGCGTCCCGGATAGTCGCAACCGTAGCCGCCACAACCTCATCCAGTGAATGCGTGATATCCACTTCCAGTACATCCGGCTCGTCGCTGCCTGGCGCTTCCAGCGTTGCAAACTGCGTCACCAGCATCTGCGGCTTGAAGAAGTGCCCTTTGCGCGCTTTCAGGCGGGCTTCAATGGTGTCGAAGTCCCCTTTCAGGTAGATGAAACGCAGGTTGTCATTTCCCTGACGCAGAATGTCGCGATAACGTTTCTTCAGGGCCGAGCAGACAATGATGGAGATCGCCTGGGTGCGCTGCATGGCAAAAGCGGCATCGTTCAGGGCCTGTAACCACGGCTGACGATCGTTGTCATCCAGCGGGTGACCATCGGCCATCTTCAGAATGTTGGCACGGGGGTGGAGAAAATCGCCGTCAAGAAAGGCTGTATTCAGCTGGTGAGAGACCTGATTGGCGACGGCAGACTTTCCGCTGCCTGAAACGCCCATCAGGATAAAAACGTGATGCGACGGGGATTGCGTTGTCATTTTTCTGCTCCGGCAGGTGAGAATTTGCCAATGTTACCGATAACAATGTCGTTTCTCATTCTCCTGGCCGCTTAACAGCGTGGCAACCTTTTTACCCGGAAAAGCCTCAAAGTGTGAGCTGACTCATAAAAACGCCACAATCAGATGCTGCCGCCTTCACTGATCGCAAAACCGGTGTCGAGCATGCGCGTTTCGCGGCTTTCCCCGGCGATGCGCGCCAGCAGCAGCGCTGCGGCTTCGCGCCCGATGCGATCACGCGGCGTCAGTACCGTAGCCAGCTGAGGCGTCACCACCTGACTGATATCGTGACCATGGAAACCGGCAATCGCCATCTGATCGGGCACCCGCAATCCCTGGCGCTGGCACTCAAACATCGCGCCGACCGCCAGGTCGTCGTTGGTACAGAAGAGGCTGTCGGTTTCAGGATAGAGACGCTGCGCCTCACGCAGCAGATCGCCACCGGCACTGAATGAAGAGGCATCTTCCATCATGACGCTGCGCGGCGTCAGCCCGGCTTCGCGCATCGCGATTTCGTAACCACGCTGTTTCTGCAGGGTACGCTCATCCAGGCGTGCACCAAGATAAACGGTGTGGCGATGTCCTTTGCCGAGGATCGCCTGAGTCATCTGCCGGGCCGCTTCGACGTTATCAAAGCCGACCGCCATGTCCAGGCAGGGCGTAACGCTGTCCATCATCTCGATGACCGGGATGCCCGCCACTTCCAGCATGCGCAGCGTGCCCGGGGTATGGGTGCGTTCGGTGAGGATTACCCCATCAATGTTCCAGCCCAGCAGCGAGCGCAGTTGCAGCTCCTCTTTTTGTGGGTTGTAACCAAAGTGGGCGACGAGCGTCTGGTAGTTCGCTTCATCCGTGACGGCTTCAATGCCGCGCAGAACGTCAGCAAAGACCTGGTTGGTCAGTGACGGCAGCAGCACGCCAATCGCACGGCTGGTGGCGTTCGAGAGCATATCGGGGGCGCGATTAGGGATATAACCCAGCTCATCCAGTGCCACCGCGATCTTATCCCGCAGGGCAACAGAAACCTGCTCAGGATTGCGCAGGTAGCGGCTGACGGTCATCTTGGTAATGCCGACGCGATCGGCAACGTCCTGTAATACCGGTCTTTTCTTCTTCATCGTAGCGCCTGGGATCGCCCTGAAAGCTAAAGTACGATGAGTCTATCACTTTTCTGTCACAAAATTGCCAGCGGGGCGCACCGGGGTGCGCCCGTCAGTTTTCTCAGACCGGTGGCAGATCAAACAGCAGAACTTCTGCGGCCGTGCTGGCTTCCAGCGTAAGCGCGCTTTCATCCCAGATGGCGAGGGCATCGCTGGTAGTCACCGCGTTACCGTTTACGCTCACATTGCCTTTGACGACCTGGATCCAGATGCGACGACCGGGTTCAATCGCCACGTTATCCTGTTCACCGGCACCCAGTACCCAGCGCGACAGAGTCATGTCCTGATAGACTTTCAGCGACCCTTCACGGGCGTCCGGGCTGAGCACCAGCTGACGTCCCTGCACATCCGGGAAGCGGCGCTGATCGTAGCGCGGCTCAATGCCGGTACGCTCAGGAATGATCCAGATCTGATAGAGGTGCAACGGTTCGCTTTCGCTGGCGTTGTACTCCGAGTGACGCACGCCAGTACCGGCGCTCATGATCTGGAACTCCCCTGCCGGGATCTGCTCTTTGTTGCCCATGCTGTCCTGATGCTCAACCGTACCGGAGAGCACGTAGGTCAGGATTTCCATATCTTTATGCGGGTGGGTACCAAACCCCTGACCGCCGTCGATCACGTCTTCATTAATCACCCGCAACGCGGAGAAGCCCATGAAGTTCGCGTCGTAATAGTTGGCGAATGAGAAGGTGTGCCAGCTATCGAGCCAGCCGTGGTTTGCGTGACCGCGTTCTTCAGCTTTGCGTACATAAATCATTTTCAGATCTCCTCAATGTTTTTTCATAGTCTGTGCCTGAGACGGTCTGATTGATAGCTGAAAAACTTCACTCCTCTGTTCAAAATAGTTGAACAAGGGTTGCGCAGTGGCTGAAAAAGGCTGAAGGAGAGCGGGCAAAAAAAAAGCCAGCGCCCTGGCTGGCTAAATAATACTGGAAGCAATGTGAGCAATGTCGTGCTTTCTCAGGCTGTCGGGCGACCTCCCGGGAACGCATGACAATAATAATCATTATCATTCGCGTCTGTAAAGCGGTTTTCGCACTTTTTCACTTGATTAACGGATTGAATACCTTGATGTTTAAAAGTTTTTTAACGGCGAAAGGAGCGACCATGAGTGAAATCGTTGTCCGGCACGTTATACCCGAAGATGCCGCTGCACTGCACCGGATTTACAGCCAGCCCGATACCCAGGCCGGCACCCTCCACCTGCCCCATTCATCCCTGCAGGGGTGGCATACGCGCCTCGCCACGCCTCAGCCCCATTCATACCTGCTGGCTGCCTGCATTGATGATGAGGTTGTCGGGCAAAGCGCGTTAAAGGTGGAAGAGCGCCCCAGACGCCGTCACGCCGCTTCACTGGGAATGGGGGTGGATGCGCGTTACCGGCAGCGTGGCGTCGGCAGCGCACTGATGCGTGAAATGGTCGCCATGTGCGATAACTGGCTTCAGGTGAGCCGAATGGAGCTGACGGTGTTCGTCGACAACGCGCCGGCCATTGCCCTTTATCAGCGATTTGGTTTTGAGATTGAGGGAACGGCGCGTGGGTTCGCTATACGGGACGGTGAACTCATCGATACGTACTATATGGCGCGGATTAGACCCTGACCTGTGATGATGAAAAAGGGCACCTGCTGGTGCCCTTTGTGCTGAAAACCCTGGCACGTTTCGCTGTCAGTCAGCGCCTGCACAGGAAACGGGGTCAGATCGGAAAGACGCAAAAGCCGTCATCCATGACACGCTCGGCCCGCGCCGTCCTGGCGCGGGACGCTTTCCTCTTCTGACCCCGTTCCCTGCGCGTTAAGCTTATTTATTGCTGTCAGATTCACCTGGGTCAGGTTTGTATCAGTAACCCGCACTTAAATCATCGATGCTGCGCGGGTCAGACGCGCCATACAGCATGCCATCCGGCCCAATCATGATGCTCTGGGTACTGCCCATCGCAGGCAGCACCTTCACATGCTGACCTCTGGCTTCCAGCAGACGCAGTGTGTCCGGACTGAAGCCCTTCTCTACCCGCAACTGATCCGGCAGCCACTGATGGTGGAACCGCGGTGCGTTAGTCGCTTCCGCCACGTTCATGCCAAAATCGATGCTGTTAACCACCATCTGCAGCACGGTGGTGATAATGCGGCTGCCGCCCGGGCTGCCGGTCACCAGCCAGGTTTTGCCCCCTTTGGCCACGATAGTCGGCGACATCGACGACAGCGGGCGTTTCGCTGGCTGCACGGCATTCGCTTCACCGCCCACCAACCCATAGACATTAGGCGTTCCGGGTTTAGCAGAGAAATCATCCATCTCGTTGTTCATCAGAATGCCGCTCTTGCCTGCCACAATGCCGCTGCCGAAATAGGTGTTCAGCGTATAGGTCACCGCAACCGCATTCCCCTGCTTATCCACCACCGAGAAGTGGGTGGTCTGGTTGCTTTCATAAGGGTCGAGTTTACCCGGCTTGATCTCGCTGGAGGGGCGCGCTTTCGCCACATCGATCTGCTGCGCCAGCGTCTTAGCGTAGGCTTTACTGGTCAGCGCCTGCCACGGCACCTTCACGAAATCGGGATCGCCGAGATACTCTGAGCGGTCGGCATAGGCATATTTTTCCGCTTCCGCCATCACCTGCATGGCATCCGCACTGCCAAAGCCCATCTTCGCCAGATCGAAATTCTCCAGGATATTGAGGATCTGCACGATGTGAATGCCCCCGGATGACGGCGGTGGCATCGAGAAGACCTCATAGCCACGGTAAGTGCCGCTAATCGGCTTGCGCTCGACGGCACGATAGGCCGCCAGGTCCGCTTTGGTGATCAGCCCGCCGTGCTGTGCCATCTCTCCGGCGATCTCATCCGCAATTTCGCCTTTATAAAAGGCATCCGGCCCCTGACGGGCGATCAGTTGCAGGCTGTGAGCGAGATTTTTCTGCACCAGCCGATCGCCCTTCTGCCACGGTGTGCCGTCTGGCTTGTAGAAGATCGCCTTGCTGTTGGGATGGGTGATCAGCACCTCTTTGCCGTAGGTTTTCAGGTCATCGGCCAGCGCATCGTTAACCGGAATGCCGTCCCGCGCCAGCCGGATGGCCGGAGCCAGCAGGGTGCTCAGCGGCAGAGTGCCATATTTGTGTGCGGCCAGCGCCAGACCCGCTACGGTGCCGGGGGTACCGGACGCGAGATGTGAGGTCAGCGACAGCTTGCTGTCGGCATTGCCCTGCTTATCCAGAAACATATCGCGCGACGCCCGTCCCGGTGCCATTTCACGGAAATCGATGGCGGTGGCACGGCCCGAGGCGGTGCGCAGCAGCATAAAGCCGCCTCCGCCAAGGTTGCCCGCCTGCGGATGGGTGACCGCCAGCGCAAAACCTACGGCGACGGCGGCATCTACGGCATTGCCGCCCTGACGCAGAATCTCTACGCCGACCTGGGTCGCCATCGCGTCTACCGACGCCACCATCCCGTGCTGCGCTTTGACCGGGTGAAACGTGTCGCTGTCTACGCCATAAGAGACGGGCGGCGCCTGCGTTGGCGCGGCATTAGCACCCGCCACGACGGTAAAACTCATCACCAGCGACCAGCTAAGCTGACGCACCGTTTGCTGCATTTTCATCCTGTCACCATCCCGTGTTGTTATTTACATTTTTTTATCATTTCTGCAAGTGCTTACAAATACAGCAAAAGTGTCAGGGTTAAGTCAAATCAGGAATACATCTGAAAGTCAGGTCTGTGATATCGGGTAAACTTATGGGTGCGACCCAGAAGCCGGTGTGCGCCGTTGTGCACCCATAACCCTGTCGCGTTCAGAAAGGAGGAGTGATGAAAAAGTGGATGATTGTTTTAGCCGCCCTGCTGCCTTTCGCCAGTCAGGCGAACACGCTGAACAGCACTAATGACCCGAACCGGCCGGGCTATAATCCCAGCCAGCAGCGGATGCAGTCACAGATGCAGACCCAGCAGCAGCAGCAACAGCTGAAGCTGCGCCAGGATCAGCAGCGTCAGACTCAGGATATGCAGCGTAAAATGCAGGAACAGCGCGACAGCGCCCGGCAGCGGGTAATCACCACGCAGCCGGGGCAGCAGAATCAGAATTCAAATCAGAACTAACCGAAGTCGGGGCCGATGATGTCGATTGCGTCGGTACAGATGGCATCGACGCCCCATTTCAGTAACTCCCGCGCCCGATCCGGACTGTTCACGGTGTAGACCAGAATCTTCAGGTCCGCGCTTTTCAGCTCGGCAACCCGCTCCGCGGTCAGCACTTTATGGTTGAGGTGGATGGAGACGCACGCCAGCGCCGTGGTCTTTTCCCGCCACTGCGGGTCCCAGCTGTGAGACAGCAGCCCTCGCGGCAGCTGCGGCTCTGCCTGCATGGCGGCTTCCAGCGCCTCAAAAGAGAACGACGAGAGCAGCGGCGCGGTCTGATCCTGCCACAGCATCGCCGCGGCCTGCGCCACGGCACGGCCGGTTTCGGTCTCGCTGCCGGTGGTGGGTTTGATTTCGATGTTGGCCATCATCTGATGCTGACGGCAGCGTGCCGCCACCTCATCCAGCCGCGCCAGCTTTTCGCCCGAGAAGGCGTTGCCAAACCAGCCGCCCGCATCAAGCTGCGATAACTTTTCCCACGGCAGCTGACCCGCCACGCCCCAGCCGTTACTGGTGCGATCCAGCGTGTCGTCGTGCAGCAGAAAAATCTGCGCATCGGCCGAGAGTTTGACATCAAATTCAATCATCTGATGTCCAAACTTCGCGCCAGTGTCGATGGCTGCCAGGGTATTTTCCGGTGCCAGTTTACCGCCGCCGCGGTGGGCGACGATGCGGGGATAGGGCCAGTGTTGTGTGCTCATTCCAGACGCTTTCCATGGGTTGAATCGAAGAAGTGTAACGCATCTGACGGCAGATGCAGCCACAGCGTCGTGCCGGGTTCCGGCCGTTCACTGTGGGCTAAGCGTACCACCAGCGGCGTGTCGCCGATGCGGCCATGGGCCAGATTATCGGCACCCAGCATCTCCAGCGTGTCCACCCGCAGCGGGATGCCGCCCTGCTCGCGGCTGCTTTGCCGGATATGCTCTGGCCGGATACCCAGCACCACCGGCCGGCCAGCCCATTTCGCCCTGCTCTCGCTCAGCGGCAGCGCGTGCGAGGCGTCGAGATTAAAGCGCGACCCGTCGCTGCTGAACTGCCCTTTCAGCAGGTTCATGGCAGGCGCGCCGATAAACGCGGCGACGAACTGGCTGGCGGGACGCTCATAGATCTCCACCGGGGTGCCAAGCTGCTCGACCACCCCTTTATTCATCACCATCACCCGCTGCGCCAGCGTCATCGCCTCAACCTGGTCGTGCGTCACATAGAGGCTGGTGGTCTGCAGGCGGCGATGCAGCTGCTGCAACTCCAGCCGCATCTGCACCCGCAAACGGGCGTCGAGATTCGACAGCGGCTCATCAAACAGAAAGACCGCCGGTTCGCGCACGAGAGCGCGGCCCATCGCCACGCGCTGACGCTGCCCGCCGGAGAGCTCCCGCGGCCGCCGCGTCAGCAAATGATCCAGCTCCAGACTGCGCGCCGCGTCGAGCACCCGCTGACGAATCTGCTCTTTGCCCATGCCGCGAATTTTGAGGCCATACGCCATGTTCTCCTCTACCGACATGTGGGGATAGAGCGCATAGTTCTGGAACACCATCGCGATGCCGCGATCTTTCGGCTCCTCCTGGGTGACGCGCCGGTTATTGATGTAGATATCGCCGGAGGTGACCCGCTCCAGACCGGCCACCATGCGCAGCAGGGTCGATTTTCCGCAGCCGGAAGGGCCGACCATCACCATAAATTCGCCGTCATGGATGGTGACGTTCAGCGGCTGAATGATCTGATTTTTACCGTCATAGGATTTGGTCACTGCCTGAAGGGTTACGCCTGCCATCTTATTTCTCACTCTCAACCAGACCGCGCACAAAGGCACGCTGCATGACCAATACCACCACCAGCGGTGGGATCAGGGTTAATAACATTGCTGCCATCACTTCGTTCCACTGGGTCGGCGAACCGCTGCTGGAGATCATGCTTTTAATCCCCGCCACCGCCGTGCCGAGGCTGGCGTCATTGATAATCAGCAGCGGCCAGAGATACTGGTTCCAGCCGTAGATAAAGGTGATCACGAATAACGCCGCCAGATTGGTTCTGGAGAGCGGCAGCACGATGTCGATAAAGAAGCGCATCGCGCTGGCCCCATCAATGCGCGCCGCTTCGACCAGCTCATCCGGCAGCGACATAAAAAACTGACGAAACAGGAAGGTGGCGGTTGCTGAAGCCATCAGTGGCAGGGTCAGCCCGCTGTAGCTGTCGAGCAGATTGAGATCGGCAATCACCTGCACCGTCGGGAAAATACGCACCTCCACCGGCAGCATCAGGGTGATAAAGATCAGCCAGAAGAAGAGCGTGCGCAGCGGAAAGCGAAACCAGACCAGCGCAAATGCCGACAGCATCGACACGGTGATTTTGCCGAAGGTGATGCCGAGCGCCATGATCATGCTGTTAAGCAGCATCAGACCAAATGCCGGGCCGCTGCCGTTGACGCCGTGAGTCCAGATGCGTGAGACGTTCTCCCAGAGATGGGTGCCGGGCACCAGCGTCATCGGCACCTGATAGACCGCCTCGTTATCCAGCGTTGCGGCGACAAAGGCGACGTAGAGCGGAAACAGGATGGTGAGCACGCCCAGTACCAGCACGAGGTGGCTGAAGAGATCCAGCCCGCGTCGATTCTCAATCATTGGTATTGCACCTTACGTTCAACAAAGCGGAACTGGATGACCGTCAGCCCGATGACCAGCAGCATCAGCACCACCGACTGCGCCGCCGACGAGGAGAGGTCCAGACCGGTGAAGCCTTCGCGGTAGATTTTGTAGATCAGCGTGGTGGTCGCCTGCACCGGCCCGCCGCCGGTAGCCGCGTCGATCACCGGGAAGGTGTCGAAGAAGGCATAGATCAGATTCACCACCAGCAGAAAGAAGCTCACCGGCGCAATCAGCGGCAGGGAAAGGTTGAAGAAGCGTCGCACCGGCCCGGCACCGTCAATCGCGGCGGCTTCCACCAGCGATTTCGGGATCGACTGCAGAGCAGCGAAAAAGAACAGGAAGTTGTAGCTCATCTGCTGCCAGATCGACGCCAGAACAATCAGGAACATCGCCTGACCGCTGTTCTGCGCATAGTTCCACTCATAGCCGATGTGGTGCAGCAGGTAGCTGAAGAGGCCCAGACCGGGATTGAACAGAAACATCCACAGTACCGCGGCCACCACCGGCGCAACGGCGTAGGGCAGCAGCAGCAGGGTCTGATAGAGGCGGCGCAGTCGCACCACATAATCGACCAGCGCCGCCAGCAGCAGCGAAAACAGCATGCCGAACCCCGTGACCATGCCGCTGAATGTCAGGGTGGTCCAGAACGAATCGAGATAGTAGGGATCGGCAAACAGGCGTCTGAAATTTTCCAGCCCGACAAAGCGGCTGGAGAGGCCAAAGGGATCGAGGCTTTGCAGCGAGTACCACAGCGCTTCACCGGCAGGCCAGAGAAAGAAGACCGCGGTGATCAGTAACTGCGGCAGCACCAGCAGATAAGGCAGCAGGCTGGTGCGAAAAACCGGGCGAGAAGAAGACATAGCGCACTCTGATTCAGAAAGAGAGAGGGCCAGCCTGCACTGGCCCTGTCGGGCAGATTACTTCACCTGCTGCTGGAAGCGACGCAGCAGTTCGTTGCCGCGTTTGACCGCGTTATCCAGCGCGCTTTGCGGCGACTGTTTACCGGTCCAGACGCTCTCCAGCTCTTCGTCAATCACGGCACGGATCTGCGGCATATTGCCCAGACGTATGCCTTTGGTGAACGGCAGCGGCGGTTTGTTCATCATCTGACGGGTAGCGATATCTGCACCCGGATTTTTGTCGTAGAAGCCCTGCTGTTTCGTCAGCTCATAGGCGGCCGTGGTAATCGGCAGGTAGCCGGTTTTCTGGTGCCATTCCGCCGCGATTTCCGGTTTCGCGAGGAACTGCATGAACTCCGCGACGCCTTTATACGTTGCCGCATCTTTGCCTTTCATCACCCACAGGCTGGCTCCGCCGATCAGGGCGTTCTGCGGCGCGCCTTTTACGGTGTCGTCATAGGGCATCATGCCAACGCCAAAGTTGAATTTTGCGTAGTGGCGGATATCGGCCAGCGAACCGGAGGAGGCGGTAGTGATGCCGCAGTCGCCGTTGTAGAACTTCGCCGTCGGCTCATCTTTGCGGCCAAAGTAGGTGAAGTCCCCTTTTTTGTTCATCGCTTCCAGCATTTCGATGTGACGCACCTGCACCGGTTTGTTGAACTCCAGCACCGCATCCAGGCCGTCGAAGCCGTTATTTTCCGTGGCGACGGGCAGCGCATGCCAGGCGCTGAAGTTTTCGATCTGAATCCAGCCCTGCCAGCCGCTGGCGTAGCCGCAGCTCATGCCCGACTTGCGCAGCGCGGCGGCATCCGTGGCCAGCTCCTGCCAGGTTTTCGGGGGCTGATCGGGATTCAGACCCGCTTTCTTAAAGGCATCTTTGTTGTAGTAGAGCACCGGGGTAGAGCTGTTGAACGGCTGAGAGATCAGCTGGCCTTTGCTGTCGCTGTAGTAGCCCGCGACCGTTGGCACGAACTGCTTTTCATCAAAGGGGATGCCGGCATCTTTGAAGACCTGATGCACCGGCACAATCGCCTGTGAAGCCATCATGGTGGCCGTGCCCACTTCATAAACCTGCAGCACCGCAGGCGCTTTGCCGCTGCGCACTGCCGCGATCCCGGCCGCCAGGCTCTGCTCGTAGTTACCTTTGTAGGTCGGAACGATTTTGTAATCGGGATGGGTCTGGTTAAAGCGCTGAGCCAGCGAATCGACTTCTTTGCCTAACTCGCCTTCCATGGAGTGCCAGAAAGGGATCTCGGTGGCGGCGATGGCATGGCCGCTAAGGGTCAGACCGAGCAGCGCGCTCATCAGGCTACGGCGAAAGGTAACGACGGACATAGAGTTTTCCTGTGCAGGTAAATACGCGTGAAATCACGGATTTCTGGTTCGCGAAGTAACATGACACGGGGAAATGACGGATTAATAACAGGCAGATGACAGGCGGGTGACAGGCGAAAGGGAAGAAAGGCGGAGCAGCTAACGACTTTGTTGACACAATCTGGCCAGGTTGCTGTAAGACTGAGCATGCACAAGGAACAAGGTCAGATCGGAAAGACGCTAAATCCGTCATCCATGACACGCTCGGCCCGCGCCGTCCATGGCGCGGGACGCTTTCCTCTTCTGATCATGTTCCCTGCGCGTTGAGTTTATTTGTTGCGGCCAGATTCACACTGATTTAGGTTTGTCAGCAGTCTGAGCAGCTATAACATCATTACTACGTCGGATTGATTACCATAAGCTGCAACGGCCTCTGGCAAAGGCCATCGGAACTACCCTTCACACCAGTGCTCCAGGCAGTCGGCGGCGCAGGCAGGTTGCGGGCGGACAGCGCGCAGCCACCGGAGCGTACACGTAGTACGTGAGGATGGCGAGCACTGCCCAACCGGAACCTGGCAAGCAAGCCAGGCCGTGCCCCATCAGGCACCCAGATACGCGCTGCGGACGGCTTCGTTGGAGAGTAATGCTGCACCAGTGTCTTCCAGCACCACATGCCCGTTCTCCAGCACATAGCCCCGGTCCGCCAGCTTCAGCGCCTGATTGGCATTCTGCTCCACCAGGAAGATGGTCATCCCCTCGCTGCGCAGCTGCTCAATGGTGTCGAAGATCTGCTGAATAATGATCGGTGCCAGTCCCAGCGACGGCTCATCCAGCAGCAGCAGGCGCGGCTGGCTCATCAGCGCACGGCCAATGGCCAGCATCTGCTGCTCACCGCCGGACATGGTGCCGGCGCGCTGGATTTTACGCTCCGCCAGACGCGGAAAGAGTTCATACACGCGCTTGATCCGCGACAGGTAGTCCGGACGGCTGGCAAAAAAGCCGCCCATCGCCAGGTTCTCCTCCACCGTCATGCGCGAAAAGACCCGCCGCCCCTCTGGCACGATGGCAATTGCTTCACGCATGATGCGCGCCGTCTGCCAGTCAGTGATGGTTTTGCCATCAAAGGTAATGGTGCCCTGGGTCGCGCGCGGTTCGCCGCACAGCGTGCCGAGCAGCGTGGTTTTCCCGGCGCCGTTGGCACCAATCAGGGTGACGATTTCGCCCTGATTGATGTAAAGACTGACGTTGTGCAGCGCCTGAATTTTGCCGTAATGCGCACTGACGTTCTCAATGGTTAACATCGCATTTGCCATCTCAGGCCTCTCCTAAATAGGCGCGAATGACATCCGGGTTATTACGAATCTCTTCCGGCGTTCCGTTAGCCAGCGGCGTTCCCTGATTGACCACGTAAATGCGGTCAGAGATGCCCATTACCAGCTTCATATCATGTTCAATCAGCAGCACCGAAACCTTGTGTTCGCCACGCAGTTCCGCAATCAGCGCATCCAGCTCGTGGGTCTCTTTGGGGTTGAGGCCCGCTGCCGGCTCATCCAGCATCAGGATCTCCGGGCGCGTCACCATGCAGCGCGCGATCTCCAGCCGGCGCTGCTGACCATAGGCCAGATTGCCCGCCTGACGGTTAGCCAGGTCGAGTAAGCCGACCCGCTCCAGCCAGGTCGCCGCGCGATCCAGCGCTTCGCTCTCACTGCGGCGAAACGCGGGCGTTTTCAGCAGGCCGGAAAACAGGCCGCTCTTCAGGTGCTGATGCTGTGCCACCAGCAGGTTCTCAATCACCGTCATCTCACGGAACAGGCGTACGTGCTGGAAGGTTCGCACAATGCCCATGCGCGCAATCTTCTGACCCGGCAGGCCTTCCAGATGCTGGTCACGCAATGTGATGCTGCCGCCGGTTGGCTTGTAAAAGCCGGTCAGGCAGTTGAACACCGTGGTTTTCCCGGCACCGTTAGGGCCAATCAGCGAAACGATCTCCTGCGGACGCAGCTCCAGCGCCACATTGTTTACGGCTAACAGACCGCCGAAGCGCATCATCAGGCCTTCAACGGCTAATAAAGGCTGACTCATGCCTCTTCTCCTTGTTTACCGGTTCTGAGCTTCAGATGCGGACGCTTCATCGGCAGCAGGCCCTGCGGACGCCAGATCATCATCAGCACCATCAGGCCACCCAACACCAGCATGCTGTACTCATTGAGATCGCGCATCAGCTCGCGGGAAACCACCAGCAGAATGGCAGCCAGAATCACCGCGAACTGCGATCCCATGCCACCCAGTACCACAATCGCCAGCACAAAGGCGGACTCGACAAAGGTAAAGGATTCCGGGCTGACAAAGCCCTGGCGCGCCGCGAACAGGCTGCCGGCGAATCCGGCAAAGGCGGCACTGATAGTAAAGGCGGTCAGCTTGATGCGGGTCGGGCTGAGGCCCAGAGAGCGACAGGCGATCTCATCTTCACGCAGGGCTTCCCAGGCGCGACCCAGCGGCATCCGCAGCAGCCGGTTGATCACGAACAGCGTCACCACCACCAGCAGCAGCGCCACCAGATAGAGGAAGATGATACGGTCGCTGGGGTCGTACTTCAGGCCAAAGAAGTTGTGGAAGGTATCCCAGCCGCCTTCGCGCGGGGTACGCCCGAACTCCAGGCCAAACAGGGTCGGTTTAGGGATCTGGCTGATGCCGTTGGGTCCGCCGGTCAGCGCGGTATTGTTCAGCAGCAGGATACGCACAATCTCACCGAAGCCCAGCGTCACAATGGCCAGATAATCGCCGCGCAGTCGCAGCACCGGGAAGCCCAGCAGCAGACCAAACAGCGCAGCCACGATGCCGGAGAGCGGCAGACACTGCCAGAAGCCAAGGCCGTAGTAGTGGTTCAGCAGCGCAAAGGTGTAGGCACCGATGGCGTAGAAGCCACCGTAGCCCAGCACCAGCAGGCCCGACAGTCCCACCACCACATTCAAGCCCAGGCCGAGCATCACGTAGATCAGCGTCATCGTGGCGATATCCACGGTGCCGCGCGACACCAGGAAAGGCCAGGCGACTGCGGCGATAATCAGCACCGCCATCACCAGCTTCTGCTTCGGCGTTGAGCCATCAAAGCCCGGCAACACCAGCGACGGACCGGAGACTTTCTTCAGGCTGCTCTGCCAGACCGGACGCAGCAGCTGGAACAGAAACACCACCGCACAGCCTGCGGCGATCCAGTTCCAGCGCACGCTGCCCGCGTTCTGCACCACCAGATTTGTGCCATCCAGCGTCAGGCGCAGTCCCATAAAGAAGGTGGCCAGCACCAGCAGCATTACCGAGGCGATCAGGGCGTTGATAAACGAGGTCTTCATACTTTCTCAACCTCCGGACGACCCAGAATCCCGGTCGGCATCACCAGCAGCACCACAATCAGCAGGGCAAACGAAACCACATCTTTATATTCCGTGCTGAGATAAGCTGACGTCAGCGCTTCAGCGATACCCAGCACCAGTCCGCCAATCATCGCGCCCGGAATACTGCCGATCCCGCCCAGCACGGCGGCGGTGAACGCTTTCATCCCCGCCATAAAGCCGATGAAGGGGTTGATCGAGCCGTAGAACTGGCCCAGCAGCACGCCTGCTACCGCGGCCATCGCGGCCCCGATCACGAAGGTCAGCGAGATCACGCGGTCGGTGTTTATGCCCAGCAGACTGGCCATTTTCAGATCTTCAGCGCAGGCGCGACAGGCGCGGCCCATGCGGGAGTAGCGGATAAAGGTGGTCAGCGCCAGCATCGCCAGGAAGGTCACCACCCAGATAACAATCTGCATGGTTGAGATGGTGGCGGCAAACCCGTTGCTCTCCCCCACCGTCCACTGTCCGGTGATCAGGCTCGGCAGCGCCAGGTCGCGTGAGCCCTGGGTCAGGCTGACGTAGTTTTGCAGGAAGATCGACATCCCGATGGCGGAGATGAGCGCAATCAGGCGCTTAGAGGAACGTACGGGCCGGTAGGCCACGCGTTCAATGCTCCAGCCGTAGGCGCTGGAGATAATGACTGCCATCACAAAGCCAGCCGCAATCATCAGCCAGGTGGTGTCGATGCCCATCATCATCAGGGCGGCAATCACGATAAAGGAGACATAGCTACCGATCATGTACACCTCGCCGTGGGCGAAGTTGATCATGCCGATAATGCCGTAAACCATGGTGTAACCGATGGCGATCAGCGCGTAGGTGCTCCCGAGGGTGACACCGTTAAACATCTGCTGAATAAAATAGAGGAACTGCTCGGACATACCTTAACCCTTACTTATCCGATCGCAGGCGATCGGGGTACAAAAAACGCCTGGCAGCGGTGTGCCAGGCGTTCGTGTCGCCGGTGAGTGGAGACCGCTTAGCTGGCCTCCGGCTCACCAGAAAACCGCCTGGTTTACTTCACTGCGGTCGAGGTACCATCGGCATGCCATTTGAAGATGCCGAATTCAAAGCCCTTGAGATCGCCCTTTTCATCCCAGTTCAGGTTGCCCATGACGGTTGGCACCGCAGCCCCTTCTTTAAGGTTCTTCACGATAGCGTCCGGCTCTTCGCTCTTGCTACGTTCCATGCCGGTGGTCAGCGATTGCAGCGCGGCATAGGTGGTCCAGACGAACGGACCGGTCGGATCAAGTTTCTTCGCCTTCAGCGCGTCAACGATCGGTTTGTTGGTTTCAACCTGATCGTAGCGTTTCGGCAGCGTGACCAGCATGCCCTCAGACGCCGCACCGGCAATGTTCGACAGGGAGGCGTTGCCCACCCCTTCTGGTCCCATAAACTGCGTTTTCAGACCGGCCGCCCGCGCCTGACGCAGGATCTGGCCCATTTCCGGGTAGTAGCCGCCGAAATAGACGAAATCGACGTTCTCTTTCTTAAAGCGCGCCACCAGCGTAGAGAAATCTTTGTCGCCTGCGGTGATCCCTTCAAACATGACGATGTTCGCGCCCTGCTTTTTCAGGCTCTCCTGTACGGAACGCGCCAGGCCTTCACCATATTGCTGTTTGTCGTGCACCACGGCGATACGCTGCGGCTTCAGCTCGCTCATAATGTATTTGGCTGCGGTCGGCCCCTGGTCAGAGTCCAGACCGGTGGTGCGCATGATCAGTTTATAGCCGCGGGAAGTCAGGTCAGGTGCGGTCGCCGCCGGGGTAATCATCAGCACGCCTTCATCTTCATAGATGTCAGACGCAGGCTGGGTCGAAGAGGAGCAGAGATGGCCGATAACATAACGGATACCGTCGTTAATCACCTTGTTCGCGACCGCAACGGCCTGTTTCGGGTCACAGGCGTCATCATATTTCACCGCAACCAGTTTGTTGCCGTTAACGCCGCCTTTGGCGTTGATATCTTCAATCGCCTGAGTAGCACCCGCGAACTGCATGTCGCCGTACTGCGCCACCGGACCTGACATTGCGCCAACAATCGCCACTTTAATATCTTCAGCCAGCGCCGCATGGCTCATCGCCAGTGCTACACATCCCGCCAGTAATGCGCGACCTTTCATTTTCATCCTGACTACCCCATCTGTTTTGTCGTGTATGTTGTGAATGCGTGCATTGCCAGATAAAGTCGAAAACTGATTGATCATGAAGGAGTTAGCGTACTTTTCTGGCATTTTTTAATAATAAGGCTTTATTTTTCAGGTTATTAAACAGGATGTTTCTTCTGTAAATCAACTGACATATTCAGAATTGACTGAGTGAAACAGCATAATACACTGGAGGCAATGGCCGGTTTTTCACCACTTTGCCAGCGCATTATGCTGGGTTGATCGCAGGCTTAACCTGTTTACACCTATTATCCTGGCACCCAGGCCATCTTTTGACCTGTTTTATTGATGAAAATGTGGTGGCGCTCTGGTTGTATACTTTCGCTGCACTTTCCCCTTTTTTAGAGGTTTTTGTTATGAAGCTGACTATCCAGCGTTTAACCACGCTGACGCCGCAGGACCACATCGATCTGGGCAAGGTCTGGCCCGATCTGAACATTCAGGAACTGGAACAGCGGCTGGATGAGCGCCATCGTCTCTATGCGGCGCGCTTCAACGATCGGCTGCTGGCGGGGTTACAGCTGGAAATCTCCGGTACGCACGGCAAGATCCACCGGCTGGCGGTGCGTGACGTGACGCGGCGACGCGGTGTGGGCCACTATCTGCTGGAAGAGACGATTGCGCAGAACGGATCGATAGCGGACTGGTGGATTGCCGATGATGGCAGTGACGATCAGCAGGTGCGGGCGGCATTTATGCAGGCGTGCGGTTTTCGGGCGCAGAGTGACGGCTGGATACGGGCAACAGATGACGCAGAGGGGATGGCGGAAGAGGCGTGACAGTCCGGGGCGACAGAAAGCAACAGGGGCGACATGCTGTCGCCCCTGTGGGTATTACGCTTCGATCGCCATACGCAGTTTTTTCATGGCGTTCTTCTCCAGCTGCCGGACTCGTTCGGCTGAGACGCCATACTGATCGGCCAGCTCCTGCAGCGTGGTTTTGTTATCTTCGTCCAGCCAGCGGGCGCGGATGATGTGCTGACTGCGCTCATCCAGGCCTTCCATCGCATAGCTCAGCTTGTCAGCGGCGTGTGCGTCCCAGTTATCCTCTTCAATGCCATCAGCAAAGTCAGAGGTCTTATCCTGGAGATAGAGCACCGGGGCCATTGAGCGGCCTTCACTGCTCTCATCGTCGGCAGACATATCAAAGGTCATATCCTGCGCAGCCATACGCGATTCCATTTCACGTACGTCTTTACTGCTTACGCCCAGCTCACGCGCGACCATCTCAACTTCATCCTGATTGAACCAGCCCAGACGCTGCTTGGTTTTACGCAGGTTAAAGAACAGCTTACGCTGTGCTTTGGTGGTCGCGACTTTCACGATACGCCAGTTACGCAGCACGTACTCGTGAATCTCGGCTTTAATCCAGTGCACGGCGAATGAAACCAGGCGCACGCCAACTTCCGGGTTGAAGCGGCGCACCGCTTTCATCAGGCCGATGTTACCTTCCTGAACCAGGTCAGCCTGTGGCAAGCCGTAACCGGAGTAATTACGAGCGATATGAACTACAAAGCGTAGGTGTGACAGGATCAGCGTCTTAGCTGCATCCAGATCGCCCTGGTAATGCAGCCGTTCAGCTAACGCTTTTTCCTCTTCTGCCGACAGCATCGGCCAGGTGTTGGCAGCCCGGACGTAAGAATCCAGGGTGCCCGGAGAAGCAATAGCTAAAGTTTGCATTTCTTTGGTCATTCAAACCCTCACAAATTCAATGGAATTGCCGCACATTTCCCTGCGCAGACGATACAGTAAGTCAACGTCGCGCGAAATCCGAAAGCAATCTGTGCTACTTAGAGTGTGAAAGTTATCCACAAGTTCAATTATAGCAGTGAATATTTTACACACAGATGACAGGAAGGGAAGAGGGGAAAAGGTCCTCTGCATACACTGTCGGTAGCAGAGGACCATTATAACAAAAAAATGTTGCAGGCGTTTACTGTGGCGTAAATCGGCGTAAATGTTGTACCGTGGCCAGCCAGGCAGCCACCCAGCCGATGATCGCCGCAATCAGCAGCAGCAGCAGCGCTTCATCCCAGGAGAAGCCTTCCAGCGAGAAGGTGGTGCCGAAGACGGTCGCCACGCTGGCAACCACCGACTGCAGGCGCAGCACCAGCACTTCCGACAGCAGCAGCGACAGCACCGCTCCGCTGAAGCCCAGCAGCGCCCCGCCATAGAGGAAAGGCCGCAGGATGAAGCCATCCGTCGCGCCGATCAGCTTCTGAACGTTAATGGTGTCACGCCGGGCGAAAATGCTGAGCCGGACGCTGTTGCCGATCACCAGGAACACCGCCACGATCATCAGTACGCCAATCATCGACGCGATCTGCCCCACCAGCCCGGTCAGCGCGGCCAGTCGTGCAAACCAGCTGTCATCCATCCGGACTTCATCCACGCCCTGCACTTTCGTCACGCGGTCGCGCAGGCTTTGCATGGTGTCGGAGTTCTGGAAATTGAGCTTCGGCGTAATGATCGCAACGGCGGGCAGCGGATTCTGCTCCAGCATATCCATCGCGCCGCCAAAGCCTGACCAGTTACGGAACTCGTTCAGCGCCTCTTCGCGCGTCAGGTAGTTGACGTTATCCACCCCTTCCACCTGTTTGAGCTGCGCCACCACATTTTCGGCCGCGCTGTCATCCAGGGTCTTGGAGAGATAGACGGTTAACTGCGGTGCCGGATACCACTGGGTCGCCGCCTGGCTGACGTTTTTCCACACCATGTAGCAGACGCTGGGCAGCGTCAGGGAGATGGCGATCACCATCACCGTCAGCAGCGTAGCCAGCGGCTGACGCCACATATCAGAGAGGGTGCCGCGCAGCGCATAGCGCCACTGCTCCTGCCAGCCACCCTTCAGCGCTTTACTCTTCGACGGCTGCTTTGCTTTCGGTGCCGCCGGACGTTTAATGCGTTTATTGACCATCGTGGCCTCCGTGCAGGCGTCCCTGATTCAGCGTCATCATCCGATAGTTGCGTCGGGCGATCAGGCCGCTGTCATGCGTTGCCATCAGGACGGTGACGCCGACGCGGTTGAACTCTTCGAACAGGCGCAGAATATCTTCTGACAGCGCGTCGTCGAGGTTACCGGTCGGTTCATCCGCCAGCAGCACTGACGGTTTGTTCACTACCGCACGGGCGATGCCGACACGCTGCTGTTCACCACCAGAAAGCTGAATCGGATAACTTTTCGCTTTGTCGAGCAGACCCACTTTATCCAGCGCGGCCGATACGCGACGACGGATATCTTCGCCACTGGCGCCCGAGATAATCAGCGGGATCGCCACGTTGTCATAGACCGAGCGATCCATCAGCAGGTGGTGGTCCTGGAAGATCATGCCGATCTGACGACGCAGAAACGGCACTTCACTGTTCCGCAGACGGGAAATGTCATGGCCACTGAACCAGATTTTTCCGGCACTCGGGCGCTCAATGCCACAAATCAGCTTCAGCAGGGTACTCTTACCGGCACCGGAGTGGCCGGTGAGAAACGCCATTTCGCCGGGGCGCAGATGGAAATCTACCCCCTGCAGCGCCTGACGTCCGCCGAGATATGCCTTACTGACCTCTTCAAAGCGAATCATCCTAATTAGTCCTCTCGGGCAAACAGTGCCTCAATAAAATCGTCCGCCTTAAACGGTCGTAAATCTTCAATGCCTTCACCGACACCAATGTAGCGAATCGGAATACCGAACTGATCGGCCACCGAGAAGATCACGCCGCCTTTAGCGGTGCCATCCAGTTTGGTGAGCGCAATACCGGTCAGGCCGACCGCTTCGTTAAACAGCCGGGCCTGGCTGACCGCATTCTGTCCGGTGCTGGCGTCCAGCGTCAGCATCACTTCGTGAGGCGCGGACTCATCCAGCTTTTTCATCACGCGGGTGATTTTTTTCAGCTCTTCCATCAGGTGCGATTTGTTCTGCAGACGCCCGGCGGTGTCGGCAATCAGCACATCCACGCCACGCGATTTCGCCGCCTGAATCGCATCAAAGATCACCGAGGCGGAATCTGCGCCGGTGTGCTGGGCAATCACCGGAATGTTGTTGCGCTGGCCCCACACCTGCAGCTGCTCAACCGCTGCCGCACGGAAGGTATCGCCCGCCGCTAACATCACGGATTTGCCTTCGGCCTGATACTGGCGCGCCAGCTTACCGATGGTGGTGGTTTTCCCCACACCATTGACGCCCACCATCAGGATCACAAACGGTGTTTTGCCTGAAACGTCCAGCGGCGCGTCGACTTTGGCAAGAATTGACGCCATCTCCGCCTTCAGCAGGCCATAGAGCGCTTCCGCGTCGCGCAGCTGCTTGCGGTTTGCCTGCTGGGTCAGATGCGTAATGATGCGGCGCGTGGTATCCACACCCACATCCGCAATCAGCAGCTGCTCTTCCAGCTCATCAAACAGATCGTCATCAATCTTTTTGCCCCGGAACAGGCTGATAAAACCGGAACCGAGGTTCTGACGGGTTTTTACCAGGCTGCGTTTCAGGCGGGCAAAGAAGCCCTCTTTGGCGGGACGCTCCTGCTCCTGGGCGATAAATGGCGCAGCAGCCAGCGGCAGATCGCTGACGGTATCAGCAGTGCTCTCGTCCGCCGATTCCTCAGCGATCACCTCTGCGTCGGCCAGCGCCAGCGCGGTCAGCTCCTCCTCGCTCAGCGGCGCGTCAGCCTCGCCAGGCAGGATTTCCGTATCTGCATCGTCCTCTGCCCGTGCGGCAGAATCCTGCTCGCTGTGCGGGGCATCCGCGTCGCTGTGCGGCGTGTCGATAATCTCTGCGTCACCCAGCGCCAGCGCGGTCAGCTCCGCTTCGCTCAGCGGAGCCACGGCGTCATCCGGTGTCGTTTCAACGACAGCGGCATCGCCCAGTGCCAGCGCCGTCAGCTCCTCGTCACTTAACGGTGCGTCTGAGGGGACGGCATCCTCAACCGGCATGACCACGGCGTCGGCGTCAATGACCGGCGCGTCGTCATGTTCAGGTGCAGCAGATTCAGTGATAGCGTCAGATTCGGTAACGACAGATTCAGCGTCATCCAGCGCCGCCGGTGCCGCTTCAGATGGCGCGGCCGCGGTTACGTCCGCCTCATGCTGCTCGCTGGCTACCGTTTCGGTAATGGCAACCGTCTCTTCCGCCTGTGCTTCTGCCTGACTTAAAGCCGGGGCTTCCTGTTCTGGCTGCTGCTGAGCGGGTTCTGCGACCTGTTGTGTCTGCTCTTCCGCTGCAGGTTGTTTCTCTTCCTCTTTGCCAAATCCCAGCCAGGAAAAAAAGCCACGTTTTTTCTCTTTTGCCATTGTGTGACTACACTCCTCGATGGCTTTGTCCCGGTCGCGCAGGGTTTCCAGGGGTAAATCAATGAAAGTTGGTCATCGCCAGACCGGCGTAAACCGCAGAATAATGCATGACTTCAGCAACTCAGTAGTCTAACACTTTCCAGCCAGCTCACCACAGCACCCTTTTTTAACGTTTCTTCTCACCGATTCGCCCGTTAAACTACGCAACAAATTATGACGAGTTGTGAGCAAGATGAATAAAAACCCCCGCAGTACAGGCGGAACCGGGCAGATCCGCATCATTGGCGGCCAGTGGCGCGGACGTAAATTGCCGGTGCCGGACAGTGCCGGACTGCGCCCCACCACCGACCGGGTGCGAGAGACGCTGTTTAACTGGCTGGCCCCGGTGCTGCCCGAGGCGCGCTGCCTCGACTGCTTTGCCGGAAGCGGCGCATTAGGCCTGGAAGCGCTGTCACGCTATGCTGGATCGGCGACCCTGCTGGAGCTGGAACGTCCGGTGGCGCAGCAGCTGACAAAAAATCTGCAGACCCTGCGCGCCAGCAACGGCACCGTCATCCAGACCAATACGCTAAACTGGCTGGCGCAGCCGGGCGAACCCTTCGATGTGGTGTTTATCGACCCACCGTTTCGTCAGGGATTGCTGGCCCAGACGCTGCAGTTGCTGGAGCAGAATCACTGGCTGGCCGATCAGGCGCTGATTTATGTCGAGAGCGAAGTGGAAAATGGCGCACCGCCGGTGCCGCCAGCGTGGGATCTTTATCGCGAGAAAATAGCCGGACAGGTGGCTTATCGTTTGTATCAACGTCAACAGGAGACGCAGGATGTTACTTAATTTGGGGCGTCTGTTGATGCTTTGCGTGTGGGGATTTTTACTGGCTAACGTGGTGCATCCCTACCCGAAACCGCTGACTTACTTTATCAACGTGGCGCTGTTCTTCATGATCATGATGCACGGTCTGCAGCTGGTATTGCTGCGCGCCACGCAGACTAAAGACGCGCCGCCTATCGATCGCGTCACCCAGATCAAAGTCTTTCTGTTCGGGGTTTTCGAGCTGGTCGCCTGGCAGAAGAAACATTTCCCGCGCAAAAAATAGTGCCGGGCGGGCGTCACGCCCGCCAGTTACTGCACGGGCGTGAAGCTGATAAAGCGCGTGCCCTGCATCTTCAGTTCGCCCTTCGCCCCTTTATCCAGCTGATGGTACTCCGCCTCTTTAATCTGCACCTTAATATCGCTGGCCCCGTTCAGCGGATGAAACAGGGCTTCATACCGCATCTCTTCGCCGGCGATCACTTCCCGCTGCCGTGAACGGCGATTGGGTGCCGGAAATTCCCGTTTGGTTCTGACTTCAGCCTGCAACGCCCGCACCGGTGACGCGTCATTGACCGCGCCTTCGCGGCGTTGCTTGATGAACTGACGCGTGGCCAGCACGGCGATAACCGCCAGGACGATAATAAAAATCAGCGGGGGTTTACTCATGGTGAATCTGTGCCTGAGGAGATGATGAAACAGGGAGCAAAGGATACAACCAGAGTTGCCTGATTGTCACATCTCTGAGGCGTAACCTAAACTGGAAGGGATATTTTGGGATCTTTCATCATTCTGAATAAAAAAGGGAGAAACAATGCTCTGGTCTTTCCTCGCTGTCCTTTTCTCCGGCTGGCTCTATGTCGATGCCACCTATCGCGGCCCGCAGTGGCAACGCTGGTTGTTTAAACCGGTCACCCTGCTGCTGTTGGTGGGTCTGGCCTGGCAGGCACCGGTGCTGCAGACCACGGACTACCTGATTCTGGCGGGGCTGATCGCAACCCTGATCGGTGATGCGTTGACGCTGCTGCCGCGTCAGCAGATGCTCTATGCCGTAGGGGCCTTTTTCCTGTCGCATCTGCTCTATACGCTCTGCTTCGCCGCCAGCATGACCATGACCTTCTTCTGGCCGATCCCGCTGACGCTGCTGATCATCGGTGTCGCCCTGATTGGCGTGCTGTGGAGCCGACTGGAAGATCTGCGCTGGCCCGTCTGCACCTTCATCGGCATGACCCTGGTCATGACCTGGATCGCCACCGAGCAGTACTTCTTCCGTCCGACGGATTACAGCTTCTCCATCATGGTGGGTTCAGCGCTGCTGCTGCTGGCAAACATCATCTGGTTTGTCTCTCACTACCGTCGTCGCTTCACCGCCGACAGCGCCATCGTCGCCGCCTGCTATTTTGCCGGTCACTTTATGATCGTGCGCTCCTTGTGGGTGGTGTGATAAAAGCGGCTTGACTCTGGAGTCCACTCCAGAGTGTAGGATAAGGGATGAGCTGCATGGCTCATCCCGCTCTTCTTACGCTCCGGAGGTCATATGCACCAACATCACGCCTGTGGCTGTGGCAAACCCCGTGCCAGTCACGCTGCAGCAAAACCGCTGTGCCAGGTTCGCCAGGCCCGTCCCCTCTCCCTTTCTGTTCATGCTGCGACACCCGTAACGGCTGATACGGCAGGCTGCTGCTGTGAAAGCAACAGCAGCCCTGGCACGGAGGCCGACGCCGCAGAGGAAAGCGACCGGCGAGACGCCGGTTCCCCCTTTAGCTGGCAGGTCAGCGGGATGGATTGCCCCGGCTGCGCCCGCACCATTGAGACGGCCGTGCGCCAGATAAGCGGCGTCACCGACGCCCGCGTCCTGTTCAGCAGTGAGAAGCTCGTCGTCAGCGCCAGCCAGGATGTCCGGAACGCTGTCGAACAGGCGGTCAGAAAAGCCGGATTTGAGCTGACGGCCTCATCAGCCTCCTCAGTCACTCCCGCCGCCCGTCCGGGCTGGCAGCAAAACCGGATGCTGCTTTTACTGGCGCTGCTGGTGCTGCTCAGCAGCGTTCTCGGCCAGTTCGCGCCCGCCTGGGGGGATCGGCTGTTTGTGCTGACCACGCTCATCGGGCTGGCGCCGGTGGCACGCGGCGCCTGGCAGCGCCTGCGCAGCGGTTCGCCGTTTACCATCGAAACATTAATGACGCTGGCCTCGGCGGGCGCGCTGATCATTGGTGCCCACGCCGAAGCGGCGATGGTGCTGCTGCTGTTTCAGCTGGGTGAACAGCTGGAAGGCTATGCCGCCGCCAGAGCGCGCAGTGGGGTGACCCGCCTGATGGCGTTACGGCCTGAATCCGCGATCCGCCTGCAACAGGGTCAGCGCACGGAAGTTCCCCTCGCGGCGCTGCGCCCCGGCGATCGGATTGAAGTGGCGGCGGGCAGCCGACTGCCGGTCGACGGCCGGTTAATCAGCCCGCTCGCCAGCTTCGATGAGAGCGCGCTGACCGGTGAGTCACTGCCGGTCACGCGAGCCAGCGGCGAAACGATCCCCGCCGGTGCCACCAGCGTGGATCGCCAGGTGGAGCTGGAAGTGGTGTCGGAACCGGGTGAAAGCGCTATTGACCGTATCCTGCAGCTGATTGAAGAGGCGGAGACACACCGTGCTCCGGTCGAGCGCTTTATCGACCAGTTCAGTCGTCTCTACACGCCGCTGGTGATGCTGCTGTCGCTGCTGGTGATGGTGGTGCCGCCCCTGCTCGGCGCAGGCGACTGGCAGCCGTGGATCTACAAAGGCCTGACCCTGCTGCTGATCGGCTGTCCCTGTGCGCTGGTGATCTCCACCCCTGCGGCCATTACCTCCGGGCTGGCGGCGGCAGCACGGCAGGGTGCGCTGATCAAAGGCGGCGCGGCGCTGGAGCGGCTGAGTTCGCTGCGCAGAGTCGCGTTTGATAAAACCGGCACCCTGACGCCGGGCAAACCGCAGCTGACACAGATCCTGCGGTTTGGCGCGGTCAGTGAAGCGGAGATGCTGGCGCTGAGCGCCGCAGCCGAACAGGGAGCGACCCATCCGCTGGCCAGCGCCATTGTGGCGGCCGCCCAGGCGCGTCATCTGCCGATGCCGGATGCACGGGATCAGCAGGTTCTGGCCGGGCGCGGTATCCGGGCCCGGGTAGCAGAGCAGCAGATTGAACTGCTGACGCCCGCTCATGCGCCAGGGCTGACCGCACAGCAGCGCAGGCAGATTGCGCAGCAGGAGGAGGAAGGTAACACCCTGGTGGTGCTGATGCGCGACGGTGAGGCGCTGGGTGCGCTGGCATTGCGCGATCGGCTGCGCAGCGATGCAGTGGCGGCCATTCAGGCGCTGAACCGGCTCGGCATTGAGAGCCTGATGCTGACCGGCGATAACCCGCGCGCCGCCGCGACGCTCGCCCGCGAGCTGGGGATCGATTATCGCGCCAGCCTGCTGCCCGCCGATAAAGTGGCCGCTATCCGTGAGCTGAGTCAGCAGCAGCCGCTGGCGATGGTCGGGGATGGCATCAATGATGCACCGGCAATGAAAGCAGCAACGCTGGGCATTGCCATGGGCAGCGGCACCGATGTGGCACTGGAGGCGGCCGATGCGGCGCTGACGCGGAATCAGCTCACGCAGCTGGCCCCGATGATTGCGCTGGCGCGCCGGACACGCCGCATTATCCGTCAGAATATCGGCATTGCGCTGGGGCTGAAAACAATTTTTCTGGTCACGACCCTGCTGGGGCTGACCGGACTCTGGCTGGCGGTGCTGGCGGATTCCGGTGCGACCGCGCTGGTGACGGCCAACGCGCTGCGCCTGCTGCGCCACCGCGACTGAGCGCGCAGCGCTGGCCAGGGGCCGGGGATAACAGCGGCCGGTGCGGCTGGGGTTATCCCGTCATCCCTTTGCGGATCAGAAACTGATAGGGCAGCGTCTCCGTCTGCTGCGCCAGCAGACCATGTTCCATAAAACGGCAAAAGCCGGGAATATCGCGGGTTGTGGCGGGATCGTCGGCGATAATCAGTAAGGTCTCACCCTCCTGCAGGCCACGTACGGTTTTGCGCACCATCATCACCGGCTCCGGGCAACGCAGGCCGCGGGCATCCAGCTGATGGTCGGCAGAGGAAAAAAGATCGCTCATATTCAACTCGCTTCAGGTCAGGGGCGCTCATTCTAGCGCGTGCTGACCGTGACGCAAGGCGATAACGATTGCGCTAAAATTAACCATTGCATAAAAAGCACAACGCGGTAATATGCCGCCGCTTTTTGCTCATAAAACTGCCTGGCACCGCCCGAACGGTGTCCCGCAATGGGTTCCCTCACCCCAACATTAAAAAGGTTGACTATGCTCGCATTTTCTTCGCGTCAGCGCATGTATGCGCTTTTCTGGTTGTCGCTGTTTCACCTGCTGGTGATCACATCGAGCAACTACCTGGTTCAGCTGCCTGTTTCTGTCTTTGGCTTCCACACCACGTGGGGCGCGTTCAGCTTCCCGTTTATCTTCCTGGCGACCGATCTCACCGTGCGTATTTTTGGCGCACCGCTGGCCCGTCGTATTATCCTGGCGGTGATGATCCCGGCGCTGTTTATCTCTTACGGCGTTTCGTCGCTGTTTTATCAGGGAGAGTGGCAGGGCTGGCAGGCACTGAAAGAGATGAACCTGTTCGTGGCTCGCATCGCCTGCGCCAGCTTTATGGCCTACGCGCTGGGCCAGATCCTCGACGTTCACGTCTTCAACCGGCTGCGCCGCCTGCCGCAGTGGTGGGTCGCACCGGGCTGTGCCATGTTCCTGGGGAATATCAGCGATACGCTGGCCTTCTTCTTTATCGCCTTCTATAAAAGTCCCGATGCGTTTATGGCGCAGCACTGGGTGGAGATTGCGCTGGTGGATTACAGCTTCAAGGTGCTGATCTGCATGGTCTTCTTCCTGCCCGCTTACGGCGTGCTGCTTAACGCCGCGCTGAAACGTCTGGCTGAACGCCAGACTGCCCGCCAGGTAAATTTCGGCTAATCCGCCATACATTTTTCCGCCATTACCCGCTAAGATCTTCTGACAATCATCAGGTTGCGTTTGCAGCCTGATTCCTGTTGTACTGATGCCTGACCGGAAATTTAAAAAGGGATTCTGATGCGTAACCTGGTGAAATATGTAGGAATGGGCTTACTGGTTCTGGGCTTAGCAGCCTGCGATCAGAAGAAAGATGACGCGGCGAATGACAACGGCGTCAGCGCCAGTCAGTCGGCGCAAACCGTGACGCTGATGGATGGCAAACTGAGCTTCTCACTGCCGCCAGGCATGTCAGACAAAAGCGGCAAACTGGGTTCGCAGACAACCAATATGCATGTCTATGCGGATGAAACCGGAGCCCGCGCCATCATCGTGATTGCCGGTGAGCCGACCAGCGAAGCGCTGGATGTGCTGTCGCAGCGTATGGAGCAGCAGCAGCGCAACCGCGACCCGCAGCTGCAGGTGGTGTCGAACAAAGCGGTAACGCTGAAAGATCAGCCTGCTCAGCAGCTGGATACGGTGATCTCTGCCAACAACCAGACCTCCTGGTCTTCGGTGGTGCTGGCGAAGGTCGACGGCAAGCTGGTGACGCTGCAGATTACGCTGCCAGGCGATAATCAGCAGCAGGCGCAGAGCGATGCTGACAACATCGTGAAGAGCATCTCGCTGAAATAAGCCGATCGCTGGCCTCTCTGCATTGCAGGGAGGCCAGCATTCTCAGAGCTGTTTATAACCCCGCATTCTCACGAATATATTTTCGCGCTTTGACTGCATATTCAAACGGATTGGCCAGTGCCGGGTCCTGCTCCGCTTCCACGACCATCCAGCCCTGATAGCCATACTCATCCAGAATTTTAAACACCGGCTTAAAGTCGATTACGCCATCGCCCGGAACGGTGAAGGTGCCCTTTTTCACCCCCTCCAGGAAGGAGAGGTGATTCTCGCGAACCGCCGCGACCACCTCATCACGTACATCCTTGAGATGAACATGGAAGATGCGCGGCAGATAGTTCTCCAGCACCGCCAGCATCTGCTGCTGTGACCCCTCGGAGTAGTAGATGTGGCCGGTGTCATAGAGCAATCCGACCCGATCGTCGGTCATGGCCATAAAGCGGTCAATCTCTTCAGTGGTCTGAATGCCGGTGCCCATATGGTGATGCAGCGTGACGCGCATCCCCTTCTCTGCCGCCAGGCGTGCCAGTTCGTTATAGCCATCGGCCGTTAACTGCCACTCCTCATCACTGAAAATGGGTTTCTGCTCAAACACCGCCAGCGGGGTGCCCTGAATACTTTTGCTCTGCTCAGAGCAGCCAATCACCCGTGCGCCCATCGCATGGAGAAAGTTCATGTGATTGATGAACTCATCGATGGTTTTTGCTTTATCGCCGTTGGCGAAGAAGGTACTGAACCAGGCGTTGCAGATTTCAATGCCGCGGATATCGAGCATCGGTTTCAGGATCGCCGGATCGCGCGGGTATTTGCTGCCCACTTCACTGCCGGTAAAACCCGCCAGCGCCATCTCACTGACGGTCTGCTGAAAGGTGTTTTCATGGCCGAGATCCGGCATGTCATCGTTGGTCCAGCCAATCGGCGCGATCGCCAGCTTTACATTTTCTTTGTTCATCATCTTATTCCCGGACGGAGCGCGGCGAGGCCGCATACAGGGCTGAATCAGCGATAGAAATCAGGACGTGGCGGCATCTCTACCGGCTCAATCGCCCCGCTGTTCTGCGCTTTGATGCAGGCATCGGCGGCCACCGAGGCGGCAAAACCATCCCAGGCCGAAGGGCCGGTCAGCTGGCCCGCTCTGATGTCATTAATAAAGGCCTGCAGCTCCACGTCATACGCCTCGATAAAACGATCTTTCCAGTCGACCAGGATCGTATTCGACAGGCGAGCCTCTTTGCGCAGTTGCACAGAGGAGGGTTCGGGCAGACGCGCAATGCCCTCCTCCCCCACCACTTCACACTGGATGTCATAGCCGTAGGCGCAGTTCACAAAAATCTCGACGTCGATGCGCACCCCTTTCCGGGTTTCGAACAGAACAATCTGTGGATCTTTCAGCTGCCCATGCGTCTTCGATGTGACGCGCGGGAAGACCACCTGCACCGTTTTGTAGTCATCATTTGTCAGCCAGCGCAGCACATCCAGCTCATGGATCAGGGTGTTGGTGATCGCCATCGGCGTGGTGTAGTTCTCCGGCACCGTCGGGTTGCGGTGCGCGCAGTGCAGCATCAGCGGCTCACCAATATCGCCATCGGTGATCACTTTTTTCAGCGCGCGGTAGCCTGCATCGTAAGGCCGCATAAAGCCGACCTGCACCAGCCGTTTTCCCGCCTTCATCTCCGCCTCCACCACCCGGCGGCAGCCTTCGGCACTCATCGCCAGCGGCTTCTCGCAGAACACCGGCTTTCCGGCGGCAATCGCCGCCAGGGTGAACTCTTCATGGGTGGGGTCCCATGAGGTGACCAGCACCGCCTCGACATCCGGTGACTGAATCACGTCGTGACCGTTCTGGAAAACCTCCGCTTCAATGTTCAGGCGCTGCAGGGCGGCACGCGCACCCTCGACATTAATGTCAGAGACCGCCACCACCTGTGCCCCCTGCAGCACATGGCTGCAGCGACGAATATGTTCCTGACCGATTGCACCTGTACCGATGACGCCAAGTTTCAAAGTCATAATTACACCTGTGTAGGGTTCGTACGGAGAAGAGGAAAACGGGCCGCGATACGGCCCTGAAATTAATATTTTCGCGCCTGGCCGAGATGCGTATTGAGCTTGTCCGCTACCGCCTGGGCGCGTTCGGTCTGCGAAGCCTGCGCCACCCCGACATGCCACCAGCTGAAATATTTGTGGATCATGGTTTTTGGCAGCACTTTGATGTCGATAAGGGTAGAAATCGTCTGAGTGCGGGCATCTTCCAGCGCCGCCCTGAGCTCTTCAAGCGTGGTAACCCGGTAGGTCTTACAGCCATAGCCTGCAGCAATCGCGGCGAAATCGACCGGGATAAAGCCGCCATCGAGCCTGCCCCCTTCCGGGTTGCGGAAGCGGAACTCGGTGGTGAAGCTGTCCATGCCATGTTCCATCTGCAGGTTATTGATGCAGCCGTTGGTCATGTTATCCAGCAGCACCACGTTGATCTTCGCCCCCTCCTGAATGGAGGTAACCAGTTCGGAGTGCAGCATCATGAAGGAGCCATCCCCGACCAGCGCATAGACCTCACGCTGCGGCTGAGCGAGCTTCACGCCCAGCGCGGCATTGACTTCATAGCCCATGCAGGAGTAGCCATATTCGACGTGATAGGCGTTGTAATCTTTGGTGCGCCAGACGCGCTGCAGGTCACCCGGCAGGCTGCCCGCCGCCGCCACCACCACCGCTTCTTTGGGCAGCTGTTCATTCAGGGTGCCAAGCACGCTGCTCTGCGTCAGCCAGGAGTGGGTCAGCTGGTTAAACTCAGCAAACACCGCGTCGCGGTCGAGATGATCCGCAATCTCCGGCACAAAGTCGCCATCATGCCAGGCCACCTGATAGACGCGCTGCGTCTCTTTCAGCAGCTGGCTCTGCGCCTCTTCAATCTGGCTGCCCCAGTCGTTACTGTAGTGCTGTGATGCCAGCCCGGCGGTGAGCGCCGTCAGCCCCTCACGGGCATCGGCCAGCAGCTGCACGCCATCCAGCTTGTAGCTGTCGAAGTTGCTGACGTTGATGTTCAGGAAGCTGACATCAGGATGGCGGAAAATCCATTTGGAGGCGGTGGTGAAGTCGGTATAGCGGGTGCCGATGCCGATCACTAGATCGGCCTCTTTCGCCAGCAGGTTAGCGGCCAGCGAGCCGGTTTCACCGACGCCGCCGACATTCAGCGGATGGTCAGAAACCAGCGTGCCCTTGCCCGCCTGGGTTTCCGCAAAGGGGATCTGATAGCGCTCGGCAAACTGGCGCAGCGCCTCACCCGCCTCAGAATATTTCACCCCGCCGCCGCAGATAATGAGCGGTTTACGCTTGCGGGAAATCAGGGTCAGCGCATCCGCCAGCTGCGCGGCGACGGGCAGGCGGCGATCGAGCCGGTGCACCCGTTTCTGGAAGAAGTAGTCGGGGTAATCCCAGGCTTCGCCCTGCACATCCTGCGGCAGCGACAGGGTAACCGCACCGGTTTCAGCGGGATCGGTCAGCACCCGCATGGCGTTGATACAGGCGGACATCAGCTGCTCCGGACGGCTGACGCGGTCCCAGTATTTGCTGACCGCGCGGAACGCATCGTTGGTGCTGATGCTGAGGTCGTAGCTCTGTTCAATCTGTTGCAGCACCGGATCGGGCTGGCGCGTGGCGAAGACGTCGCCGGGCAGCAGCAGCAGAGGAATGCGGTTGGCCGTCGCGGTGCCCGCGGCGGTGATCATGTTGGCTGCACCCGGTCCCACTGACGAACTGCAGGCGATAATCTGCCGACGCAGCGACTGACGGGCAAAGCCCGTAGCGGCATGGGCCATCCCCTGCTCATTACGCCCCTGCCAGACCACCAGATCGCCGCTATCCTGTTCCAGCGCCTGGCCCAGCCCCAGCACGTTGCCATGACCGAAGATGGCGAAGATGCCTTTAACGAATTTCGTCTCAGTGCCATCAACATCAATGAACTGGTTATCCAGAAATTTAACCAGCGCCTGTGCCGTGGTCAGTCTGATTGTGCCCATATGCTTTTCCTTTACATGCTGGCGGACCCCAACTCCCGTAACACCGCGCCAGGCGCTGTCATCGGCGGAAAAGGCGACCGGAATAACTGAAACGTGAGGCGATTATAAACAAATATATTTTTCATAAAACACGCTTACAGAAGAAACATTTCATTTTGCGAGTGAGATCAAATTTAGCCGCTGCGTCAGCCCTGGCGGGCTGTCGCGAGGGTGAAAAGCGGAACGTTTAGCCATGAGCAGGGTACGATAAAAAAATTCATTCCGTTGCCACCGCCTGACCGAACGGCACGCCAGCAGGTGCGTTCGCCTTCATACCCCTGCTGCAGCGGGCATCATCCTCTCAGCAAGCAGGCGGAGAGAGGAGATTCAGGATTTTTACCTGGTTCACAAATTTGCGATGGATATTTCATTTCGCATTGAATGTGGAATTTTTATTCCTCATACTGCCCTCATCGCCAGTCAGGCTCTTACAGACCCGAACGCAGCGCGCATCTGACGTCGCGCGTTTTGCCCGCCGGCTCTGCCAGTCACAGAAGGAAACCACAGGTATGAATGCACAACAGAAGCCGCTTGATGTGATTTGTATCGGGCGTATTGCCGTTGATTTTTATGGTCAGCAGATTGGAGCACGGCTGGAAGATGTCACCTCCTTTGCGAAGTATCTGGGCGGATCGTCAGGCAACGTCGCCTATGGCACCGCGATTCAGGGGCTGAAATCGGCCATGCTGGCGCGGGTCGGGGATGAGCACAATGGTCGCTTTCTGCGTGAAGAACTGCAGCGCGTCGGCTGTAACACGGATGCGCTGATTACCGATCCGCGGCGCCTGACCGCGCTGGTGATCCTCGGCATCAAAGATGAAGAGACTTTTCCGCTGATTTTCTACCGCGATAACTGCGCGGATATGGGCCTGGTGCCGGATGACGTGGATGAGGCTTTCATTACCTCAGCCCGCGCCGTGGCGGTGACCGGAACCCACCTCTCCCATCCGCAGACCCGTGAAGCGGTGCTGAAAGCGCTGCAGATTGCCCGCCAGAACGGCCTTCGCACCGCGCTGGATATCGATTACCGCCCGGTATTATGGGGGCTGACCTCGCTGGGTGACGGTGAAACGCGTTTCATTGAATCCTCCCAGGTGACGCAGCAGTTGCAGGAAGTGGTGCACTATTTCGATCTGATCGTGGGCACCGAAGAGGAGTTTCACATCGCCGGTGGCAGCACGGACACCCTGACCGCGCTGAAAAATGTGCGTCAGGCGAGTCAGGCGACGCTGGTCTGCAAACGCGGTCCGCTGGGTTGCGTGGTGTTTGAGGGAGCGATCCCGGATAGCTGGGAAGAGACCCGCCTGCACACCGGCGTGCGCGTCGACGTGCTCAACGTGCTGGGTGCAGGTGACGCCTTTATGTCGGGACTGCTGCGCGGCTGGCTGAATGATGAAGGCTGGGAGCAGGCGTGCCGTTACGCCAATGCCTGTGGGGCGCTGGTAGTCTCACGCCACGGTTGTGCACCCGCCATGCCGACCAAAGCCGAACTGGATGATTTCCTGAGCCGCGACGATGCGGTGAAGCGCCCCGATCTCGACAGCCGTCTGAATCATCTGCACCGGGTCACCACCCGCAAACAGCAGTGGCCGGAGCTGAATGTTTTTGCCTTTGACCACCGCAAACAGCTGGCGGAGATGGCACAGGAGGCGGGCGTGGAGGCCAGTCGGATCCCACCGCTGAAGCTGCTGCTGCTGAAAGCTGCTCAGCAGGCTGCCGAAGAGGCGGGGTTAGAGAATAAAAGCGGGATTCTGGCGGATACCACCTACGGGCAGAAAGCGCTGAATGCGATTACCGGTAAGCAGTGGTGGATTGGCCGTCCGATTGAGCAGCCCGGCTCGCGTCCGCTGCGTCTGGAGCATGGCAATATCGGTTCGCAGCTGATCGACTGGCCCGCCGAGCATGTGGTGAAGTGTCTGGTGTTCTACCATCCTCACGACAGTGCAGAACTGCGCAAAGAGCAGGATGATCTGATACTCGACGTCTGGCAGGGCTGTAACAAAAGCGGCCATGAGCTGCTGCTGGAAGTGATCCTGCCTGAGAGCAATCCGGACAGGAATGAAGCCTATTACGTGGACATTCTGCGCCATTTTTACACTCTGGGCATCCAGCCTGACTGGTGGAAACTGCCGCCGCTGTCCGCAGCGTGCTGGGAGGCGATCGGCACGCTGATTGAGCAGCAGGACCCGTACTGTCGCGGCATTCTGCTACTGGGTCTGGATGCGCCCGAAGAGACGCTGAAAGCGGGCTTTGCCGCAGCGGCCAGCGCGCCCTGGGTAAAAGGCTTTGCGGTGGGCCGGACTATTTTTGGTCAGCCTTCACGCGAGTGGCTGCAGGGGGAACTGGACGATCAGGCGCTGATTGCGCGCGTCAAAGGTAACTATCTGCGGCTGATTGAATACTGGCGCGCGGCGCGCGCCTGATGCTGTTCTGCTAAAAGCCGCTTTGAGAAAGTGCAGGCGCCGGGAACACGGTCAGATCGGAAAGACGCGACACCCGCCATCCATGGCATGCTCGGCCCGCGTCATCCCTGACGCGGGACGCTTTCCTCTTCTGACCGTGTTCCCGGCTCATCTGGCTGATGCGTTGTTGCCAGATAGATCCTGACCGTGGTTTCTCACCCGCCACAGATATTTAACGCCGGTTTTCACCCGCTTATCGCCTGTGAAGAGGCGCGTTCCGGGCTCTCAAACCAATCTGTGAACCATTTCATAAAGCCATGAAATAAACCGCGCGATTGACGCAAACAAATGAAATTTTCCATCCATCTGATACTATAGCGCTCATTATACAGCCATTATTCTAATTATTCGGGCAGAAGTGATGAACAATAATCCCACCCAACTTTCCCTGTTGCAGGACGATATTCGTCGCCGCTACGAAACGCTGAGCAAACGTCTTAAACAGGTTGCGCGCTACATTCTTGATAACAGTAACAGTATTGCGTTTGATACCGTCGCCTCGATTGCCCAGCAGGCCGATGTGCCCCCCTCTACCCTGATTCGCTTTGCTAATGCTTTTGGCTTCAGCGGTTTCAACGAAATGAAACAGGTTTTTCGTCAGCACCTGATGGAAGAGACGGTCAACTACACCGAGCGTGCGCGTCTGTTCCGTCAGACATCCACCGATGACAACGCCAGCGCCCCTGAGAGTCCGTCCGAGATCCTCAATGTCTTTACGATGGTAAACAGCCAGGCGCTGCAGCAGCTGGCGATGCAGGTGAATCCTGAACAGCTGAACAAGGCGGTAAAACTGCTGAGCGAGGCAGAGAACATCTATGTGATTGGCCTGCGCCGCTCCTTCAGCGTCGCCTCCTATCTGGTCTACGCGCTGCGTCATCTGGAGCGGCGCGCGTTTTTGATTGATGGCCTGGGCGGGATGTTTACCGAGCAGCTCAGCCTCGTTAACCCTAAAGATGTGGTGATTGCCATCAGCTATTCACCCTATGCGCGTGAAGCGGTCGAAGTGGTGGAGATGGGCGCCCGACGCGGCGCACATCAGATTGCAATTACCGACAGCCAGGTCAGTCCGCTGGCCGCCTTCAGCGACGTCTGCTTTGTGGTGCGTGAAGCCCAGGTGGATGGCTTCCGTTCACAGGTTGCCTCTCTCTGCCTGGCGCAGACGCTGGCGGTGTCGCTGGCGCTCAACAACGCCGGCACCAGCTGATTTCAGGGCGCAAAAAAGGGCAGCGTGACCCGCTGCCCTTATAGCTGAGAGACTGCTTTTCTGACGCCGCCGTAGGCTAGGTGTTACGCGGATAATTCTCGCTGTTCACCCAGGCGTGATCTTTCTCCCAGGTAAACTTCCACAGCCGCACAGGCCCCGCCATCACGTTCAGATAGTAGTTGTTGTATCCCGCCAGCGTCGCAACCGGATGATAGCCGCGCGGCACCATCACCACATCGCGATTGTAAGGTGCCATACAGGCATCCAGTGAGCGATCGTCGGTATAAACGCGCTGCATGGCGAAGCCGGGTTCCGGATCGAAACGGTGATAGTAAGTCTCTTCCAGAAGGGTTTCGTTTTCACTCTCTTCATCATGCTTGTGGCTGGGGTAAGAGCTGGTGTCGCCCTCATTGGTATAAACCTCGACCACCAGCAGGCTGTCAGCCGGTTTGTCATCGGGCAGAATATTGTGCACCAGACGCTGATTGCGCCCTTTGCCGCGATGCTCAACGCCCACGTCTGCGGGCGTAATCAGTCGTGCAGGCAGATGACCGTGACCGGGGGCGCTGCAGACCGCCAGCTCCAGATCGCTGTCCGCGTAAACCACCACCTCATCATCGTGCGGCACATAAACGGAGTAAGGCGGCACGCGCTCAAAGGGCGACATACGCTGACCAATCCCGGGAAACGCCGCGTGACGGGTTTTCACCGAGGCGAGTCCGGCCACCAGCACCAGACACAGCTCTTTATCTCCGCTGGTAAGCTGCAGGGTTTCCCCTTTTTTCAGCAGATAAGCATCAAACCCGACATAGCGCCAGCCAGCGCGTTCAGGCGTCACATGCTGAATACGACCCTGCGCATCAGGGGCCTGGGCTTTCGACAGTAAAGACATCCTGATCCTCCTCTCTGTCACGGTTATCGCTGCAGTTGCCGCGCGGGCGTGACGTGCAGCCCGCCTGCGAACAGAAAGAGCGGCAGAGTGATCTGCCGGTCGCGCATCCTGCCAGCGTGGAAATAAATCAGCCTAAGGTCGGCATACTGAATTCAGACACGGTCTGCTGACCGGATGGCCAGCGCACGGTGGCGGTTTTCATGCGGGTGTAGAAGCGCACGCCATCCGGCCCGTGCACGTTGAGCGCGCCAAACACCGAGCGCTTCCAGCCGCCAAAGCTGTGGAATGCCATCGGCACCGGAACCGGCACGTTGACGCCCACCATGCCCGCTTCAACGTTCTGCACAAAGTCACGCGCGGTGTGACCGTTGCTGGTAAAAATGGCGCTGCCGTTGCCAAACTCATGGCTGTTAACCAGCTGCAGCGCACTGTCGTAATCCGCCGCGCGCATGATGCTCAGCACCGGACCAAAAATCTCTTCACGCCAGATCACCATGTCAGAGGTGACGTTATCAAACAGCGTGCCGCCGACGTAGTATCCCTCAGCATGCCCTTCGACCTGGACATGACGCCCATCGACCACCAGCTTCGCGCCTTCCTGTTCGCCTTTGTCTATGTAGCCCAGCACCTTCTTCTGGTGCGCCGCTGAAACCACCGGCCCCATCTCATTCTCCAGAGCCCCCTGATTCATACCGGGGCCGATGCGCAGTGCCTGCACCAGCGGGGTCAGGCGGGCAATCAGCTTGTCGGCGGTATCATCGCCCACGGCGACCACGACCGGCAGCGCCATGCAGCGTTCACCGGCAGAACCAAAGGCACCGCCCATGATGGCGTTGACGGTGGCATCCAGATCGGCATCCGGCATCACGATGGCGTGGTTTTTCGCCGCGCCAAATGCCTGCACCCGTTTGCCATGCGCGCTGGCGGTTTTGTAGATGTGCTCAGCCACGCCGGAGGAACCGACGAAGCTGACGGCAGCGATACGCGGATCTTTGTAGAGCTGCTCCGCGTCTTCATTTGAGCTGTGCACCACGTTGAAGACCCCATCAGGCAGGCCCGCCTCGGTCAGCAGTTCAGCCATCCGCACAGACGCCGAGGGGTCCAGTGCCGGTGGCTTGAGAACAAAGGTGTTGCCGCAGGCCAGGGCGATCGGGAACATCCAGAGCGGCACCATCGCCGGGAAGTTAAACGGCGTAATGCCCGCCACGACGCCGACCGGCTGCATCAGCGAATAGCTGTCAACGCCGCCGCCGACGTTAGGGGAGTATTCGCCTTTCAGCAGGTGCGGGATGCCGCAGGCAAACTCAATCACTTCAATGCCACGCGTCAGTTCACCCAGCGCATCAGACCAGACTTTGCCATGCTCAGAAACAATCAGCGCTGCCAGCTCGTCACGATGCTGCTCCATCAGGGCCTTAAAATTGAACAGGACACGGGCACGGCGCAGGGGCGAGGTTTTCGACCATTCGGCAAAGGCCGCATGTGCGACGCCAATCGCCTGAGCCACTTCATCGGCGGTACTCTGCGTCAGTTCACGTACCACTTTGCCGGTTGCCGGGTCGTAAACAGGAATGGTTTCGTTGCTGGCGCTGAACGTAATTTTGCCGCCAATAAAGTTACCTGTGATTGTCATGATGTTGCCTCTTTAGATGGTTAAGTTCCCTGCAGACGAACCATGCGACCTGCCGCGCTGCCTGACCAGGCAAAGCTGAAAGCGTGCTATGAAGCTATTTCATTGGAATAAATTTTTCAAATAATTCTTTTTGGAAGATTTGCTTTTAGCGGCACAGATCGCATTTTCTCCGTCGGCTTGCGCCTGGCGCGCTCCTGACGTCCGGAGAGCGCCCGTTGCCGCAATCCCCAGCCCGGCAGGCGCGGCTTAAGACCATCACGGCGCGGTTCTCTGCGGGATAAACCCCGCGAGGCAGCACCCGGCTGAAACGAAATATGAAATTAATGCGAGGCAGATCCAATAATCTCTATTTCATAATTCACTATTAATGAAATAAATGTTTTCTTTAGTCGTAATCTTCTTCTGTTTCGGGGTAATCACATGGCTATCGATCCGACCCGTTTCTGTATCAACCGCAAAATTGCTCCCCGGCTCTCGCTGGAGGCCTTTTTTCAGCTGGTTCATCGCCTGGGGCTGAGCAAGGTTGAGTTGCGTAATGACATGCCGGGTGGCAGCGTGACAGACGATCTGACGCCCGACCAGCTGCGCGCCCTGACCGACAGATATCAGATTGATATCGTCACCATTAATGCGCTCTATCCGTTTAACCGTATTGATGACGATCTGCTGACCCGCGCAGAGCTGTTGCTGCAGACCGCACAGCAGACGGGTGCGAAGGCGCTGGTGATGTGTCCACTGAATGAGGGGATTGCCCTGTCGCCTCAGGAGACGCAGGCGGCGATACAGCAGCTGGCGCCGCGCTTTGAACACTATGGCATTCAGGGGCTGGTGGAGCCGCTGGGATTCCCGGTCAGCTCACTGCGCTCGGCCGCAGAGGCGCAGCGACTCATCGCCGCCGCAGGCGTACCCTTTAAGCTGGTGCTGGATACCTTCCATCACCATCTCTATGAAAAGGCGGAAGAGGAGTTCCTCACGGGTGTCGACGTGCAACAGATTGGGCTGGTGCACCTGTCGGGCGTGGAAGATCGTCGGCCCACCGCTGAGCTGACCGATGAGGAGCGCATTATGCTGAGTGACAGCGATGTGCTGAACAGCGTCGTGCAGGTTAAACGGCTGGAGATGCTGGGCTATAAGGGGATCTACGCCTTTGAGCCCTTCTCAAGCCAGCTCAACAGCTGGACACCGGATGAAACGGAACGGCAGATCCGCCACAGTATCGAACTGCTGCAGGCCTGAACCCGGTGTTGGCAGGCGCTGAAAAGATGGCTGGCCCGCCCGGGCGCGTTTTACGGCGCAGTCTCGTCGGCTGCCGGTGACAGCGCCTGACGCCGTTGCAGGCGCAGCGTGCAGACAAACGCAACGCAGACCAGCAGCGCCGTGAGCAGATACACCTGCGACACGCCTGCATAGTTCATGATAAATCCGGCGATCGGCCCGGTAATGCCCAGCGACAGATCCATAAACGCGGTGTAAGTCGCCAGCGCACTGCCCTGATTCTGCTGCGGCACCACCTTCACCGCGACGACTCCCAGCGCAGGGAAGACCAGCGAAAAACCGGCGCCGGTCAGAAACGCGCCCGCTTTTGCCATCCAGGGGTCGCCCGCCGCCGCGACCAGAAAGAGTCCGGCAGCTTCCGCCGCCAGGCAGAGGCTGGCAACGCGCAGGCCGCCGTGGCGGTTAATGGCATTCGGGAACAGCAGGCGCGTGCCAACAAAGGCGGCACTGAACAGGGAGAGGGCAAAGGCGGCACCCTCCCAGCCTTTATCCTGATAGAACAGCGTAATAAAGGTGGCGATAACCCCGAACCCCGCCGAGCCCATCGCCAGTATCGCGCCAAAGCCGGCAATTTTTCCCAGCACCGCACGAAACGGCAGCGGCCTGGCCCGGCTGGCTTTGACGGCCGGACGCGGTACGGCGCAGACAATGCCCGCCACGCAGATAGCGACAATGACCAGCGACAGCCAGAGCAGGCCACCCGCCCGGAAGATCACCACGCCGAGCGGCGCGCCAATCGCCATCGCGCCATAGGTGACGATGCCATTCCAGGAGATGACCCGGCCAATATGCAGCGAACCGACCCGCGCAACGCCCCATAACGAGGTGCCGGTGCCGGTAAAGCTCTGGCCCAGACCCAGAATCACCCGTCCCGCACAGAGCAGCGTCAGGCTTGTCATCGGCGAGTCGCTCAGCGCCGCCAGCAGAATACAGAGACCGCTGATCAGGCAGCCCACCAGCCCGATCACCACGACCTTCTTTGGTCCCCAGAGATCGGCGTAACGCCCGGCGTGGGGGCGACTCAGCAGCGTCGCCACATACTGCAGGCTGATCACCACACCCGCCCAGAAGGCGCTGAATCCCAGCTGGTCATGTACCCATCCCGGCAGCACCGCCAGCGGCAGACCGATAGTGAGATAGCTGGCAAAGTTATAGGCCACAATAGAGAGGATCAGCAGCGTGAGACGGAAGTTGCCGGTTGGGGTGGCCGGTTCCACTGTGGGCTGTTCAGGCATAAGAGATCCCGCTCGTATCAGGCTGTATGATAAGGTTTATCCGTCGACTATACCCGCTTTCACCGCTGACGTATCGGCGCTGCGCCGTCAACCAGCCGCAGCGTGCCGGACAAAAACCCTGCCGCGAAAGTGGAGTGTGGTGGCGCTGATTAAGGCCCCCTTCTGCCGCCGCGCTTTACCGTTTCTCTGATAAATCAGATTGTTAATTTTCTTTCAGCTACACTGTCAACAGCCAATTTACGTCACGGGAGAGGGAATGAGCGAGCTGCAACGGGAAAAGATCGGACAAAATATTCTGATCAAACTGGCAATGCTGGTCATTATCCTCGCCGGGGTGCGGGCAGCGTCCGACATTCTGGTCCCGCTGCTGCTGGCGGCTTTCTTGGCCATTGTACTCAACCCGCTGGTGACGATGCTGATGCGGCGTGGCTTCCGCCGCGGGCTGGCGATCGGGCTGGTGATCACAGTGATCTTCTGCGTCATGGTGCTGCTGGGCGCCATCATCGCCAGCTCAATGAGCGAGTTTTCCGATCTCTACCCGCAGCTGCGCGCCACCATGGAGCAGAAAATGACGGTGCTGCAGCATCTGGCCGCGGGCTTTCATCTCAACATCTCAACCGACGTTCTGATCAAACATTTCGACCCCAACACCATGATGAATCTGGCCACGGTGGCGCTGAGCGGCTTTTCCGGCGCGATGACTAACACCGTGCTGCTGGTACTGACTGTCGTCTTTATGCTGTTTGAGGTCCATCACCTGCCCTACAAAATGCGTAACGCGCTGGTGAATCCTAAGATTCGCATCGCCGGGCTGCACAAAGCGCTGAAAGGGGTGACCCACTATCTGGCGCTGAAAACTCTGGTGAGCCTGATCACCGGCGTGGCGGTCTGGCTGACGCTCTTTCTGCTGGATGTGAAGTTCGCGCTGCTGTGGGGTGTGGTGGCGTTTATCCTCAACTTCATTCCCAACATCGGCCCGATCATTGCCGGTATCCCGCCCTTCCTGCAGGCGCTCCTGCTGAACAGCCTGTTTGATGCTGCGATGGTGGCCGCCCTGTTTACGGCCATTCATATGGTGTTTGGCAATATGCTGGAACCGCGCCTGATGGGGCGGGGTCTGGGCCTGTCGACGCTGGTGGTGTTCCTCTCCCTGGTCTTCTGGGGCTGGCTGCTGGGCCCGGTTGGCATGCTGCTGTCGGTGCCGCTTACCAGCATCACGAAAATCCTGATGGAAACCACGCCCGGCGGCAGCCGTCTGGCCATTCTGCTGGGCACCGGACGACCTAAACGGGTGCGGGGCTTAACCAAGTAAGCGCTGCTGGACGTGCCGCAGATGGTTCTCCATGGCCTGACGGGCAGCCGCCTCATCCCCCGCCACGATCGCGCTGGCAATCTGCTGATGGTCAGCGTTCATCTCCAGCGCAAAGCTGTTATCAGCAAAATGGCGCTCCAGCCGCTCGACATGGGGGCTGTGGCGCTTGTTCCAGAGCTGTTCCAGCAGGTCGCGCAGCACATCATTGCCACTCATCTCGCTGATCAGCAGGTGGAAGCGTTTGTCCTTAGCCAGAAAGGCGGCATCGTTTTCCTGATGCTGCTGCAGCTCAGCGGCCAGCGCCAGCAGGGCCGCCCGCTGTTCCGGCGTACCGTTTCGGGCGGCAAAGCCCGCCAGCATCCCTTCGAAGGCTTCACGGGCCTGCAACAGATCCTGCAGACTGCAGGCCTCACTCTCCTGCGTAACTCCGGCCTGCGGCAGCGGCTGGGCGACAAACACCCCGGTGCCGGTGCGGATATCGACCCAGCCGGTCATCTCCAGCGCAATCAGCGCTTCACGCACGGATGATCGGCTGACGCCCAGCTGTTTTGCCAGCTCGCGCTCCGGCGGCAGCAGCCCGCCAGCGACAAAGTCACCGCGCGTGATACCGGCCATGATGGCGTTGGCTATCTGACGGTAGAGCCGCTCCGTTTTAATGGCTGCCAGGGTCATTGTCCTCTCCTCCTGTCCTGCTCAATCGGCCCGCTGGCCGATGCAGTTTATGATGCTGCGATCCGGATCACGGCCTTGTTTTGCACACTATCATACTCTTGGTCCAGCGGCCTGACCACTGGGCCACATCACAGTTAAGGAGCAAACATGGAACATACCTGGCGATGGTACGGCCCGAACGATCCGGTTTCACTGGATGATGCGCGTCAGGCAGGCGCGACCGGCATCGTTACCGCACTGCATCACATTCCCAACGGCGAGATCTGGCCGGTTGAGGAGATCAAAGCCCGGCAGGCCCTGCTGGCGGAAAAAGGGCTGGTCTGGTCAGTCGTGGAGAGCATTCCGGTTCATGAAGCGATTAAAACCCAGCGCGGCGACTACCTGCGCTATATCGCCAATTATCAGCAGTCGATCCGCAATCTGGCCGCCTGCGGCATTGATACCGTCTGCTATAACTTCATGCCGGTGCTGGACTGGACGCGGACCGACCTCGCCTGGACGCTGCCCGATGGCGCTAAGGCGCTGCGCTTCGATGCCGACGCGTTCGCCGCGTTTGAACTCTGCCTGTTAAAACGTCCGGGTGCAGAGCAGGACTACAACGCGGCCGAGCAGCAGGCGGCCAGAGCGCGCTTTGCCGCGATGAGCGAGGACGAGAAAAACACGCTGGTGCGCAATATCATCGCGGGCCTGCCCGGCGCCGAAGAGGGGTACACGCTGGAGCAGTTTCAGGCGCAGCTGGCGCAGTATGACGGCATCGACAAAGCAAAACTGCGTGAACATATGGCGACCTTCCTGCGCGCCATCGTGCCGGTGGCGGAAGAGGCTGGCGTAAAACTGGCGGTGCACCCGGACGATCCACCGCGTCCTATCCTGGGCCTGCCGCGCATTATCTCCACACAGGAAGATATGCAGTGGCTGAAGGAAACCGTCGACAGCCTGCATAACGGATTCTGTTTCTGCACCGGCTCCTACGGCGTGCGGGCCGACAATGCGCTGGTTGAGATGGCGGAAACCTATGCCGACCGCATCAACTTTGTCCATCTGCGCGCCACGAAGCGTGAAGAGAATCCCGCCAGTTTCCATGAGGCGGCGCATCTGGCGGGGGATGTCGATATGGTGGGAGTGATCCGGGTCATTCTGGCCGAAGAGCAGCGCCGTCGTCGGGCGGGCAACCTGCGGGCCATTCCTATGCGCCCCGACCACGGCCATCAGATGCTGGATGACCTGCATAAACGCACCAACCCCGGCTATTCCGCCATTGGCCGCCTGAAAGGACTGGCTGAACTGCGCGGGGTGGAAGTGGCGCTGAAGCAGATCTTTTTTACTGACTAATTCTTCATTCACGCGCCCGCCCTGCGACCGTCCCGTGACGGCGCAGGGTCTTTCGCCCACCGCTGCGCATCGCCCGTTATCCCTCGCGTCCTGCCTGCTGAATTTGTGTCGCTGAATCGCAATAAAGACAAAACAAACGTCACATAAATGACACGCACTGTTCGATAATTGACCTGAGTCAGTCTGATTGATTGCAAAAACGCTAATCTGCTCCGCCCGGAGAGATGTTATTCTGCGCAGCGGATTAGCGCCTCCTGATAACACCAATAATATTCAGAGGATTTTGCGGTGCCGCTACTGAAACGAAAACGCGACTACGCCAGGCTGGTGATTATTATCTCCGGCCTGCTGCCTCTGGTTATTGGCCTGTTTTTTACCGCACTGGATGCGCGCCACACCGTTCATCAGCAGCAGATGAGCGCGGCAGAAACCCTGCTATCCCAGGCGGAGAGAATGAGCGACAGCGCCTGGAATATGATTACCGAGCTGCGCCAGTTTGATCAGGTGCCCTGCAGCCAGATTGAAAACCAGCTGCAGCGCATCGGCTCGCTTAATCCCTATTTTCGCGCTATCGGTAAAATGGAGCAGGGAAAAATTGCCTGTTCATCGGTGTATGGTTCACGTCCTGCCCCGCTGAAAGCGATGATCCTGCGTGATGCCCCCGTCACCGGTAAAGCCTGGTGGAGCCTGTCGATTGCCGGTACCGCCGGTGTGCCGACGCGTCCCGCCGTGATTTTTGTGCGCGACCTGCCCGACGGCGAAAGTTTCTGGGCGGTAATCGATGGGCAGTATCTGATCGATTTTATGCGCGCCATCAGCAGCACCCATCGCTACCATTTCAGCATGGATTTCAGTGACGGCGCGCCCATCTCCTATGGCGATCCGCAAATCGCCGCCGACAGCTGGTTCAAACCGTCGATTTATCAGGCATCCTCCCAGCGCTATCCGCTGACGGTCACGCTGATAGCCTCGCCCACGGAGCTGATTTCGGCCTGGCGTCAGGTGATGTTTATCATTATGCCGATGGCGGCAATCTTCTCTATTCTGCTGATGATGATAATGGCGAACTGGCTGCAGCGACGTATTTCCTGGCGCGATGAGATCCGGCGCGCTATCGCCAGCGGCCAGTTCAGGGCGCACTATCAGCCGGTCTATGACAACCGGCTGCAGCGCTGCGTCGGTGTTGAGGCGCTGCTGCGCTGGACAACCCCGGACGGCAACGGCGTGCGGCCGGATATTTTTATCGGTGCCGCAGAAGCGGAAGGCATGATTGTGCCGCTGACCCGCCACCTGCTGGCGTTGGTCGCAGAGGATGTCCGGAGCTGGCAGGTAGAGCCCCATTTCCACCTGGGAATTAACGTGGCGGCGGAGCACCTGCAGCATCCTGACTTTGTCGACGATATGCTGCACTTTGCTGAACAGGTCAGGGATAAGCAGTTCCTGATTACGCTGGAGCTGACCGAGCGCAGCCTGATCAAAGAGGGCGCGGCGGTGGCACGCAAACTGGAACACCTGCGTCACTGCGGCATGAAAGTCGCGATTGACGATTTTGGCACGGGTCACTGTTCGCTGGGCTATTTACAGACCTTCACGCTGGATTATCTCAAGATTGATCGGGGCTTTATCAACACCATCGAGTCGCTTGAGGGCAGAACACCCGTTCTGGATGCCATTATCCAGCTCAGTCATGAGCTGGAGCTGGAAGTCCTGGGCGAAGGGGTCGAAACCGCCTTGCAGTTCCGTTATCTGCAACAGCGCGGCGTGGTCTTTATTCAGGGCTACTATTACGCGCGCCCGCTGGACAATGCGGGACTGATCGCCTGGCTGGCCGAACAGGGCGACCAGCCCGTGGAGCCGGACCTGGCCCTTACGACCTGACCGGCTACCGGCGTCTGACGACAGAACGCCGATAGCCGATTGGCCCGTCGCGATTATCTTTTTTGTCAGGGTCATCTTCTTCGCGCTCCCTCCCTCCTCCAGCCCGTCATTTCTCCCGTCCGGAAAAGCGTGAGGACCGCCGCTCAAGTGCTGAAAAAAGCGGCGGTCGTAACGCAGAGTGATAATTTTTTTGCGGAGATAAATAGCCTTATCAGTGGCAAAAAGAGGCTACATGTAGCCCAAACATGACAGATATCACACAAAAACGGTATACTCTGTCGCTGTTCGCAATAATCACAACAGTAATTATTGTGTTAACGGGCGCTAAAACAGCGCGTATTTACGGCTATGCTTAAATTTCTCAACGTGGCGGTCTGTACGATTCATCCGGCTCGCGCCGTTGAGAACTTTCGTGTTCCATTACAGGGTAATTCTATGAAATTGCGTAGGAAGCGTGTAAAACCAATTGGGATCAATGATGTCACCATCATTGATGATGCCCGTTTACGTAAAGCCATCACGGCGGCCTCTCTGGGTAACGCGATGGAGTGGTTTGACTTCGGCGTTTACGGCTTTGTGGCCTATGCGCTGGGTAAAGTCTTCTTCCCGGATGCGTCGCCAGGCGTTCAGATGATCGCGGCGCTGGGTACCTTCTCTGTGCCCTTCCTGATCCGACCGCTGGGTGGTCTGTTCTTCGGTATGCTGGGCGACAAATATGGTCGTCAGAAAATTCTTTCCATCACCATTATCATCATGTCGGTCAGTACCTTCTGTATCGGCCTGATTCCCTCCTATGCCTCCATCGGCATCTGGGCGCCGATTCTGCTGCTGTTAGCGAAGATGGCACAGGGCTTCTCGGTGGGCGGTGAATATACCGGTGCCTCGATCTTCGTGGCCGAATATTCGCCTGACCGCAAACGCGGCTTCATGGGAAGCTGGCTCGACTTTGGCTCCATTGCCGGCTTCGTGCTGGGTGCGGGTCTGGTCGTGCTGATCTCTTCCATTATCGGGGAAGCGAACTTCCTTGAGTGGGGCTGGCGTCTGCCGTTCTTCGTTGCGCTGCCGCTGGGCATCATCGGTCTTTACCTGCGTCATGCGCTGGAAGAGACCCCGGCATTCCAGCAGCACGTGGACAAGCTGGAACAGGGTGACCGCGAAGGTCTGCAGGATGGCCCGAAAGTCTCCTTCAAAGAGATTGCGACCAAACACTGGCGCAGCCTGCTCTCCTGTATCGGTCTGGTCATCGCCACAAACGTCACCTACTACATGTTGCTGACGTACATGCCGAGCTACCTGTCGCATAACCTGCACTACAGCGAAGATCACGGTGTAATGATCATCATCGCCATCATGATCGGGATGCTGTTTGTTCAGCCGATGATCGGCATGATGAGTGACCGTTTTGGCCGCCGCCCGTTTGTTATCATCGGCAGTCTCGCCCTGATGGTCTTCTCGATCCCTGCCTTCATGATGATCAACAGTGGCGTGCTGGGCATGATTTTTGGTGGTCTGCTGCTGATGGCGGTGATCCTGAACTCCTTCACCGGTGTGATGGCTTCATCACTGCCTGCCATGTTCCCGACCCACATCCGTTACAGTGCGCTGGCCAGTGCCTTTAACATCTCGGTACTGGTTGCCGGTCTGACCCCTACGCTGGCCGCCTGGCTGGTTGAGTCAACCGACAACCTCTACATGCCTGCCTACTATCTGATGGTCGTGGCCGTGATTGGTCTGATTACCGGTCTGTTCATGAAAGAGACCGCGAACAAGCCACTGAAAGGGGCCACACCGGCCGCGTCAGATATGGAAGAAGCGCGCGAGATTCTGCAGGAGCATCACGATAACATCGAGAATAAAATCGAAGATATCGACGCAGAGATCGCCCGTCTGGAAGCGAAACGTAAAAATCTGGTGCAGCAGCATCCGGATATCAACGAGTAATCGTTCTGCTCTCCCGCCGCCCGGCGGGAGAGCATTTTTCCCCCTCCCTACCGCACACAATCCTTCATGCCCTGCGGGCAAAGGGAGTAAACTGTTGTCACTTTTTTCACCTGCGTAAGAATGAAAATGTCTGATTATTCCCTTATCCAGCGCCCAAGAAGATTGCGCGCCAGCGCGTCAATGCGTGAAATGTTCCAGGAGTCATCCCTGAGCCTGAACGATCTGGCTCTGCCCATTTTTGTTGAAGAAGAGGTCGACGACTACAAACCGATTCAGGCGATGCCTGGCGTGATGCGTATTCCGGAAAAACGTCTCGCTTATGAGATTGAGCGTATCGCCAAAGCCGGTATCCGCTCGGTCATGACCTTTGGTATTTCGCACCACACCGATGCCACCGGCAGCGATGCGTGGAACGAAAACGGTCTGGTGGCCCGCATGTCGCGCATCTGCAAAGAGACCGTGCCGGAGATGATCGTCATGTCTGACACCTGCTTCTGCGAATACACCAGCCACGGTCACTGTGGCGTGCTCTGCGATCACGGTGTCGACAACGATGCCACCCTGGAAAACCTGGGTAAGCAGGCGGTCGTTGCTGCCGCAGCCGGAGCCGATTTTATCGCCCCGTCGGCGGCGATGGATGGGCAGGTTGAGGCGATTCGTCGCGCGCTGGACGCGGCGGGCTTCACCCAGACCGCAATCATGTCCTACTCCACCAAGTTTGCCTCCTCCTTCTACGGCCCGTTCCGTGAAGCCGCGGGCACGGCGCTGAAAGGCGACCGTAAAACGTATCAGATGAACCCGATGAACCGCCGTGAAGCGATTCGTGAATCACTGCTCGACGCGGCTCAGGGCGCAGATTCACTGATGGTGAAACCGGCAGGTGCCTATCTGGATATCCTGCGTGACATCCGTGAGCGCACCGAACTGCCTCTGGCGGCTTATCAGGTGAGTGGCGAATACGCGATGATCAAGTTTGCCGCAGCGGCCGGTGCGATTGACGAGCGTAACGTGGTGCTGGAAAGCCTCGGGGCGATCAAACGTGCCGGTGCAGACCTGATTTTCAGCTATTTCGCTCTTGATCTCGCCGAACAAAAGGTGCTCTGATCCCCTCCTCATAAAGAGCGTGATCGCGATGTCACGCTCTTCTTCTCCGCCAAAAGGCAAACACCAGAACCTGGCTTCGGCTAAACCAACAAAGGTCTCTGTGATGAAAGCACCTGATATTCCTGCCGACGAGGCACAACGTTTATCGCAGCTGCGTGCGCTGAACATCATGAACACCACCGCGGAGGAACGTTTTGATCGTTTAACCCGTCTGGCCCGCCGCCTGTTTGACGTGCCTATCGCGTTAGTCAGCCTGCTGGAAGCTGACCATCAATGGTTTAAATCGGCTCAGGGCTTTGCACCGCCGGGATCGCCGCGCAATATCTCCTTCTGCGGACACGCTATCCTGCAGGATGAGATCATGATTGTTGAAGATGCGCATAAAGATGAGCGTTTTCACGACAACCCGCTCGTCACCGGCGATCCACACATCCGTTTTTATGCCGGCTGTCCGCTGCGTGCACCAGGCGGCGCCAAACTGGGTACGCTCTGCATCATCGGACGCGAACCGCGCCAGTTTGATGAAGAGGATCAGGCTACCATGCGTGACCTGGCCGCGATGGCTGAAGCGGAGCTGGTCGCCTTTCAGACCGCCACCTGCGACGAACTGACGCAGATAACCAATCGCCGCGGCTTTATGACCCTGGGACAGATGGTGCTGAACGAATGCCGGATGAAAAACCGGCCAGCCTCACTGACGTTTCTCGACCTCGACAAGTTCAAGCAGATCAACGACTCGCTGGGCCATCGCGAAGGCGACCGGGCGCTGATGGACTTTGCCGACGCGATGAAGGTGGTGTTTAAACACTCCGATCTCTTTGCCCGACTGGGCGGCGACGAGTTTGTGGTGCTGCTCAATGGCATGTCGCAGCAGCAGAGCGAAGCGCTGTTACAGCAGTTCGCCTGCTATCTGCGTCAGCAGTCGATTAGCCTGAATCGTCGTTACCACCTGCAGTTCTCTTCCGGTATCGTCGAATTCGATCCGGCGCAGCCGCAGTCGCTGGAACAGTTGCTGCACGACAGCGATGAGCGGATGTACCAGCGTAAAAAGCAGAAGCGTGTCGCGGTGTAACCTCAGCCGCCGCCGCGGCTGAAGGGTCAGGGACGCGCCAGATCGTCGAGCAGGGTCTGATTAAACTTTGCAGGCTCTTCCATTTGCGGCGCGTGCCCCAGGCCCGGAAACTCAATCAGCCGCGCCCCCGGAATGCGTTTTGCGACCGCTTTACCGAGCACCCTGTAATCGCCCAGCCGCGCTTTCACCTCTGGCGGGGCGATATCGCTGCCGATAGCCGTGGTGTCAGACATGCCGATCATCAGCGTGGTCGGCACCTTCAGATCGCCGAACTCATAAAACACCGGCTGCGTGAAAATCATGTCGTAGATTAAGGCGGAGTTCCACGCCACCTTCTCATGCCCCGGCCCGCTGTTGAGTCCGGCCAGCATATCGACCCATTTGTCATATTCAGGTTTCCAGCGGCCCGCGTAGTAGGTCTGCTGCTCATACTTCTTAATGCCCTCTGCGCTGAGCCTGAGTTCCCGCTGATACCACTGATCGACGGAACGCCACGGCGCCCCTTTCGCTTTCCAGTCCTCCAGCCCTATCGGATTAACCAGCACCAGCTTCTGCGTCTGCTGCGGGTACATCAGCGCATAGCGCGTCGCCAGCATCCCGCCGGTGGAGTGACCCACAATTACCGCCTTCTCCACACCCAGCCGGGCAAGCAGCTGATGCGTATTGTCAGCCAGCTGCTGAAAGCTGTACTGATAGCGGGCGGGTTTGGTGGCGCTGCAGAAGCCAATCTGATCGGGCGCGATAACGCGGTATCCCTGCTGACTGAGGGCGCGGATGGTCTCTTCCCAGGTGGCACCACAGAAGTTTTTACCGTGCATCAGCACCACGGTTTTCCCGTTGGCACGCGCGACGGGTTTCACATCCATATAGCCCATGCTGAGCGACTGCTGCTGCGATAAAAAATCAAAATGGTGCAGAGGATAAGGGTATTGAAAGCCTTCCAGCTGTTCGCCATAGGTTGTGGCGGCACGGGTGGGGAGAGAGGTTAGCAAGGCCAGCGAGGTCAGCAGCACAGCAAGCGGTTTCTTCAGCAGAAATGTCGGGCCCATCCGGGATTCTCCAGGTTAAAGGTGAGTCGTAAGCCTGGCAGGTCGCGGAAAAAAATCTATTGATGCGCTGTGCGGTGGCGAAGTGCTCATCCGGGCTGGCGCTGCATCCGCGCCGGTTGCCGCCTTATTCCGCCAAAAAAACCAACAGATTAATTACATCTCATCTTATTTATTAATAAGCACCGTTTAAATGAACCTCATGAGAGGTTGCGATTCAAATCCTGAAGAATCTTTACGCAAAGAATAAGCACATTAAGATAAATAATTCAGAATGCCCGCACGTTAAACGGGGGGGTGCCTATGAACGACAATAAATATAATGAAAGCGTAATTGTCTCCATCACTGAGTGGATTAATCACAATCTCGATCAGCGTTTAAGTATTGATGATATTTCGGAAAAGGCGGGTTATTCCAAATGGTATCTGCAGAAACTTTTTGCCCGCTATCATAATGAAACACTGGCGCGCTATATCCGCAGAAAAAAGCTTAACGCCTGTATTCATGATTTAAAAAACAGCCGTACGCCCATTATCAGCCTGGCGCTGAAATACCATTTTGAAAGCCAGCAATCCTTTACCCGCTCATTCAAACAGATGATGGGCTGCACGCCGAGCGCCTGCCGCAAGCGTCCGCTGAGTAATGGGAGCAGCACAGCGCTGGCAGAGGCGCAGAATCCCTGTGCCCTGTGCGGCTACGCGCGGCCCGACGCGGAGATTCAGCCGCGCTGTGCCGTCACGGTGCGCCCTGTTACGCGCCCGGCACGCGGTTATGCGCAGGCCGACACTTTCCGCGATGCCGGTTAATCACTCATCCGGCTGATAATACTGCACACCAATCTGAATCCGCTCACGTCCCTGAGCAACGCGATGACGATTGGTGTCGCGCAGTGAATAGACACAGCCGCAATATTCCTGCTGATAGAAACTTTCGCGCTTGCTGATTTCGATCATGCGCGCCGACCCGCCACCTTTACGCCAGTTAAATTCCCAGTAGAGCAGATCGGGATAAGCGGCCGCTGCACGGACACCGCAGCTGTTAATCTGCTTCATATCTTTCCAGCGTGAAATCCCCAGACAGCTGGTCATAACGGGAAAGCCATTTTCATGCGCATAGAGCGCGGTTCGCTCAAAGCGCATATCAAAGCACATGGTGCAGCGTTCACCGCGCTCCGGCGACCACTCCAGACCGCGCGCCCGCTCAAACCAGTTGTCCCGGTCGTAGTCAGCATCCACAAACGGCACGCCAAATTTTTCAGCAAAACGAATATTCTCCTCTTTGCGCAGCTCATACTCTTTGAGCGGATGAATATTCGGGTTGTAGAAATAGATCGTGTAATCAATGCCGGATGCCAGCATCGCTTCCATCACTTCACCCGAACAGGGGGCGCAGCAGGAGTGCAGCAGGACTTTATTGTGACCGCCCGGCAGAGGCAGCGGCTGACGCTGGAAAGGTTCAGACATAAACACCTTCAATCAATAGCAGGAAAGCGGCAGTGTAATGCCGCCGGTGACGAGTTGCAAAATCTGCGCGGCTTTGTGTAATCGTGCCTCTGCCCCTGTTTTGTCTCCGTCGCCACCCCATTGATCTCTCATGCTTTATTTTGCGTCTCTGTCTGACTGAGCGGTAACAGTGGTCGGAAGTGTGATCGGCAACACACTGGCGTCGACTATGTTTACATAACATTAACAATGTTGACACTGGACTACCGCAAGGAGACTCGCATGGGCGCGGCAAAAAAATCGGGAAGTACGCAGAACCGCTTTACCTGGTTCGTCTGTTTTATGGCTGCGCTGTCCGGCCTGCTGTTTGGCCTGGATATTGGCGTCATCGCCGGTGCCCTGCCGTTTCTGGCGAAGGATTTGCAGATCACCAACCATCAGCAGGAGTGGGTGGTCAGTTCGATGATGTTTGGCGCGGCGCTGGGTGCGCTGGCGGCGGGCTGGATGTCATCAAAGCTGGGACGCAAGAAAAGTATGCTGGCAGGCGCGACGCTGTTTGTGATTGGCTCGCTCTGGTCAGCCTTCTCACCGGATGTGACCTCGCTGGTCTGCGCGCGCGTAATTCTGGGCCTGGCGGTAGGCATCGCCTCCTACACCGCGCCGCTCTATCTGGCCGAGATTGCGCCTGAGCGTATTCGCGGCTCAATGATCTCCATGTATCAGCTGATGCTGACCACCGGCATTGTGGTGGCCTATCTCTCCGACACGGCTTTCAGCTACAGCGGTAACTGGCGCGGCATGCTCGGGGTCATCGCGATTCCGGCGGTGATCCTGTTTATCGGCGTGCTGTTTCTGCCCAACAGCCCGCGCTGGCTGGCGGCACACGGTCGGTTTAATGAGGCGCAGCGGGTTCTGGACCGGCTGCGTAACAGCAGCGAGCAGGCCCGTGAGGAGCTGGAGGAGATCCGGGAAAGCCTGCAGGTGAAGCAGCGCGGCTGGTCACTGTTCCGCTCGAATGGCAATTTCCGCCGCGCGGTGTGGCTCGGCATGCTGCTGCAGGTGATGCAGCAGTTTACCGGCATGAACGTCGTGATGTATTACGCCCCTAAAATCTTCAACATCGCCGGGTTCTCCAGCACCAGTGAGCAGATGTGGGGCACGGTGATTGTCGGGCTGGTCAACATGCTGGCGACGCTGATTGCCATCTTCTTTGTGGATCGCTGGGGCCGCAAACCCATGCTTACCACCAGCTTTCTGGTGATGGCCGTGGGGATGGGGGTGCTGGGCACGCTGCTGCACATCGGCGTTGAGACCGACTTCCGCAAATATTTTGCGGTGGCGATGCTGCTGATGTTTATCGTGGGCTTTGCGATGGCAGCCGGTCCGGTTGTCTGGCTGCTCTGTTCCGAGATCCAGCCGCTGAAAGGGCGTGACTTCGGGATTACCGCCTCCACGACCACCAACTGGGTCGGCAATATGATTGTAGGGGCAACCTTCCTCACCCTGCTCGATCAGCTGGGGAATGCCAACACCTTCTGGTTCTATGGCGCGCTGAATCTGGTGTTTATCGTGCTGACGATGATGCTGGTGCCGGAGACCAAACATGTGACGCTGGAGCACATCGAACGCAATCTGATGAAGGGCAAAGCGCTGCGTGATATCGGGGCGTAACCGCCCCGACGCGGCTTACCACTGCAATGACTGGCCGGCGTAATCGACGTAGTGATGTCCTCCACGACCGCGCCAGTGGGTCAGCTGCCGGACGATACCTTCTGCGCTCTCTTCTGCCGTCAGGGGCGCGCTTTCGCCACCCATGTCGGTTTTTACCCAGCCGGGATGCAGCGTCAGCAGCGTTCCGCCCTGCGCGTCCACCGCAGTGGTCAGGGTGCGGCTTAACATGTTGAGTGCCGCTTTGCTGGCGGCATAAATCGGCATCTGCGCATCCGGGTTTTCATTCAGGCTGCCGAGCTGGGAGGAGGTCAGTGCCAGCACACCACTCGGCTTCAGCAGTGGCAGTAATCTCTCTGCGCTGCGTACCGGCGCGATGGCATTGGTCAGGAAGAGCTGCGCCAGTTCCTGATCGTCACTCTGCGACAGGGTCTGGTGCGACGGCCCGGAAATGCCGGCATTAATCAGAATGGCATCGAACCCCTCACCGGTGAGCTGGCCAGCCAGCTCTTCCACCGCTGACGCCTGGGTCATATCCAGCGCGTGCCAGCGGATTTCGGGCCGGTTGCCCTGCGCCGGGATGCCGCTGCGATGGGTGGCCGTGACCTGCCAGCCCTGCCCGGCGAACGCCTGCGCCACCGCCAGGCCGATACCGCGTGAGGCGCCGATAATCAGTACCTTATTTTGCTGAGCCATATTCACTCCTCGTTAGTGGTCTCATCACAAGCTTAACGGCAAATCGGCGCAGAGCGCGGCCCGCCGTGCTTTTTCGCCGGGCCACCGCACGTCAGGTAACTTTTTTGCTGCTGGCAGAGGGGATGAAGGCAGGTTTCAGGCGCCTGATGAGCGCGCCTGATGAAGGGAAAGGAGCGGGTTTTGATTATCCCTGCGTGTCCCGGCTTTTATCATCCGGACTGTCGCCGTTCTCGTTCCCCTGGCTCTTCTCCACTTCCTGGGGATGGCCCATTGAGAGCGCCGTGGCGCTGGCCGGATCGAACAGTGACAGGCTTTCAATCTGGTCAACCATGATCACCTTACGAAACGACATCGCATCTTTGGGTGTCGAGTCGAGCGTAATGCCATGCTCGGCATACCATTTGCTGTAGTTGTGCTCCACCGCCAGCTTCAGCGTCTTGCTGTCGCGATAGCCGCTCAGCATCGGAATCAGCACAATGTTTTTGGTGCTCTCATATTCGAACGTGGAGGCGTGAACCATGCCAATGTAGATGCGGCGGGACTTCAGCGTGATCCACGCCAGTTCACCCTCTTCCATGCACTGAAACAGCAGTTGCTCCACGCCGTTAGATCGGGAGAGCCGCTGATAGAGATCTTTACGGCCTGAAACGTTCAGCCGTGCGCTGCCCGCCCAGTTGGAGCGGTAGAGACAGAGCAGGATCGCGAAGGCCAGCATAATGACGACCGGAGCCTGGATGCCGAGAAAGCTCCAGTTCATGAACTCCACCTGCCACTTCAGATGGGCGCCCGGTATAACCTGAACAGCATTTGCCAGCGCGGAGATGCCCAGCAGCAGCAGCCAGACAAGGCCGGTGGCAAAGACCCCCTGCAGGACAAAAATACAGCCATACAGCGCGACCAGGAAATAGACGTCCCAGCCTGATGAGCGGCGGATTTTAAAACGGCTGTTGAGATCGCGGCTGGTGTACCAGTAACCACTCACCATCAGGACCATGAATATTGCGGTACCCACCTCAGACTCCCTTTAACGCGTTCACATGGCGGGAAAAATCTTCGTGGACTTCCTCGCTCAGCGTGTTGACCGAGATATTGCCGTTCTCATCAATGATGATGCGTTCACCTTCGGCAATCGAGTCGTTGATATCCTGGCGGGTCATGATCTGCAGAAATTTCTCGGGACTGGCAAAGACCGACTTAATAAACCTGAACATAGCGATCCACTTGTGAGTCAAAAAAAGAAGTATGTGACTGAATCCACACTCTCGCCCAATTAATTTCAGGGGAAATTTCTTAAAATCAGCTAATTAGCGAAGCGGTAAGGCGTTGTTTCCGGCGATTTTTTCCTGAAAACCTCAACGTTACCAGCGGCCTGGCGTCGCAGACGCCTCCTGTTCTGTTGGATTGAGCTGCGGGGACGCGGCGCGCTCTCCCGGCCAGGAAAGACTAAGCTCAAGGGTCATCCGCGTACTCTTACCCTGTCTGAAACGCATCGAGGAAAGTTTGCATGAAACTACGAACACTGGGCCGTACCGGTCAGCGCGTCTCTGAAATTGGCTTTGGCGCCTGGGCTATCGGCGGAACCTGGGGAGAGGTCAGCCTGGAAGATGCCAGAGCCGCACTCCATGCCGCGCTGGATGCGGGCGTCACCTTTATCGATACCGCCGACGTCTATGGCGATGGCCGCTCTGAAAAAATCATTGCCGAAGTGCTGAAACAGCGCGGCGGCGAACGCCCTTTCGTGGCTACCAAGCTGGGGCGGCGCCTCTCTCCCCATGTGGCTGAAGGCTACAATGCGAAAAACCTCAACGATTTCATTGACCGCTCGCGGGACAATCTGCAAACCGACACGCTGGATCTGGTCCAGCTGCACTGCCCGCCCACCGAGGTCTATTACAGCCCGGAGGTGTTTGCGGTGATGGATGAGATGGTGGCCGCCGGAAAAATCCGTCACTACGGCGTATCCGTTGAGAAAGTCGAAGAGGGTCTGAAGGCGCTGGAGTTTCCCAACGTCGCGTCCATTCAGCTGATTTACAACATTTTCCGCCAGCGTCCGGCTGAACGGCTTTTGCATGAGGCGAAAAGCCGTGATGTGGCTATCATCGCCCGTGTGCCGCTGGCATCAGGCCTGCTGACCGGCAAAATGCATGCCGACAGCGTGTTTGCCGCTGACGATCACCGCACTTTTAACCGTCATGGCGAAGCGTTTGATAAAGGAGAGACCTTTTCCGGCGTGCCTTATGAGGTGGCGCTGGAGGCGGTTGAGGAGATTCGCCGCTTTGTTCCGGGCGACATCACGATGGCCCTGTTCGCGCTGCGCTGGATCCTGATGAACGACGATGTCAGCGTGGTCATTCCCGGTGCGAAAAACCGCGAGCAGGCGGAAGCAAATGCGCGTGCCAGCGGCGTTGACGCGCTCTCTGCGGAAACGATGGCGGCGCTGAAGCAGCTCTATCAGGAGAAGATCGCGCCCCACGTGCATCAGCGCTGGTAAACGGGCGTTACAACGCCTGGGCGCAGGCCCAGGCGGAACTCCAGGCCCACTGGAAGTTATATCCCCCCAGCCAGCCGGTCACGTCCGCCACTTCACCAATAAAGTAGAGTCCCGGCACCGCGCGCGCCTCCATGGTTTTTGAGGAGAGCTGCGTGGTGTCCACGCCGCCCAGCGTCACTTCGGCGGTGCGATATCCCTCGGTGCCGTTTGGCTGGATGCGCCAGGCGTGCAGGGTCTGCGCCAGTTCCGTTTGCTGTCGGCTGTTGAGCTGCTTCAGCGTGACATCCGGCACCACGTTCAGCGCCTGCAGCACTTCCACCAGCCGTTTCGGCAGGATTTTGGCCAGACTGTTTTTCAGGCTGAGGTTAGGATGGGCGTCGCGCTGCGCCGTCAGAAACGGTGCCAGCGGGGTGGCGGGCGACAGATCGACCGTCACGAACTCACCCGGCTGCCAGTAGCTGGAGATCTGCAACACCGCCGGGCCGGATAGCCCGCGATGGGTGAAGAGCATCGCCTCTTTAAAGCGGGTACCATCCTCGGCATCGATGGTGGTGTCCAGCGCGACGCCAGAGAGCGTCTGCAACTGCTCCAGCAACGGTTTATGCAGGGTAAAGGGCACCAGTGCGGCCCGCGTCGGGAAGACGCTCAGCCCGAACTGCTCCGCAATTTTGTAGCCAAACGGCGAGGCACCCAGACCCGGCATCGACAGGCCGCCGCTGGCGATCACCAGCTTTTCAGCCTGCACCGTGCTGCCGTTGAGTTGCAGCGTATAACCGCGCTCATCGCGCGTGACGCTGAGCACTTCACTGCGCAGCCGCAGAGTGACATTGCCCCTGTCACACTCGGCCATCAGCAGATCGACAATCTGCTGCGCAGAGTCGTCGCAGAAGAGCTGGCCCAGGGTTTTCTCGTGCCAGGCGATGCCGTGGCGATTAACCAGATCGATGAAATCCCACTGGGTATATCTGGCCAGCGCCGACTTGCAGAAGTGGGGATTGTGCGACAGATAAGCCGCCGGTTCCGTGTAGAGATTGGTGAAGTTGCAGCGCCCGCCGCCAGACATCAGAATTTTGCGGCCCGGCTTCTTGCCATTATCCAGCAGTAATACGCGGCGTCCCCGCTGTCCGGCCTGGGCGGCACAGAACAGGCCTGCGGCCCCGGCACCAATGATGATAACGTCAAACTGTTCCACTGCAGCTCACTCATATAACAGGAAAGGCGCAGATTGTAGTGATCTGCTCACTGAGACGCCAGCGTCAAAAAATTGCCGTAAATGTGTCATAATGTATCTGCTTAATATCTAACCCTTTTTCGCTGACTTACGCGTCAGGCTTACAACGAAAGGTCAAATTAGGGCTATATTTTCCTTTCCCATACAGCACGTTGTCGCGGATAATGCGCCGCGTTCATGTCCTCCAAAAATGGCGTAACGTTTATGCTACATCTGTTTGCTGGTCTAGACCTCAGTACGAGTCTGTTATTGGTTCTTGCCCTGCTGTTTGTATTGTTTTACGAAGCGATCAACGGTTTCCACGACACGGCCAACGCGGTTGCGACGGTCATCTATACCCGTGCCATGCGTGCCCAGCTTGCTGTGGTCATGGCAGGCGTATTCAACTTCCTTGGCGTGCTGCTCGGTGGATTGAGTGTCGCTTACGCTATTGTTCATATGCTTCCCACCGACCTGCTGTTAAATGTGGGATCGGCACACGGTCTCGCCATGGTGTTTTCTATGCTGCTGGCGGCGATTATCTGGAACCTCGGCACCTGGTATCTCGGTCTGCCAGCCTCCAGCTCCCATACGCTGATCGGCGCCATTATCGGTATCGGTCTGACCAACGCCCTGATGAGCGGCACCTCGGTCGTTGATGCCCTCAACATCCCGAAAGTGCTGAATATCTTCCTTTCTCTGATCCTGTCGCCGATCATCGGCCTGGTGATTGCGGGTGGCTTAATCTTTATTCTGCGCCGCTACTGGAGCAGCACGAAAAAGCGTGCGCGTATTCATATGACGCCTGCTGACCGTGAGAAGATCGACGGCAAGAAGAAGCCGCCGTTCTGGACCCGTATTGCACTGATTGTATCGGCAATCGGTGTCAGCTACTCGCACGGGGCAAACGACGGCCAGAAAGGCATTGGTCTGATCATGCTGGTCCTGATTGGTGTGGCTCCGGCGGGGTTCGTGGTCAACATGAATGCCTCCGGTTACGACATCACGCGCACCCGCGATGCGGTCAATCACCTGGAGCAATATTATCAGCAGCATAGCGCCTCGCTGACGCATATCATCCAGATGGCACCGCCAAAACTGCCGACACCGGAAGAAGTACCGGCCACCAGCCCGCAGGAGTTCCACTGTGACAGCGCCCGCGCGCTGCAGGCGGTTCAGCGTGCTCAGGGACTGCTGAATAACCTGCAGAGCTACGATCAGCTGACGGTTGAACAGCGCGGTCAGATGCGTCGTCTGCTGCTCTGCATCTCCGACACTGCTGACAAGGCGGCGAAACTGCCGGAGACCACGCCCGATGACAAACGCTTCCTGGGCAAGCTGAAAAGCGACCTGCTCGGCACCATCGAGTATGCGCCGATCTGGATCATCATGGCTGTGGCGCTGGCGCTGGGTACCGGCACCATGATTGGCTGGCGTCGTGTGGCCACCACCATTGGTGAAAAAATCGGTAAAAAAGGCATGACCTACGCGCAGGGCATGTCAGCTCAGGTGACGGCCGCGCTGTCGATTGGCGTCGCCAGCTACACCGGAATGCCGGTTTCGACCACGCACATCCTCTCCTCATCCGTGGCCGGTACCATGCTGGTTGACGGTGGCGGATTGCAGAGCCGGACCATCAAGAACATCGCGATGGCGTGGGTCTTTACCCTGCCGGTCTGTATTGTGCTGTCAGGTTCGCTCTACTGGATTGCGTTAAAACTGGTGTAATGCAACTGGTGTAATACCAGCTAAAAAGGGCGACTCCGGTCGCCCTTTTTAATGCCAGATCGCCAGCGCCACCAGGCTGATAATGACCAGTCCGCACAGCGCGCTGGTCAGAATAAACTGTCCCCGCACCCGCTCGCAGCGCCGGATAAACTCATCGTCATGATGGTCGAGATAGCGCTTAGCCCAGATATAGGTCACCAGCCTCACCTGCTTGCTCGGCTGACCGTGAGAGGTAAAAAAGCCCGCGCCGTCGACATACTGATAGAGCAGTGGATCGCACCCCCGTAATACCGCCAGCAGTGCGCGCAGAGATGAAAAATAGCGCGCCATATTTACGATACATACCACACAAAGCGCCCAGAAAAGCGCAACCGTGCTGATCATATTCTCCCCCTCCCGACTGGCGGCGCAGTCGCTGACCCAGCGATAAATCCCTGAGCAAACCTGCCGTCATCACCAGCCACTGAATCACCGGACTGCGAAAGTTTTCGACCCCCTGAGCGGCTGCGAATCGGACCGCCTTTTTTCAGTGTAGGAGAAATCTTTACGTTTTTTCCAACGATGATTTTCGTTCGGCGCGAGTAAATCCGGCACAGCCTTGATCTTATTCACAAGCCAGACGGCAACCACAGCATTTACGGTGAGAGAAGACTATACTCAGGGCATAACTACATCACCTGCAACGCAGGCAGACACTTTGGTGGCGCTCATCGCCCGCTCGCGCAAGGGATTTCGCTCAGCTGTGACGCGGCAGGAACACCGGATGCCATCCTTAATCTCGCGAAAGGAGTTTTATCATGGCTTATAAACATATCCTGATTGCAGTAGACCTTTCCCCCGAAAGTCAGTTACTGGTGGATAAGGCCGTTTCGCTGGCTCGCCCGTACGATGCCCGCATTTCCCTGATTCACGTCGACGTGAACTACTCCGACCTTTACACCGGTCTGATCGACGTTAACCTGGGAGATATGCAGAAGCGTATCTCGGAAGAGACCCACACTGCCCTGAAAGGGTTATCAGAGGCGGCCGGTTATCCGATCAGTGAAACCCTGAGCGGCAGCGGCGACCTGGGTCAGGTTCTGGTCGATGCCATTAAGAAGTATGACGTCGACCTGGTGGTCTGCGGTCATCATCAGGATTTCTGGAGCAAGCTGATGTCTTCGGCCCGCCAGCTCATCAACACCGTACACATCGATATGCTGATTGTGCCGCTGCGCGATGCCGACGACGAATAAATCCTTTTCTGAAAGCCGGCGTCAGCCGGCTTTTCTCTGCCGTCTCTTTCAGGTTCGGCCCGGCCCCCGCATTTATCCGCTTCGTTCCGCTTATCTGAACATCATATTAAAACCGGCGTTACATTAATGAATTATTGATTCGCTAATGCGAATCGTTTTATTACATGCAGCGCGCTGTTTATCACAATTTTACTATGGGCAACCTTTTTCCCATTCGCTATCTTTCGCCTGCTCTCCGATCTGTTTACATCAGAGAGAGCAGGAAAAAGATAAGCTGATCTATTTAATCAATAAGGACATTAACAATGAGAGAAATTAACGAGAAAGAAATTGCGGCGGTAAGCGGTGCTGGCCTGCCTGAATTTCTGGGTGACGTGAACAGCGCACTGACCGACGTTTCGGGCTTACTGGACAGCACCCTGACGTCGCTGAAGGAAAGCACCACATTCGGAGAGCGACTGAGTCTGACCTTCAGAGCCCTCGGCCTGAACGTGGCCAAAAGCTTTCTGACCGCCTTTTCCGGCTTCCTGACGACAATATCGGCCTGATTTATTTACCCTGTTTGTACGATTGCGCAAACAGGAGAGGCTGAAGCATGCCTGAAACGTTATCAGGCATGCTCTTTAAGCAAAAACAGAAAACGAAACAGCCACTCGCGCTGACATACGTTATTCGCTGAGCGGAGGATAAATATCAAAGCGATGGCTTTTAGTCACTACGGCGGCCTGCGTCACCACACCCGCCAGCGGCGGCGCATAGTCTGGCCGTTTTACCACAATGCGTTTTCTTGCCAGCCGGCGGGCAGGTTCCAGTAACGCATCCGCATCCTCATCCGGCCCCACCAGCGACTGAAAGACCCGCATCTCCTTTTTCACCAGCGCACTTTTCTGGCGATGGGGATACATCGGATCGAGATAAACGACGTCAGGTGGTGGCGTGATATCACCCAGTGCCTGGGCACTGGCCGCATGAATCAGCGTCAGCCGCTCGCGCAGCCAGGGACCGATTTCCGCATCCTGATAGCCACGCTGCAGACCATCTTCCAGCAGTGCTGCCACCACCGGATGGCGCTCCAGCATCCGTACCCGGCAGCCCAGCGCCGCCAGCACAAACGCATCGCGTCCCAGACCGGCGGTCGCATCAACCACATCCGGCAGATAACTGCCTTTGATGCCGACCGCTTTGGCGACGGCTTCACCGCGTCCTCCACCGAAACGACGGCGATGGGCCATGGCGCCGGTGACGAAATCAACAAAAATACCGCCCAGCTTTGGCTCATCCCGCTTTCGCAGTTCAAGGTGGGTCGCGGTCTGCACCAGCGCCAGCAGCGCGGTGTCATCCTGCTCCAGCTGCCAGCGCTGCGCTAAACGTGACAAGGCGCCGTCTCCGGCGCCTGATTCATCGAGCAAACAGATTTTCACGAACCGACTTATCCCTGAATGCCGTAATGTTCCAGCATCGCATCGAGCTGCGGCTCACGGCCACGGAAGCGTTTAAACAGCTCCATCGGCTCTTCCGAACCGCCGCGCGTCAGGATGTTATCCAGGAACGACTGGCCGGTTTCGCGGTTGAAGATCCCCTCCTCTTCAAAACGGGAATAGGCATCCGCCGCCAGCACGTCCGCCCACAGATAGCTGTAGTAACCTGCCGCATAGCCGCCCGCAAAGATGTGGCTGAAGGCGTGCGGGAAACGGCCCCATTCCGGCCCCGGCACCACCGCCACGCGGCTTTTCACTTCACGCAGGGTTTCCAGAATCTGCGCGCCTTTTTCCGGGTTGAATTCGGTGTGCAGACGGAAATCGAACAGGCCGAACTCCAGCTGACGCAGGATAAACAGTGCGGCCTGATAGTTCTTCGCCGCCAGCATTTTATCCAGCAGGGCTTTCGGCAGCGGTTCGCCGGTCTCAAAATGACCGGAGATAAACGCCAGCGCATCCGGCTCCCAGCACCAGTTTTCCATAAACTGGCTTGGCAGTTCGACCGCATCCCATGGCACACCGCTGATACCGGAAACGCCAGGCGCTTCGATGCGGGTCAGCATGTGGTGCAGACCGTGACCGAACTCATGGAACAGGGTAATCACTTCGTCATGGGTGAAGAGCGCAGGTTTTCCCTTCACCGGACGGTTAAAGTTACAGGTCAGATAGGCGACCGGCTTCTGCAGGGTGCCATCGGCTTTACGCATCTGACCCACGCAGTCATCCATCCAGGCGCCGCCACGTTTGTGTTCGCGGGCATAGAGGTCGAGATAGAAGCTGCCGCGCAGTTCGCCGGTTTCATCGAACAGATCGTAGAACTTCACGTCAGGATGATAGACCTCAACGTCGTTACGCTGCTTCGCACTGATGCCGTAGATGCGTTTGACCACTTCAAACAGGCCAGCGACCGCACGCGCTTCCGGGAAGTATGGGCGCAGCTGCTCATCACTGATGGTATAGAGATGCTGCTTCTGCTTTTCCCCGTAATAGGTGAGATCCCACGGATTCAGCTCTTCAACGCCATGCTCTTTTTTCGCGAAGGCGCGCAGCTGCTCCAGCTCTTTTTCCCCCTGCGGACGGGCGCGTTCGGCCAGGTCATTCAGGAAGTCGATCACCTGAGACGGGCTCTGGGCCATTTTGGTCGCCAGCGATTTGTCGGCGTAAGAGTCAAAGCCCAGCAGCTGTGCCAGCTCGTGACGCAGCGCCAGCTCTTCCGCCATGATCGGGCCGTTATCCCATTTACCGGCGTTTGGCCCCTGATCGGAGGCGCGTGTCGCATAGGCGCGATACATCTCTTCACGCAGCGCCGCGTTGTCGCAGTAAGTCATCACCGGCAGATAGCTTGGGATATCCAGCGTCAGCAGCCAGCCCTCCTGCTCTTTGGCTTCGGCCTGCGCTTTCGCCGCCGCCAGCGCACTTTCTGGCATACCGGCCAGCTCACTTTCGTCGGTGATCAGTTTGCTCCAGCCCATGGTGGCATCCAGCACGTTGTTGCTGTACGCCGAGCCCAGCTCGGAGAGGCGCGCGGCGATTTCGCCATAGCGCTGCTGCTTCTCTTTCGGCAGACCGATACCGGAAAGCTCAAAATCGCGCAGGGCGTTATCTACCGCTTTCTTCTGCGCCAGATCCAGGGTCGCGTATTGATCGCCCTCTTTCAGGTCGCGATACGCCTGATACAGTCCCTCATGCTGACCCACCCAGGTGCTGTACTCCGACAGCAGCGGCAGCGTCTGCTCATAGGCTTCGCGCAGCTCCGGGCTGTTCTTCACGGCATTGAGATGGCTGACCGGCGAGAAGATACGGCTCAGTCGGTCATCCGTTTCAGCCAGCGGCTGAACCAGGTTATCCCAGGTGTAAGGCGCGCCGTGCGCCACGACTTTTTCAACTTCTGCGCGACACTGACTGAGCACTTCAGTCACGGCAGGCACCACATGTTCAGGCTGGATGGCAGAAAAAGGGGGAAGCGTAAAAGATGTCAGTAGCGGATTGGTCATAGCGCAGTCCTTTATGGATGTATGGGGCGCAGCGGGTCGCGCAACGCAATCTCAATAACATGCGGCTTAGTGTAGCGAAAATCAATGGCAGGCAGGATGAGGTGAGGAAGAAACCGCCGGATCGCGCGCCCCGATTTGTTGTCACGCTTCTGGCACATCGCCCGCCCATCCCTGATATAATCGCGGATTCTCATGCTTTTCCTGCGTCGGGTGCTGTGCGTCGTTCTGTGGGTAATACGTGAGGTAATAATTGGTACAAATTGATTTCCCATCGATTAAAACCTTATACATTCAACAGGATAAACAATGCTGAGTTATCGCCATAGCTTCCATGCTGGCAACCACGCCGACGTACTGAAGCACACCGTGCTGAGTCTGATCATTACGGCGCTGAAAGAGAAAGAGAAACCGTTCTTCTACCTGGATACTCACGCTGGCGCGGGCCGCTATCAGCTCAGCGGTGAACACGCCGAGCGTACCGGCGAATATCTGGAAGGCATCTCCCGCATCTGGCAGCAGCCCGATGCGCCTGAACTGCTGCAACCCTACTTTGATGCGATTGCTGCGCTGAACCGCAGTGGCACGCTGCGCTACTATCCCGGCTCGCCGCTGATTGCCCGTCACCTGCTGCGTGAAGATGACAAACTGCAGCTTACGGAACTGCACTCCAGCGACTACCCGCTGCTGCGTAACGAGTTCAGCAAAGATAAGCGCGCGCGCGTCGATCGTGCCGACGGCTATCAGCAGCTGAAAGCGAAGCTGCCCCCGCTGTCGCGTCGTGGTCTGGTGCTGATCGACCCGCCATACGAGATGAAAAGCGATTATCAGGCGGTGGTGAAAGGCATTCAGGAAGGCCATAAGCGTTTCAGCACCGGTGTTTTTGCGCTGTGGTATCCGGTGGTGTTACGTCAGCAGATCAAACACATGCTGCGCGATCTGGAAGCCACCGGTATCCGCAATATCCTGCAGATTGAACTGGCGACCCGTCCCGACAGCGATCAGCGCGGCATGACCGCTTCCGGCATGATCGTGATTAACCCGCCGTGGAAGCTGGCGCAACAGATGGAAACCCTGCTGCCGTGGCTGCATCAGAAGCTGGTGCCCGCCGGAACCGGCCACGCGGTCGTGAACCAGATCGTACCTGAATAAGTGCGTCCGGCCTGATGTGGCTCCTGCTGGCCGGTGCGCTGGCCGCGCTGCAACCCGCCCGACGGCTGGCTCTCCTGCTGTTAGCGTTCGCCGTCGGAGTGGGGTTCTATCAGCATGTTCTGACGTGGCCGGTGCTGCCGCTGCTGGCCGGCACCGGGGTGCTGGTCGCGCTGCGTCTCTGGCATCCGGCCCCTTCCCGGCGGCACCGCCTCAGCGAAGCCCTGCTGGTTGTGATTGCCGTGGGGTTATTTCTCCATCTGTTCCCTGGCTTTGCTAATCCCCGCCAGGTTGATGAGGTGCGTGCTGGCGCGCAGAGCGTGCCTTTCAGTTTTTCCTTTAACTTCGATAAAGCCCTGGTTCCCTTTGTGCTGCTGGCCGCGCTGCCCACCCTCTTCCGCGCCCCTGCCCATCCGCCGCGCTTTCGCTGGCTCAGTGCGCTGGCGTTAATCGCCGCGGTTCCGCTGCTGCTCGGTAGCGCCGTGCTGCCGGGCGGCCTGGCGATTGAGCCTCACTTTCCGCCGTGGCTGGGGGCGTTTGTGCTGGCGAATCTCTTCTTTGTTTCGCTGGCCGAAGAGGCGCTGTTCCGGGGTTATCTGCAACAGCGGCTGAGAGAGGCGCTGGGGGGGATGCCCGCGCTGCTGCTCAGCGCGCTGCTGTTCGGACTGGCGCACGCCCCCGGCGGCGTGCTGCTGGTGATTTTTGCCACCCTGGCGGGAGGATTGTACGGCCTGGCGTGGCACTGGAGCGGCCGCTTATGGCTGGCGACCCTCCTGCACTTAGCCCTGAATCTTACCCATCTGCTGCTGTTCACCTATCCCGCGCTGCAACACTAGACGGTGAAGACCGCCAGGTCGCTCGCCAGCTCGGTGCGGGGGAAAATCGTCTGGCACTCGGCCAGCAGGCGGCTCATATCCTTTGCCAGATAGCGGGAGCTGAAGTGAGTGGCGATCAGCCGTTTGGCTCCGGCGCGCTTTGCCACGTCGGCCGCCTGCAGGGTGGTGGAGTGTCCGCGTCCGTTGGCTTTCTCCTCCATCGCCGCCTCCAGCGTGGTTTCATGCACCATCAGGTCAACATCCGCCGCCAGCTGCAACGCGACATCGGTCGGCGCCGTATCGCCAAAGATGGCCAGCTTTTTGCCCGGCGTCGACGGGCCGAGATAATCCGCGCCATTGACCACCCGCCCATCTTCCAGCGTCACGCATTCCCCCTGTTTCAGCTGCTGAAACCATGGCCCGCGCGGAACCCCTTCCGCTTTCAGCCGCGCGGCATCGAGCAGGCCGGGTTTGTCGTGCTGCTCAATGCGATAGCCAAAACACGCAACCGGATGGTTCAGCGGCCATGCACTGATCCGGAACTCGCCATCATCCAGCGTCCAGCCCGCCTCAATCTCAACAATGTTCAGCGGATAGTCGGTGTAGGAGCCGCTGATCGCCAGCGCCGTTTCAACAAAAGTCTTTAAGCCTTTCGGGCCATAGACCGTCATCGGGGTGGTTAACCCGGCCATTGAGCGGCTGGTGAGCAGCCCCGGCAGACCAAAAATATGGTCGCCATGCAGATGGGTGATAAAAATCTTATCCAGCTTGCCCGGTTTCAGGCTGGAGCGCATAAACTGTAACTGCGTGCCCTCGCCGCAGTCGAACAGCCAGGTTTCCCCGCTCAGTGCGCGGGTGAAGGCGATGGCGGTGACGTTGCGTTGCAGGCTGGGCGCACCGCCGCCGGTGCCGAGAAAAGTAAGGTGCATGGTATGCTTCCCTGAAAGCGATGAAAAAACAGAACCCTATTACAATCATAGGCGCAATCTTTGCGTCATTTCGACCGACAGCGTTACACTCAACCCCAAATTTTTATGCAACCGGATGGATACTTCAATGACCCGACATTTCGACTATCTCGCCATTGGCGGCGGCAGCGGCGGCATCGCTTCAATTAACCGTGCGGCCATGTATGGCCAGAAATGTGCCCTGATTGAAGCCAAAGAGCTGGGCGGCACCTGCGTGAACGTAGGTTGTGTGCCGAAGAAAATCATGTGGCACGCCGCGCAAATCGCCGAAGCTATCCATCTGTACGGGCCGGATTATGGCTTCGACACCACCGTGAATCGTTTCGACTGGGCCACGCTGGTCAAAAACCGCAGCGCCTATATCGATCGTATCCACAACTCCTATGACAACGTGCTGGGCAAAAACAAAGTCGAAGTGATCAAAGGCTTTGCCCGGTTTGTCGATGCGCACAGCGTGGAAGTCAACGGCGAGATTATCACAGCCAGCCACATTCTGATCGCCACGGGCGGCCGCCCGGTTCATCCTTCGATTCCGGGTGCGGAGTACGGTATTGATTCTGACGGCTTCTTCGAGCTGGACGCCCTGCCAAAGCGCACCGCGGTGATCGGTGCGGGCTACATCGCGGTGGAGCTGGCCGGTGTGGTGAACGCGCTGGGATCGGAAACCCATCTGTTCGTGCGTAAACACGCGCCGCTGCGCAGCTTTGATCCCCTGCTCAGCGAGACGCTGGTAGAAGTGATGAACAGCGAAGGGCCGATGCTGCATACCGAAGCCGTTCCGAAAGCCGTGATTAAAAACGAAGATGGCAGCCTGACGCTGCAGCTGGAAAACGGCAGCGACTACACCGTGGACTGCCTGGTCTGGGCGATTGGTCGTGAGCCTGAAACGGACAATCTCAATATTCAGGCCGCGGGCGTGGCGCTGGATGAGAAAGGCTACATCCGCGTCGATAAGTTCCAGAACACCAATGTGTCAGGCGTTTACGCCGTGGGCGATAACACCGGTGCGGTTGAACTGACCCCGGTAGCGGTGGCCGCGGGCCGTCGCCTCTCTGAGCGCCTGTTTAACAACAAGCCGGACGAGCATCTCGACTACAGCAATGTCCCGACCGTGGTGTTCAGCCATCCGCCGATTGGCACCGTCGGTCTGACAGAGCCGCAGGCGCGTGAACAGTATGGCGACGATCAGGTGAAGGTCTACAAATCGTCGTTTACGGCGATGTACACCGCCGTGACGCAGCACCGTCAGCCGTGCCGCATGAAGCTGGTCTGTGTGGGTGCCGATGAGAAGATTGTCGGGATTCACGGTATCGGATTCGGCATGGATGAGATGCTGCAGGGCTTCGCCGTGGCGCTGAAAATGGGTGCGACGAAGAAAGACTTCGACAACACCGTGGCGATCCACCCGACCGCAGCGGAAGAGTTTGTGACCATGCGCTAGCAATCTCCCCCTGCGCATGACTGACCGTTACCCGCTGACACGTTGCTCTGCGGGTAGCGGCTTTACTTAAAATAGGTTTCCCGCAACGGCGTTAATGCCGCACCCAGTGCCGAGCTGTCCCCCTCAATGGCGCTGAGCAGAATATCCGGATATTCCGCAGAAATGCCCCAGCGTTCACCCGAACTCGTGCGCGGCATGGCTAAAAACATCTCGCCCAGCTGACGGGGAATTTCACCCCCTAATATGATGGCGCCGGGATCGATCACCGCATTCATGGCATCCATTGCCCGATGCAGATTTGGCGTTACGTCTTCTACCCACTGTTGCGCAATCGGCCAGGCCGGATCGAATTTATCATTGAGATCGCGTATATCTCTGATTTCAATACCGCCATCACGTAACCGATCGATCAGGATCCCCAGGGCCGGGCGTAGCTTGCCCTCTTCCGGCGTAAAAATACGGCTGATCTCCCCCGCATTCCCGAATGCCCCCTGGAACGGTTTGCCGTTAATCACGATGCCACCGCCAAAACCATAATTAAAAGAGAGATAGCCAAACGTATCGTATTTCAGCCCGGCGCCTAAAAAGGCTTCAGCGTGCGCCGCCGTTGTGGCGTTATTTTCAATCCATACCGGTCGATCAAATAACATGGAAATTTCACGATGCAGATCGATGCCCATCCACGCTTTTAAAGGTTCAGGCGGATTAAAATACTTTCGTGATTCATAAAGAAAGCCCGCCATGCTGTATCCCACCCCACAGACTTTTTCTGGCGAAATACCATATTGTTTTAAGGTATCCAGATAGTGATGTCTGATATTCAGTAAGGTCCGGGCAGGATCGCGCGGGTGCGTATCCAGTACGCAGTATTCTGTAATGCCGCCCCGGAAATTAATCAGGCTGGCGGCCACGCTGTCTGAGTTAATCGAGATGCCGTAACCATAACGCGCGTTCGCATTGAGGGATAACGACGGGCTGGGCTTGCCTCTTCCCTGGGAGGGCGATTCCCCCAGGCTGAGAAAGCCGTTTTCGGTCAGCGTATCAACAATGCGGTGAACAGATGACTGGTTCAGAATGGTTTGCGAAACCAGCGAGGAGCGGGAAATGCCATCGTTGCGGCGGACAAGCTCAAGAATGAGTTTTTCACTGCGATTAAGTTCGACTTCATGACCAGCGGAATATCCATAAACCACAGCGTTCTCCTCACCCTGTTTAATCATGCCTTCTGTTAACAACCTAGCATGCTTTTATGCATAGCGAATAGTTAAAGACCCTGCCCTGGCATTTTCGTTAAATGTGCCGATATTCAGCCTATCCTGCCCTGCCTTACACGATCATAAAAGCGTCATAATAGTGAAACATTACGAGGGGAGACTTCAATATCATGCAATGAGCATGATATTAAAAACGTGCCTTATGTACGGACTGGCACTTTCACCGTGCACAGGGCTCTGCCTTCATTTACACACTTTTTTCTGTGCATCAGGTGAACAATGGAAACGCGCTTAAAGGTTGCTGAACGCATCGCGCAGGAGGCCTCGCTTTTGGCTCTGGACTATTTCAGACGGCTAAGTGAGTCAGAGATCGGCGAAAAAAGGCCGCAGGATCTCTTCAGTGAAGCCAATCGGGAAGTGGAAAATCTGATTCGGCAGCGCCTGGAACATCACTTCCCACAGGAATCAGTTATCGGGGAAGAGCATGGTGGTGAGCCCGGCGCCAGCTACTGGTCTGTTGATCCGATTGATGGTACGAGTCACTTCCTGCGCGGCTCATCCCTGTGGGGGATTTCTGTTGGCTATGTGATCGATGGCGAGCCGGTGATGGGCGTGATCGTCCATCCGGCTTTAAACCTCATGCTGAGCGGCGGCAAGGAGACAGGGCTTTATCTGAATGGCGAACCCTTTCAACGTCCTGTGGTCGCTGAAGCGCTGAAAACCGTGGCGATTGGCGACAGTCCATCATGGGATTTCACCCATCAGCTCTGTATTGAAAAGGCGTATCGGGACGACGGCTGGAATGTGGTGCGCTATCGCTGTACCACCGCAGGTTTAACCTTTAGCGTGCTGGGTTACGTCGACGGTTATCAGGAATGTTTTAGCAGCATGTGTAACGTTTCTGCGGGCTATGCGCTCTGTAAAGCAGCGGGACTGGATGCGCATCTTGCCGGTTCAGAGGAAAAGAGCAGAACACATGTTAGTGTCGGGACAGCCGAAATGAATCGCCTTTCCTCCCGGTTTATCCCTTACCCGCGTTTTACGCCCGCCTGACCACGCATCGCCTCCGGCTTACCTCATCACGGCATTTCAGGACAGCCTTTCCCCGCTGTCCTGCCCGCTATGCACGTTCACCCGGCCCTCTGCCCCGAATATTAATCACAATGCATGAAAATGATTAGGGTGTTAAACGTACGATTCTAAAGTAAACGCCTACTCAACTGTTATATCTAGGTTTTAAAAAGTTAATAAATTCTTAACCTGCCTGAAATTGCTTAACTCCGATACGCCTAATTATTATGCGCCTCGCATTAATTAAAAGTCCCTGGCACTCTATGACGGAGCCGCTCAACGTGAACACGCTAGAAATTCACAATGCCATGCTGACGTTCGACGATTTTGTCGCGCTGAACGGCATTTCACTGCAGGCCAGAAAAGGGCAATTTGTTTCCCTGCTTGGCCCCTCTGGCTGTGGCAAAACCACGCTGCTTAAAGTTATTGCCGGCTTCTACACGCTTGATAGTGGCAACGTCCTGATCCACCAGCAGGACATGCATCATGTCAAACCTGAACATCGCGATACGGCGATGTGCTTCCAGTCCTATGCGCTGTTTCCTCACCTCTCCGTTGCTGAAAATATCGGGTTCGGCCTCAGGCAAAGGAAGATGGAAAAAACAGACATTCACGTTCGCGTCGCGCAGACCGCCGCGCAGGTTTCGTTAAATGCCCATTTATCTAAACTGCCAGCGCAGTTATCCGGCGGTCAGCAGCAGCGTGTCGCGCTGGCCAGAGCGCTGGCCGTGCGTCCGGAAATCGTGTTGTTTGATGAGCCGCTGTCAAATCTGGATGCCAGATTACGCGACAAGGTACGACTGGAGATCAGACAGCTTCAGCGCGTCCATGGGTTTACCGCCATCTATGTTACCCACGACCGCGCAGAAGCCCTGTCGATGTCTGACATTGTGGTGGTCATGAATGCCGGAAAGATTGAGCAAACCGGAACGCCGGATGAGATCTACTATTCCCCGGTAAACCGCTTTGTCGCCGGTTTCGTCGGTCAGGCTAACGTTATGAAAGCCCGCGTACTGGAGAGCGACAGCAGCACCGGTATTTATCGCATTGCGTGCGTACTGGGCGAAATGGAAATCCATAGCCCTGTACCGCCCGTATCGGACGAGGTCTATACCTTCTGGCGCCCTGAGGATGCCGTACTCAGCGAACAGCGTGCCGGAAAAAATACGCGGGCCTTTGAAATCGGCGCGGTGAGTTTTCTGGGCAACCTTTCTGAACTCCAGGTTCATCCGCTGGGCCATGAAGAAACGGAATATCAGTGGTGCATCCAGCTGGTCGGTAAAAGCGCCATCCGCGAAGGGGACAACGTTAATTTCTCTCTTCCGCCAGACAAGATCCGCTTTTTACGGGAAAGCTATTCATGAAAACGCGCACCCGGAACAGGCTCTGCTGGTTGCTGGTTCTGCCTGCGGTCGCGCCGGTCGTCATCACGCTGATGCTGATTGTGATCATGGCACTGGCGCAATCCGTTGGCCTGTTTAATTTTGGCGCCCCGGCGCGCTTTACGCTTCACTACTGGCAAACCATTCTGAATGACAGCCAGCTGTGGCGCGCGACAGGCTACTCGCTCAGAATCGGCGTGATCAGTGCGGTACTGTCCGTTGCCCTGGCGCTTCCGCTGGCACTCTGGCTGAGAAAGCCTTTCCCCGGCTCAATGCTGATGAGCGGCTTACTCAAAGCCCCGCTGATGGTACACGGGCTGGTGGCTGCGCTGCTGTTTATCAACCTGATTTCCTGGCAGGGCTTTATTAACCTGGGCCTGGTCCGGCTGGGGATCCTCTCTCATCCCATCAGAATGCAGAATGACCGCTGGGGCATTGGCGTGATTATTTTGCAGGTCTGGAAACAGCTTCCCTATGCGCTGCTGATCATGACCGGCAGCCTGCGCGCGATTGGCGATGAAATTTTCAATGCCGCGCGGGATTTAGGTGCCGGCAAGCGTGCCCGGTTGTTACAGATCATCCTGCCCTTATCTGTCAGATCCGTTCAGGTATCGCTGGTGCTGATCTTCATCGGCGCCCTGGGTGACTTTTCCTTCCAGGTCGTTGCGGGGCCAACCAGCGTATTCTCTCTTTCGCAATACATGCTGCGCTTCCCTGAAATCAGCGCACAGGGCTGGAATCTTGCGGCCGTTGTCGCGGTGATTTTAATGCTGGCGGCTTTTGTCGGTGCAGTCGTGCTTGCCGCCCTGGCGAAGTGGCTGCAACAAGCCGGAGAACAGAGATAATGAGAGCCAGAGAGACCTTATCCCCGCTGCGTATCGTCATGATGACCCTTATCGCCGCCCTGTTTATGCTGTGGCTGGTTATTCCCTTTATGCTGACCGTGCTGTGGTCCCTGGTCGATAAAACCCATCCGTGGGCATGGCCAGATGCCCTGCCGCCGGTTCTCTCACTGGGACGCTGGGTAGAGGTCTGGACTACGACCGCGTTACCGCAGGCGCTCAGGAACAGCTATTTACTGGCGGCAGCCGTCTCCGTCTGTACGCTGATGTTGTCTCTGCCTGCCGCGTGGGCGTTTGGCAGAATGTCGTTTACGGGCAAACACCTTTTACAGAATGCGATCTTATTGCCGCTTATCGTTCCGGGCTTTGTCGTCGCGCTGTTTTTTTCCATGTTGCTCAACGTAGTGGGCATTCACAGCCGGTTTGGCGGCATTTTGCTGGGGCATATGATTATCCTGATGCCTTATGCCGTGCGCATTCTGACCCTGTCGTTTTCGCAGATACGCCAGGACACGCTCGATGCGGCACGAGATATGGGCGCTTCGGCGATGAACCGGTTTTTAGTGGCCTGCCTGCCCACCCTCAGACCAGGAATATTTGCCGCATTAATTATTGTCTTTACATTATCCATAGAAGAGTTCGCCATAAGTTTTATTGTGGGCTCACCCGATTTTATTACCGTCCCTGCCATTCTCTATTCTTATCTGGGTTATAACTTTATCCGACCCAATGCGGCGGTCATTTCTTTAATGCTGGTTGTACCGAATGTCATTTTAATGTTGATTGCAGAAAAATTACTGACAAAAAATCCTGTCGCCTCCTTTGCGGGAAAAGGCTGACACTCTTTAATACGCGTTATTGGGGAAACATATGTTCAGACTCGCTGCTGCAATATTATTGCTGGCCGGGGCTTTCTGTAGCCCGGCTCAGGATTTAAACACAATGAACTGGGAACAGATTGTCGGACAGGCGAAAAAGGAGGGGAAACTGACCTGGTATCAATGGTATTACCAGGATCGGTTAAAAGAGCAGGTCAGCCTGTTTGAAAAACAGTACGGCATTAACGTTACCCTGTCTGAAGGCACACTTCAGGGCAACATTAATAAGCTCATGGCTGACCGCGGACGGGAAACGGGCGATATCGATCTGTTTTCGATTGGCGGGGGCGCATTCGGAACCGTCTCGCCTGAGCAGACGTTTTTTGGCCCGATTAACAGACTGCTGCCGGAAGGCAAAACCCTGAACTACACCATTGAGGGAACGGACAGTAAAGGCTATGGCGTGGCATTCTGGGGCAACCAGACCGGTCTGGCCTACGATTCGCGCCGCCTGAAAGAAAGTGAGTTGCCGCGAACTTTGCCGCAGCTCACGGCCTTCCTGCAGGCTCATCCTCAGGAATTTGGCTTTAACGTTGAAAACGGCGGTTCCGGCCCGGCCTTTATTGAATCGGTGACGCGCACGCAGGTGCCGGGTTTTGATTTCACCAAAGGCGACGCGGATGTAAAAAGCCTGACGGCTCTGCAGCCCGCCTGGAACTGGTTCAGACAGCAGCGTCCCAACTACATCATTACGGCCTCCAACGCCGACAGCGTCACCCGACTGGTCAGCGGTGAATTCCTGCTGGTTCCCGCCTGGGAAGATTACCTGGTGGGATTAGAAAACCACGGTGAAGTCCCGAAAACCATCCGGCTCTATGTCCCCGATTTCGGCATGCCCGGCGGCGGAAATATGGTGGCGATACCGCAAAATGCCCCCCATAAAGCGGCAGCGTTGCTGTTTATCCACTGGCTGACGCTGCCCACTACCCAGCGGCTGTTCCAGCAGGTTTATGGCATTACGCCGCAGAACAGAGAAGTGAATCGTGATGCCGGGCTGATCGACAGCAAAGAGCGCGTTCATGGCACCCAGTTCATGCCTAAACCGCTGGGTGATGAAGTCAGAACCGAATTCTCTAACCAGGTTTTGCTCAGGTAGACCTGCGATAAAACCCTAACAGAAGGTAAAGCCAGGAATGTCGACAAAAAAAACCCCTGCACGCGTAGTGAATGCCCGCCTGATTGCCCATCGGGGAGCACCGCTGCTGGCACCGGAAAACACGCTGCCTTCGTTTCAGGCGGCTGTTGAACGCAGAGCGACGTGGATAGAGGTGGATGTCAAACTCACCAAAGACAGACACCCGGTCATCATTCATGACGATTCCGTGGACCGGACCACAAATGGCAAAGGCTATGTGGCGAACTTAACCCTGGATGAGATCCGATCGCTGGAGGCTGGCGTGTGTTATGGCCACCTTTTCAGAGGCGTGAAAGTGCCGACGCTGGCTGAAACAGTGGCGTTTGTTCTGGATAAAGGCGTCGGGCTGCAACTGGAGATCAAACCCACCTCCGGGCAGGAAGTGGAAACGGCGGAGATTGCTATCGCTCAACTGAAGTCACTGTGGCCTGCAGGTGAGAAGAAGCTCTTTATCAGCAGCTTCTCGGAGATTTCGCTGCAGGTTGCCGCACAGCTTATGCCTGACGTCCCGCGCGGCCTGGCAGTTTGCGTCCCGCCCAAAGACCCCGAGGCGCTCCTCGCCAGAACGGGTTGCCAGATCCTGCATTTCCTGGGTGATTTCGCGACGGACGAAGATCTGACGCGACTGGCTCGTTCAGGTATTGAATTTGCGATTGCCACGATCAATGACCCGGTTCTTGCCAGAAAATATATTGATGCGGGTGCGCAAACGGTATTAAGCGATATACCCGACTTAGCATTCTGAATAAAAAATTGTTCAGGACGTTCTCAGCCAGAAACCCGTAACACCAGGGAAATTCATTATAAAAATGGCCATTACTTTTATGGCCGCTATAACGCCTTTATTATTTAGCCATTCTGGAAGACGAGAGTCATAGTGAAATAAATGCCGCTCTGAGCGGTCACCTCCTCATGCTTAAGTTAACGGATAAGGGTAGATGATATGCACAATAAAATAAAAGCCGCCGCGCCGTATGCAATCTGTTTTCTGGCCTCATTTTCTGCATACTCCGCTGAGATTTATAATAAAGATGGAAATAAACTCGACCTGTACGGTAAAGTCGATGCGCGTCATGTTTTCTCAGATAATATTGCAGAAGATGGCGACAACTCTTATGCACGCCTGGGTTTTAAAGGTGAGACGCAAATTAACGATCGGCTTAGCGGTTATGGTCAATGGGAATATAACTTCCCGCTGAATCACAGTGAAGGCGGTAGCGACGCGCAAACGGGTAATGCCACACGTTTAGGGTTTGCCGGTCTGAAACTGGCCGACTTCGGCTCGTTCGATTATGGCCGTAGCTTTGGGGTGCTGTACGTTGCCTCTGCCTATACGGATATGGCACCGGTCTACGGTTCCGGCACCATGACTACCAACGATAACTTCCTGTCAAAACGCTCAACCGGCCTCGCGACCTGGCACTCTCCGGCGTGGGGTGGGTTAAAGCTGACCCTGCAGTATCAGGGAAAAAATGACCGCGCCACCGCTAAAGTGGCTAACGGGGATGGCTACGGTGCTGGCGTGACTTACAGCATTACCGATGGGCTGAGCATTGCGGCGGCAGGGATGAAAGCAAAACGGACGCTGATCCAGCAAGCTGACGGTCAGGGAGACGATGCCACCGCCTGGGTCACCTCTGCAAAATATGATGCCAGCCAGCTCTATCTGGCCGCCATGTATGGCGAAGCCAGTGACGTTACGCCTTATGGACAGCTGGCACGGGTCGCCGACAAAACCCATAACGTTGAGGCGATTGCGCAGTACCAGTTCCTGAACGGTCTGCGCCCTTCTGTCGGTTTTGTCATGCAGCGTGGCGAAAACCTGCAGGGCGCAGGGAATTTTGCCGGAGGCAGCCAGACGATGCAGAAATATATTGCGGTGGGCACCTATTTCTATTTCAACAAGAACATGCTGACCTACGTGGACTACCGCATTAACCTGCTGAAGGACAACGACTTTACGCGTGCCACCGGTATTACGACGAAAAACAGTATCGGTCTGGGCCTGACCTATCAGTTCTGACCCGGCTGCTCCTGTTTTGTGCAGCATGGCTTCATACCTGACAACGCGCACTTAGCGAGGCTGGCTCATGCCAGCTTTTTTACGTCAGCCGCAGGGGGAATCATTACAGGGCCGGGGACGCAGCCTGATGAGGGGTTTCCAGCCACTTAACATAGGCCTGATCCCACAACGCCGCCGGCGTTCCCGCTTTGCCCAGACCAAACCCATGCCCGCCTTTGCTGATCTGAATCAGCTCAACCGGCACGCGATTACGCCGACAGGTGTCGCGCATCAGCTCGGTGTTAAACGGGTTGGAGGTGTGATCGTCTTCCGCCTGCGCCAGGAAGGTTGGCGGATAGCGCCGGGTCACAAAGTTCTGCACTGACCAGTTTGCCTCATCCTGTGGGGTGGCATTTTTGCCGACCATCATCAGATGCGTGCTGGTGTGCTGATAGGGCGCTTCCAGGGTAATGACCGGATAGATCAGGCCCACGCTGTCGACGGCGGGCACCACTTCATCCAGCGGGTCGATGGCCGGATAGGATTCAAAGTCCGGGCGCGCCGCCGCCAGCCCCAGCAGATGGCCACCGGCCGAGAAGCCCAGCACATGCACCCTGCGCTCAAACGATCGCACCAGCCGGATAGCACGCTGCGCATCCTGCAGCGGAGCCAGCCGCCCCGCCTGCCACTTCTCATGCGGCAGCCGGTAGCTGAGCACGTAGGCGGTGTAGCCATTGGCGTTCAGCCAGCGCGCCACCGGCCAGGCTTCGCGCCCCATGCCGATCCAGCGATAGCCGCCGCCTGCGGCGATCAGCACCGCTTCGCCGTTGGGATTTTCCGGTTTGAAACGCTGGATCGCCGGGCTGACGATATTGGACCACGAACCGCTGCTGTTAATGTGCAGCTGGCCCGACGGGCCACCGCCGCCGGGCGGGTCGTCCGGCCAGAGGGGAATAATGTCATCGCGGGCAAATAATTTGCCGGTGGTCATGGAGAGCCCAAGCGCTCCCGTGCCGAGAATAAAGCGTCGACGCGTAATCATAGTGCCTGTTAAGTGATGCCAGTAAGAGAGCAGACCGTTGCGGTGTGCTGCAAAAGAATCAACAGATGCAAGTCTGGTGCCAGACGCTGGCGATTATGTACGCAATGCCGGGTGAAAAGCCATAAAAAAACGCGCCCCGCAGGCGCGTTTTATACCGTGCGGCCCGGTTAATCTTCCTGCTGGAACTGCGCCATCACAGCCTGCTCACACTGCTGTTCGTTGACGCGCAGTTTGGCGCGTTCATCGTCACCCAGCTGCAGCCAGGCACTGGCGACTTCCCGCGCCGATTCTTCATCAAATTCGGGCTGATTCATCGCCGATGAGGATTTACTGCGCGCCACGTCAGATTTCATCTGCTCCACATACTGATCCGCGCTGGCGACCTTTTTTTCACTGCTGACGATGTGACACAGCTGACTGGCGTAGACATTCTGTTCGGTGTCAGCGTCGTCCGCCGCCAGCGCGCTGCCGGAGGCGAGCAGGCTCAGCAGGATAATCTGGGTTACTTTCATTCTTCACTCCTGTTTGTTCGGATTAAACTTTGCGCTGAAGGGCTTCGATGCGCTTCTGACGCCAGTTCAGCAGCGGCGACACGGTGGTGCCGTGGACAACCACGCTACAGACCACCAGCGTTAACGCCATATTCGTCATGATTTCCATCTGCGGGCCTTCCATGCCGTGCGTCCAGGCATAGGCAATATAGTTCAGGCTGCCGATTCCGCGGATGCCCAGCCAGCCAATCAGCAGACGCTGACCCAGCGGCAGCCCGGCGCGCAGCGTGACCAGCCAGACGGCCAGCGGACGCACCACCACAAACAGCACCAGGCCCAGCAGCACGCCGTAGATATTCCAGTGCTGTGCCAGCGTCACGCCCAGCACCACCATCATGCCAGCCGCCAGCAGACGTTCAATAGTATCGCCAAAAGAGAGGGCGTCGCCTACTACAAACCCAATCGACTTCACCATATTGTTATTGCCCTGGTGCGCCAGCCGCTTATTGGGATTGACCAGCGCCTCAGAGGGGAGGACGCGTTCATCATCAGAGAGATCCTCCGGCTGATGACGGCGAAACACCCCCAGCTCGGCGCGGCGTAGCCCCAGTCCGGCGGCAAAGGCGGCCAGGAAGCCGGAGGCCCCCAGCCACTCCACCAGCGAATAACTCAGCGCGATCAGCGCCAGCGCGAGAAAATCGTTGGGGGCCACATCGCCGTTGGCATTGCGCAACCGGGTCGTCAGCACACCGATCATCTGCCCCATGACAAAGCCGATAAGCAGCCCGGCGCCAATCGCCCAGATCACCTCGACCGCGCTCCAGTGAGCCAGCATCCCCCCGCTCAGGCTCTCGCCATTGAACAGCAGCAGCGCCAGCACCAGCAGCGGCAGCGCGGAGCCGTCGTTCATGCCCGCTTCGCTGGAGATCGCCACCCGCAGCGAGTCATCATCCTGCGCATCGTTTACCGAGATGAGGCTGGCCAGCACCGGGTCCGTCGGCGCGACAATGGCACCAAACGCCAGCGCAACCGGCCAGTCTAATCCCACCAGGAAATGGGCCAGCAGGGTCATTGCCGCCACGGTCAGCAGCATGGCGGGAAAGGCGAGTTTCAGCCCGGTGTGCCAGCAGTTATTCTGTAACGGCAGACGCAGCTTGAGTCCGGTGATAAACAGCGAGGCGGCCATGGTGATTTCGGTAATGTGGGCCACGGCTTCGGAATGGGTGACGATATCGATGTGGATCACATCAAACGCCCACGGGCCGCACAGTATGCCCGCGATAAGAAACAGACCAAATGAGGTGACTGGCCCCCGGTGAATCCAACCGGAAGCCAGCGACATCAGCAGCAGAAGGCCGCCCGTCGCTGCTGTCCAGGCTAAAAAGTTCATAATGCTCCAGCTTATTTCAGGTTTATCAATAAGCCTGGCACATTTTTTGAAGGGCGAGACGATCAGTTTTTCAGGTGGCGACTGGCGAAGCGCACCGCCAGCGCGGCCGCCCCGGCTAAAGTAGAGAGCGCAACCACCCCATTCCAGCCCCAGTGCGCCAGCGCCAGGCTGCCCAGTGCCGCCCCGCTGGCCATACCGATAAACACCACGGTGAACAGCAGCGCATTGAGGCGACTGCGTGCTTCAGGTGCCAGGCCATAGACCAGCGTCTGGTGCGCGACCAGCGTGGCCTGCACGCCCAGATCAAAGCCGATGGTACAGATCACAATCAGCGCCAGCTGCGCCGGGACAGGCAGCACGGGCAGCAGGAACATCAGCGCAAAAGAGAGCGTCACCAGGGCGGCACCGGCCTGGGTGACCCGCGCCGGGCCGATGCGATCGGCAAAACTGCCCGCCAGCGGGGCCGCCATCGCCCCCGCCGCCCCGGCTAAGCCAAAGGCCCCGGCCACGGCGCTGTCCAGATGAAAGCGATCGCTGAGCATTAACGCCAGCGTCGACCAGAAGGCGCTGAAGCCTACCGACAGCAGTCCCTGAGCCAGGGCGGCGCGGCGCAGCGTCTGGTGGTGACGCCACAGATGCACCAGCGACAGCAACAGGCGCGGATAGCTTACGGTGGTGCCCGGCGTAAAGCGTGGCAGCACCCGTCTGAGCGTCAGCGTAATCAGCAGCACCGACAGCGCCGCAATCAGATACATGGTGCGCCAGCCGAAATACTCCGCCACCACGCCACTGACGACCCGCGACAGCAGAATCCCCACCAGCAGGCCGGTCATCACCGTGCCGACCGTTTTACCCCGGCTGCGTTCCGGAGCCAGCGCCGCCGACGCCGGGACAATATCCTGCGCCACGGTGGCGGTCAGGCCGGTCACAAAGCTGGCGATCAGCAGCGCGCTGAGCCCCGCGGAAAAGCCACACAGCAGCAGTGCGGCGACCAGCAGCAGGCCCTTGATAAAGATAATCGTGCGCCGGTCATGGCGATCGCCCAGCGGGGCCAGCAGCAGGATGCCCAGCGCATAGCCCGCCTGCGTCAGCATCGGCACCATGCCGACCGCGCCGATCCCCGCACTGAACTGTTTACTGATGATATCCAGCATCGGCTGACTGTAGTAAATCGACGCCACGCTGAGCCCGGCCCCGGCGGCCAGGGTGAAGACCAGCGGAGCGGAGAGCGGTTCGTTTCGGGTTGGGTTTTCTATTGCTGACATGGTGTCATCCTCATCATTTCGTGCCGCTATTTAAGCGCATTGCGGTTATACGCGGTAGACTGACGTCAGGCAAAACCGTTATGCGTGGAGCGTATGAATCATTCCAGTGGCAGTGACCGCATCGAACTGATGCAGACTTTTATCCGTATTGTTGAGAGCGGCAGCCTCTCCGCCGCTGCGGCACAGCTCGGCACCACCCAGCCTACCGTCAGCCGGCGGCTGCAAATCCTGGAGCAGCGGCTGGGGCTGAAGCTCATTCTGCGCACGACCCATGCGCTGAAGCTCACCGATGATGGCGAACGCTGCTACGCCCAGGCGCGGCAGCTGCTGGCCACGTGGCATGCGCTGGAAGATGAGCTGACCGGGGCCAGTGACGATCCCATCGGCACGCTGCGGGTTCGCGCCCCGCACGCCTTTGGTCAGGATCAGCTGATCGATCCCCTGGTGGACTATCTGCACCGCTATCCCCGACTCAATATAGAGTGGATGCTGAATGACCGCACACCCGACTTCATCGCGGAGAATGTGGACTGTGCCATTCAGGTCGGCGCGCCCAGCGATCCGTCGGTCGTGGCGGTCCTGCTGGCAGAAGTGCCGCGTTTCGTGGTGGCGGCGCCGCGCCTGCTGGACCAGTTTCCGCCGATTGAGCGGGTGGAACAGCTGGGCGATCTGCCGTGGCTGGCGCTCACCAGCTTCTACCGTAATGAAGTGGCGTTGCAGAAAATAGATGACGGCCAGCCGCTGAACCTGCCGATTATGCCGCGGCTGAGCAGCGACAGCCTTTACGCCGTGCGTAAAGCGGCACTGGCCGGCATGGGGGCGGCGATTGTCTCATCGTGGGCGGTGCAGGACGATCTGGCGGAGGGCAAACTGATTCAGCTGATGCCCGCGTGGCAGGCCCCGCCGCTGCCGGTGTGGCTGACCTATCCGTGGGCGAGTTACTACCCGGCCAGGCTGCAACACTTCTTTGCCATGATCAAAGAGGTGATGCCGCAGCTGACCGGCACCCGTCCGGCCTCACAACCGGCCCGCTCAGACAAGGCGGAGTAACGACGGAGACAGCTAGCGGATTTGGGCAGGGAGACGCGGGAGGAGGAGGCAGAGCAGGCGCCCGCATCAGCGGCGCGCCGGAAAGGGAATGCGTTACTTTTTATCGTAGCGTGACAGCTTATCGAGCCAGCCCATGACAAAGGCGGAGAGCACGAAGGTCAGGTGGATAATCACGTACCACATCAGCTTATCATTATCGACGTTGCGCGCTTCCATAAACACCCGCAGCAGGTGAATCGAAGAGATGGCGACGATAGAGGCGGCCACTTTGTTCTTCAGTGAGCCGGAGTCCATCTTGCCCAGCCAGCTCAGCTTCTCTTTGTCTTCGTCGATATCGAGCTTCGAGATAAAGTTCTCATAGCCTGACAGCATCACCATCACCAGCAGACCGCCAACCAGCGTCATATCGACCAGCGACAGCAGCAGCAGGATCAGATCGTTTTCCGCAATGCTGAAAATGTTGGGCAGCAGGTGGACTATTTCCTGGAAAAATTTAATCGTCAGCGCCAGCAATCCCAGCGAAAGTCCAATGTAAACCGGGGCCAGCAACCAGCGCGATGCATACATCAGGTTTTCGGTAAAACGTTCCATACAATCCCACACGTAATCAGACAGGTCCGGGAGTATAACCGATTCACTGTGAAGTTATTTCAGCTCGTCGTCAGAAATTTCCGGAACCGGCGGCAGGGGAAGCGAGAGACGAAAGGCCGCGCCGCCTTCGGTCCGATTCTCCGCCCAGATCTGGCCGCCGTGGCTCTCAATGATGGTTTTACAGATCGCCAGCCCCAGCCCGACGCCCGGTACGGCAGACTCCTTATCACCGCGCGAAAACTTATCGAATATCCGGCTTAAGTCCCCTTCAGCAATGCCCGGCCCGCCATCCCAGACGGAGATCTCCAGCCGGTTTGCGGCACGCCACGCCCGGATGCCGCGCGGCGCACAGTTACCGGCATACTTCAGGCTGTTTTCAATCAGGTTAGTGAAGACCCGCTCCAGCAGTGTGCTGTCGCCTTTGATCAGCACGATATCGTCCGGCAGGTCGAGCTGCACCTCATGTCCTTTCAGCGACGGCGCCATGCTGCTCAGCGCCCCGCCAATCACCTCCTCCAGCGCCAGCCACTCTTCACGCAGATTGAGGCCGCCCGACTGAATGCGCGCCATATCCAGCATATTGCTGACCAGCCGGATGGTACTCAGCGTCTGCTCGCGGATCTGGCTGGCCTGCGGCACATATTTTGAGTTGTCGCTGGCCAGGTCGAGCATCAGCATTTCCGCCTGACCAAACAGCACGGTCAGCGGGGTGCGCAGATCGTGTGACAGGGCGGACAGCAGCGCATTGCGCAGCTGTTCCCGCTCGGCCGAGAGCCGCGATGCCGCCTCGCTGTGCGACAGCGCCATCCGCTCCAGCGCGTTAGCAATCAGCACCGTAAAGGTTTCCACCAGCCGCTGCTGTTCAGGGATCATCAGCTGACGCAGATTCTGCGGCTCCACCACCAGCAGGCCCCGGCAGTGCCCGCCGCTTTTCAGCGGCAGGATCTGATAAGGCACCGCCGGTAACGTATCGGTGCCCGCTCCCGCCGGCTGGCCTTTGCTGTAGCTCCACTTCGCGATAGCGCGGTCCGGTTCGCTGGCCGGTAACCCCTCACCGACCGGCTGCAGTTCGCCCTGCTCATCCGGCAGCAGCAGCAGGCAGCGCGCCTGCAGGGTGGCATCCAGCACCCGCTGGCTGGTCGCCGCGATATCCTGCGGCGTTAAGGCGCTGCCCAGCGATTTCGCCATCTCATAGAGCTGTCGCGCACGCTGTTCGCGGTAGCGTGCCACCCGCGCCTGATAGCGGACGCCCGCCGTGAGGTTGCCGACGATGACCCCGACCGCCAGCATCACACCAAAGGTGACCAGATATTGCAGGTCGGAGACCGCCACCGTGCCGGTGGGGGCCACAAAGAAGAGGTCGAAGGCGACGATATTCATCACCGTGGCGATCACCGACGGCCAGCGCCCGTAGCGCAGCGCCACGATCACCACCGCCAGCAGGTAGATCATCACGCAGTTGGCGGGATCGAAGTTGATCAGCACCGACTGCCCGGCGGCGGTAACGGCGATGCAGAGCACCAGCGCCATCATCACGCCACGCAGCTGAACCCGCCATTTATCGCTGGTCGGGCGGCCATCCGGCAGCGGATGCGGCGCATCCTTCAGCGGTTCATCCAGCGCCACCACCAGCAGGTCGAGATCCGGCCCCAGCTGGCCGAGCCGCTCGGCAAAACTGTCACGCCGCCAGCGCCGCAGCGGACGGCGGCCGGTGACGATTTTGCCCAGATTATGTTCGCGCGCGTAGCCCAGCACCGCTTCGGCTTCATCCGGCTCGGAGAGGGTGGCGGTTTCCGCCCCCAGCTCCTGCGCCAGCTGCAGCGTGCGCAGAATCGCCCGTCGCCGTCCTTCCGGCAGCCGGTGAAGACGGGGCGTTTCAACATAGACCGCATGCCATTCACTGCCGAGCCGCGCCGCCAGCCGGGCGGCCGTACGCACCAGCTTCTCACTGCCGCTGTCGTCGCCGATGCAGAGCAGAATGGCGTCGCGGGTGTGCCAGACGCGATCCCGCCCCTGCTGATCGCGCCAGGCGCGCATCTGGTCATCCACCCGATCGGCGGTGCGGCGCAGGGCCAGCTCACGCAGCGCGAACAGGTTACCTTTGCGGAAAAAGTTTTCGATGGCGCGCTCTGCCCGGTCACCGATGTAGACCTTGCCCTCTTTCAGCCGCTGACGCAGATCGTCGGGCGGCAGATCGACCAGCACCACCTCATCGGCGCTGTCGAAAAAGGGATCGGGCACGGTTTCGCGCACCTGAATGCCGGTGACGCCCCCGACCACATCGTTGAGGCTCTCAAGATGCTGCACGTTGACGGTGGTCAGCACGTCGATGCCCGCTTCAAGCAGCTCTTCGATGTCCTGCCAGCGCTTGGGATGGCGCGAGCCCTGCACGTTGGTGTGCGCCAGCTCATCCATCAGGATCACCGCCGGATGGCGAGCCAGTGCCGCATCGAGATCGAACTCCGCATGACGCGAGCGACCGGTCGCACGACGCGGCAACAGGGGTAATCCCGTCAGCAGCTGCGCGGTTTCCGGCCGTTCATGGGTCTCCACCACGCCGATCAGCACATCCAGACCCTGCGCGCGCAGCCGCTGCGCCTCCTGCAGCATGGCGTAGGTTTTGCCCACACCGGCACAGGCACCAAAGTAGATTTTCAGCTGCCCGCGATGGGTTTCGCGGTTAGCCTGCAGCAGCGCGTCGGGATCGGGACGCTGGGGTTCGTGATTCATAGCTTCCTTAATGGCATAACAGAAACACCCTTACAGATCGTTGAGCGCCATATTGAGCTGCAGCACATTGACCGTCGGCGAGCCGAGGAATGGCATCAGCGGACGGTGCGTCTGCCGGTCGATCAGCGCCTCGACCTGCGCTAACGGCAGCTTACGGCTGGCGGCGATGCGCGGCGCCTGCCATAACGCGGCGTCAGTCGAGATATCCGGGTCCAGCCCGCTGGCTGAGGTGGTGACCAGCTCAACCGGCACCGCGGCGGGCGCCTGCGGATTGGCGGCCCGCAGCGCCGCGACGCGCTCCGCGACGGCTTTGTCCAGCGCCGGGTTACTGGCTGCCAGATTGCTGCCCCCTGAGGCCAGCGGATTATCGGGTTTGTCGCTGGTGGCTGAAGGGCGGCCCCAGAAATAACCGGGCTGCGTGAAGTTCTGGCCAATCAGCGCGGATCCGCGCACCACGCCATCCTCCTCCAGCAGCGATCCATTCGCCTGCGCCGGAAACAGCCACTGCGCCAGGCTGGTCGTGAGGAAAGGATAAACCACGCCGGTGACCAGGGTAAGCAGTAACAACAGTAAAATTGCCGGACGTAACTGACTCATTTTTTGCTCCTCAGGCCATGCCTGATAACACTAACAGCAGATCGATAGCTTTGATGCCGGCAAACGGCACCAGCAGGCCGCCCAGCCCATAAATCAGCAGGTTGCGGCGCAGCAGCGCAGCGGCACTCAGTGGCCGGTAGCTGACGCCTTTCAGGGCCAGCGGGATCAGAAAGACAATCACCAGAGCGTTGAAGATCACCGCTGAGAGGATTGCGCTGGCGGGCGAGTGCAGCTGCATGACGTTGAGCATGTTGAGCTGTGGATAGGTCGCCGCAAACGCCGCCGGGATGATCGCAAAATATTTCGCCACGTCGTTGGCGATACTGAAGGTGGTCAGCGAACCGCGCGTCATCAGCATCTGTTTACCGATGTGCACCACTTCCAGCAGCTTGGTCGGGTTCGAGTCGAGGTCGACCATGTTGCCCGCCTCTTTCGCCGCCTGCGTACCGGAGTTCATCGCCACCGCCACATCGGCCTGTGCCAGCGCAGGCGCATCGTTGGTGCCGTCGCCGGTCATCGCGACCAGACGCCCTTCCGCCTGATACTGGCGGATCAGCGCCAGCTTCGCTTCCGGCGTCGCCTCAGAGAGAAAATCATCCACGCCCGCTTCCGCCGCAATCGCTGCCGCCGTCAGCGGGTTATCGCCGGTGATCATCACGGTTTTGATGCCCATCTTGCGCAGCTCGGCAAAGCGCTCTTTGATGCCGCCTTTTACGATATCCTTCAGCGCCACCACGCCCAGCACGTTTGCGCCCTCGGCGACGACCAGCGGGGTGCCCCCGGTGCGCGCCACCTCTTCGACCTGGGCATTCACCTCGGCCGGGAAACGGCCATGACTGGCTTCGATGTGGCGACGCACCGCATCCACCGCCCCTTTACGGATCAGCCGGTCCTGCACGTTGACGCCGCTCATGCGGGTCTGCGCCGAGAAGGGAATAAAGGTAGCCCCCATGCTGCTGAGATCGCGTTCACGCAGGTTAAACTGCTGTTTAGCCAGCACCACGATGCTGCGGCCCTCCGGCGTCTCATCGGCCAGCGACGCCAGCTGCGCCGCGTCGGCCAGCTGCTCCTCGCTGACGCCCGGCGCGGGCAGGAACTGCGTCGCCTGACGGTTACCCAGGGTGATGGTGCCGGTTTTATCCAGCATCAGCACATCCACATCGCCTGCGGCCTCGACGGCACGGCCGCTGGTGGCGATGACGTTAGCTCCCAGCATCCGGCTCATCCCCGCCACCCCAATCGCTGACAGCAGGCCACCAATCGTGGTCGGGATCAGACAGACCAGCAGCGCCACCAGCACCGTAACGCTGACCGGCGTTCCGCCCCAGGCCGAGAAAGGCCAGAGCGTCACGGTCGCCAGCAGGAAGACGATGGTCAGCGAAACCAGCAGGATGGTCAGGGCAATCTCGTTTGGCGTTTTGCGACGCTTCGCGCCTTCCACCATGGCGATCATCCGGTCGAGGAAGGTTTCACCCGGGTTGGCGCTGCAGGTGATCACCAGCCAGTCAGAGAGAATGCGGGTCCCGCCGGTCACGGAGGCAAAGTCCCCGCCCGACTCGCGGATCACCGGGGCGGACTCGCCGGTAATGGCGCTCTCATCCACCGAGGCCCCGCCCTCCAGCACTTCACCGTCGCAGGGAATGATGTCGCCCGCTTCTACCAGCACCGCGTCGCCTTTGCGCAGCTGATCGGCGGCCACCTGCTGCCACTCTGCGCCATAGCGCGCCGCTGACAGTTTTTTGGCAAAGCTGGTCTTTTTCACCCCTTTCAGGCTGCTCGCCTGGGCTTTACTGCGCCCCTCTGCCAGCGCCTCCGCCAGATTGGCGAACAGCACGGTAAACCAGAGCCAGAGCGCAATCGCTCCGGTAAAACTGGCGCTGCCGTCGATCCGGCCCGCCAGCATCGCCAGCGCCAGCAGCGAGGTCAGGATGCTGCCGAGGTAGACCACAAACATCACCGGGTTACGGAACTGCACCCGGGGATCGAGCTTTTTCACCGCATCCCAGGCTGAGGTGCGCAGTAGCGCTGCGTCAAATAACGCCTGTTGTTGACGACTCATGAGGATTGTCCCTGAACAAGTTGCAGATGCTCAGCCACCGGGCCCAGCGCCAGAGCAGGAATAAAGGTCAGTGCGCCGACCAGCAGCACCGTACCGATCAGCAGTGCGATAAACAGCGGGCCGTGGGTAGGCAGCGTGCCATTGCCCACCGGCTGCACTTTTTTCGCCGCCATCGCCCCGGCAATCGCCATCACCGGAATGATGATGCCGAAGCGGCCCAGCAGCATGCAGACGGCCAGTAACAGGTTCCAGAACGGCGTGTTGGCGCTGAGTCCGGCAAAGGCACTGCCGTTGTTGTTGGCCGCGGATGAGACGGCGTAAAGCACTTCGCTAAAGCCGTGAATGCCCGGGTTTGCCATAGCGCTGCGTCCGGCGTCGGTCATCATCGCCAGAGCGGTGCCGATCAGCACCAGCGCCGGGGTGACCAGAATCGCCAGGGCGGTCATTTTCATCTCCCAGACATCGACTTTTTTACCCAGAAACTCCGGCGTGCGGCCAATCATCAGCCCGGCGATAAACACCGCCAGCAGCACAAACAGCAGCATGCCGTACAGGCCGGCTCCGACACCGCCGAACACCACTTCGCCCAGCTGCATCAGCCACATCGGCACCATCCCGCCCAGCGCGGTAAAGGAGTCGTGCATGGCATTGACCGCACCGCACGAGGCTGCCGTCGTGATCACGGCGAACAGGCTGCTGTTAAGAATGCCAAAGCGCGTCTCTTTGCCTTCCATATTGACGGCGCTGTCAGCCCCCAGCTGGAGGAAGTGCGGGTTGCCCTGCAGTTCGGCCCACATCACCACCGCCACCGCCGCCACAAACATCAGCGTCATCGCCCACAGCAGCATGTGGCCCTGACGACGGTCACGCACGCTTTCGCCAAACGCGAAGCAGAGCGCCGCCGGGATCAGGAAGATGCTCAGCATCTGCACGAAGTTGGTAAGCACATTCGGGTTTTCAAACGGATGGGCGGAGTTGGCGTTAAAGAAGCCGCCACCGTTGGTGCCCAGCATTTTGATCGCCTCCTGCGACGCCACCGGCCCCATCGACAGCGTCTGCTGCGCGCCTTCCAGCGTGGAGAGGCTGTGATAAGGCAGGACGTTCTGAATGCTGCCCTGACTGACAAAGAACAGCGCCATCAGCAGGCTGATGGGCAGTAAGACGTAGAGCGTGATGCGCGTCAGGTCGCGCCAGGCGTTGCCCAGCGTGGCGATGCTGCGATTCGCGAAGCCACGGATCAGGGCAAATGCCACCGCAATGCCGGTCGCGGCAGAGAGGAAGTTCTGCACCGTCAGGCCCACCATCTGACTGAAATAGCTCAGGGTGCTCTCACCGCTGTAGGACTGCCAGTTAGTGTTGGTAACAAAGCTGATGGCGGTGTTGAGCGCCAGATGCCAGCTCAGGCCAGGCAGCTGCTGTGGATTGAGCGGCAGCGCCCCCTGCATCAGCAGAATCGCCAGCAGCACGACAAAACCCAGCGCATTAAACAGCAGAATCGCCAGCAGATAGTGCGGCCAGCGCATGTCAGATTGCTGCGCCCCCAGCAGTCGCCACAGCGGCGCTTCAAGGCGGGCAAACACTGGTTTATCCGCCACTAACGACGCCAGACCCCGGCCGAGCGGCTGCGCCAGCACCATCAGCAGCAGCAGATAAACGGCGATAAGTAAGAAAGCATTGGCCGCCATCAGAAGGCCTCCGCATTTAACAGGGCATAGATCAGATAGCCCAGTAACAACACCACCAGCAGAATGCCGGTTATTACGCCCACGCTCACAGGAACCTCCAGAGGTTTGGATTTAGGGCATAGCTTGCGCGGAGGCGTATAAAGAAGGGGTTAAAATGCAGCGGGCGGGCGTAAAAATAGTGTAAAAATGGCGAAATATCAGGCGACTTCCAGCGCCCAGATACGATTAAGATCGACATTACCCCACAGCGTGCTGTCCTCTGCGCCGACAATGCTGTCAGTGCAGAAACTGTCGCCAAGGTCGAGCTCCTCCGGTTTGACTTCGCGCTGGGCGTGCAGCGACCAGAACACATGCACACAGGGACGCATCAGCGACTTTTCACCCGCTCTGACCACCAGCGCCACCCGGCCGGAGGCGAGACGCACCAGCGATCCCACCGGATAGATGCCGATGGTACGCACAAAGGTGTGCAGCAGGCCGGGGTCAAAATGGCCGCGCCAGCTCAGCATCTGATGCATCGCTTCAGCAGGCGTCCAGCCGTTGCGATAGGCACGGGTTGAGGTCACGGCATCATAGACGTCACACACCGCCGCCATGCGGGCATAGAGCGAAATCGCCTCCCCTTTCAGGCCGTGCGGGTAGCCGCTGCCATCATATTTCTCATGATGATGCAGGGCGATATCCAGCAGATCGTCATCGGCGTCAGCTTCTATCAGCATCTGCGTGCCAACCACCGGATGCTCGCGCATCACCCTGAACTCTTCGTCAGTCAGTTTGCCGGCTTTGTTGAGGATCGCCAGCGGCACGGCCGCTTTACCGACATCATGCAGTAAACCGCCCATGCCCACCCGCCGCAGCTGCTGGTCGTTCAGCCCGAGTGTTTTACCCAGCGCAATCATCAGCCCGCAGACCGCCATGGAGTGCAGGTAGGTATAGTCATCATGATTCTTCAGCCGCGCCACGCTCAGCATGGCGGAAGGTTCACGCGTGATCGATCCGGCGATTTCATCCACCAGATTCATCATATAGTCGAGCTTCAGGCCGTTACCCAGCCGCGCTTCGTTGAACATCGCCAGGACTTTCGGTTTGCCCTGCTGGAAGATCTGCTGGGCCTGATCGAGTTCCTGAAAAAAGGGGGTGCGACCAATGGTTTTTTTCGCGACCACGGTGGCGATCGGGGCCTGTACTGAACGATCGAGATCGATCCAGAGCTGGCGGATCCCTTCACTGCGTAACAGGGCAATTTGTCGTGGATCGGCGATCAGCATCTCATTACGAATGCGCTGGTCTTTGATCCACCAGACTTCCAGCTTGTGGATAAACATCCCCGGGCGCAGTTCATCAATGGTAATCAGCTTTATCACGCTATCACTCCTTAAGCTCAGCGAGGGAGATAAGGTGATATCGGCAGCTGGACAAATTTTCTTCAGGCTGTTTTGTGCGGCGGCGGCGTTCAGGGGAGTGGTCAGAGGAGAGGCGATTGCGCTCAAACAGAACGACAGGTCAATGCCCGGATTCGTACCAGGCAGATAAAACGCGTAATCATTCAGGTCAGATTTAGCACTTCCATACAGGCGCCGAATGGTTCAGCCTGCCCTGCTATTCTTAACGAATGGCATAATTGTAAGGGTGAATTCTTAGAAAAATTATGTATCCGTATCAATTAAGAATGCATCACACACCACGTAACTTTTGCAAGAATTGAGTAGGATTATTTCGATTTATCACGCAAATCTCTTGAATATAATTGGTACTAAAAGGATATTCTTAACCCTGTTTTGAACGGCGGAGAATGGAAGCATGGCACATAACCTGGCCCCCGGATATTGCGTGGTGGAACACCCTGGAACACTGGAATATCAGGCGCGGGAGCTATTCAGAGATATCCGTTCACCGGCTACCAGTCTGTTTATGACACTTAATGCGGATACACCCTATCTCAAACCTGGACAAATCCTCATTGTGGCTGATCCTGACACGCCAGATTCGCTTACAAGGCAGATGCTGGCAACCCTCCGGCAGGCTAAGAATAAGACCAATTCAGCATTCGTTGGTGTAAACGGCGATGATGCCAGTTTTATGCAAAAACATTATGGAATGATCGCTGCGTTGACAGGTGCCGGAGACAAGATCTTCAGCACTGCGGGGGATGCAGGTGAAAAATATTTTAATGCTATCGAACAGATCCTGAGAAAAATCGAGGCCAGCTATCAGAATCAATATCGCACGCAGGGATCGTTAATCGGCCAGCAGTTCTTCGTTGAACGTAATCAGTTACTGCATCAGCTAAAAGAGCTGGTTAATAAGCCGCTGTTAAAATCCCTTGCGAGATATACCATTAAATTCAGACAATATGAAAACATGAAGCGCGCATTAAATCTTTCCAGCCGTTCGATTGTCCACGAGTGGTCCACCGCTGGTATAGGAGGCATTCCGGGATATTCATACTATGTCGGCAATGCGGCCAGAGCGGCGCGTTTTTTAAAGATGGGTGGACTTATCGGTATTGGATTTGCCTTTGCAGGAACGACTAATGATGTGGTTGATTCCTGCAGCAAAGGGCGTGAAGGAGAATGTGGAAATATTGCTGTCAAAGATTATTCAAAATTTGCCCTTGCCACAGGTGGTGGAATGCTCGGAGGTGTATGGGGTAGTTCTGTTGCGCTAGCTGGTTGTGCAGCTATTGGAATAGCGACAGCAGGGGCAGGTGGTGTTGCATGTGCAGTTGTAGGATCTGTTGCTGGTGGATATGCTGTCGGCTCAGGCGTAGATGCTATATTTAAGAAAGTAATAGAATATTATGATAACTAACGCATTACTGGCTGATACAGCGTTATTTTTTGGTGGGCTGGGCTGCTGCCTTCTGGTGCTGTCGCTTGTTCTGTTTTTGATCAAAAGACAGGATTATTATGGTCTTGTTTCCTCTTATCGGGAAAAATATACCTTGCCTGGCCCCTGCGTCTTTTATTACACGATGGGATTTTTCGGCGTGTTTCCGCTTTTACGATTTTTCATAAAATTAAGCCAAAGAAAGAAAATACGATTTATTTCCCTTAACGACCCCGGTTATGCCTTTTTTGATGACAAAAAACATCAGATTCATTCCTGGATGAAACTTTATTCGCTGCTGTGGTTTGCCGCTACGGCATGTTATATCCTGTTCGCTGTTTTTGGTCTGCTTTTGCCTTAAAGCCCATGCTGGCGTCAGCGTAACTCCCTGCGCAGCGCCTGCCGGGGAAGGCACAGCAGACAGAGGCTCCGAGAAGTGGTTAATCATTTTATAATGACAAATAAAATAATAGCGGAAATGGGACTCTTTTTTGCATTATCAGGCAGTGCAATGATATTGCTTTCTTTAATTTTTTTTCTCTTAAAAAGAGAAGAATATTATTATCTGATAGCACGGTATAAAGAAAAATATCTTTTTCCTGCTCCGGCCTCGTTTCATCATATGACGGGATTTTTTGGTGCTGTTATAGTGATACGCTTTTTTATCAGGCTATCGCATAAAAAAAGAATCTTATTTATGCGTCATGATGATCCTGCCTGCTCTTTCTTCGATGAACCTGATGTAAACCTCCAGGCCTGGATGATCTTTTTCTATTACCTGTGGGTTACCGCGACGGCGTTTTTTGTTGCTGCCGGAATGTTGAGTCTGCTGCTGCCTTAATTCAGACAGGGCGCTGCACAAAAGCGCGAAAATCCTGTCTCTCTGCCGCAGTGCGCGCAGCAATAACGCCACACTTTTCCGGCAAAGTGTGGCGGCGCCAGCAAGAGTGAAAAGAGGCAGTTGTCAAACCTGACTCTCCTTCATAAGCTGCAAATGAGCTTATTTGTCCATTCTCAGAATAAATGAAAAATCCATTCCATCCGGTTAACCTCGGGAGTCCGCAATGAAAAAATGTGCATGGGCAATTCTCTGTCTGCTCGCTCTTTCCACGTCGGCGCTGGCAGAGAAAATTGGCGTGTCGATGGCCTATTTCGACCAGAACTTTCTCACCCTTATCCGCCAGGCGATCGACAAGGAGGCAAAAGCGCAAAAGCTGGATGCGCAGTTTGAAGATGCGCGCGGCGATGTGGGCCGTCAGACCGATCAGGTGCAGAGCTTTATCAGCGCCGGAGTGGATGCGATTATCGTCGATCCGGTCGACTCCGCCAGCACCCCTGCCCTGACCCGCCTGGCGCAGCAGGCTCACATTCCGCTGGTTTACGTTAACCGCACGCCGGGCGATAAAACCCTGCCTCCGGGCGTGGTGTTTGTCGGCTCAGATGAGCGCGAATCGGGCACGCTGCAGATGGAGGCGCTGGCAAAACAGGCCGGCTATCGCGGCCGGGTCGCCATTATGATCGGTAATCTCAGCGATGCGGGTGCGTTGCAGCGCACCCGGGATGTGGAGCAGGTGGTCGCAAAGTATCCCGGGATGAAAGTGGTGCTGAAACAGACCGCCAACTATGCGCGCAACGAGGGAATGGATTTAATGCTCAGCTGGCTGTCGAACGGCGAAGATATCGATATTGTCGCCGCCAACAACGATGAAATGGCGATTGGTGCCACTATGGCGATCGCGCAGGCGAAGCCGAAGAAAACCATTCTGGTGGGCGGTATTGATGCCACGCCGGATGGCCTGAAAGCGCTGGCGAGCGGCAAACTGGCGGTCACGGTTTTCCAGGATGCCGTGGGTCAGGGCAGAAAATCGGTTGAGGTGGCGCAGCAGATGATTAAAGGCCAGAAGGTAGCGTCCCATCAGTGGATCCCGTTTGAGCTGGTTACGCAGCAGAATATGCAGCAATACAGCACGAAGAACCCGTGACGCAGACTGGCGCGGCCGCGTGACCGCGCCGTTTATTACGCGTCGTTCAGCAGCTTCGCCATCATCACGACATCGCGCAGCTGCCCGTCACGCAGGGCAGCCTGGCGCTTCATCCCTTCCCGTTCAAAGCCCAGTCGCTGGTAGAGCCGCAGCGCTCGTTCGTTGTCGTGAAACACCTCCAGCTCCATCCGGGTGATCCCCAGCCAGTTGCGGGCATAGTTCATCGCGGTGCGGATCAGACGCTCACCGACGCCGCGTCCGGCAAAGTCAGGATGTACCCCCAGCCCAAAGCTGATGCAGTGGCGGGTGCGCGGCTTATTGTCAACGAACAGCGTCAGCTCACCGGCCAGCACGCCGTCGATTTCGGCGACAAACGCAACAAAACCCTCTGCATCCATCCTGGCGAATTTTTTCTCCCAGAGGGCGACGCTGGGAAACGGCAGTTGCAGTGTCCAGGGGTAAACATCGGGGTGACTGTAAAGCCGCTGATAGGCGGCAGCATCCTGCGGTTCCCGTGCCCGTATGACAATTTCCATATTTTCTCCTGTTAGCCGGATGGGGTTCATGCACTAAGCTGTAGCTCTTTACCGGATGAAAAGAGCCTCGCTATGTTGTATCGCCGTTTTGAGCGTTTTATCAATATTTTTCATGACGCGCCGACCGATTCACCGCCCTCCACGGTCTGGCCCTTTTATCTCTACTATCTGCGCCAGGTCTGGCCCAGTTTTGCGGCGCTGCTGCTGGTAGGCCTGGTCTCCGCGCTGATCGAGGTGTCGCTGTTTGGCTATCTGAGCCGCCTCATTGATATGGTCAATCACGCCACGCCCGCCACGCTGTTCCGGGATAACTGGCCGCTGCTGCTCTGGATGGGGGCGGTGGCGCTGATTCTGCGGCCGATCTTTATCGGCCTGCACGACATGCTGGTGCACCAGAGTATCAGCCCGAGCATGACCAGTATGATCCGCTGGCAGCATCACAACTACGTGCTGCGTCAGAGCCTCAACTTCTTTCAGAACGATTTTGCCGGTCGTATCGCCCAGCGCATCATGCAGACCGGCAATTCACTGCGCGACTCGGCGGTGCAGCTGGTGGATGCCATCTGGCATGTCCTGATCTACGCCGTGACCTCGCTGATCCTGTTTGCCGATGCCGACTGGCGGCTGATGATCCCGCTGATCCTCTGGATGGTAGCCTACAGCGCCTCACTGCGTTTCTTTGTGCCGCGCGTCAAGGCGCGTTCGGTGGTCTCCTCAGAAGCACGCTCTAAGCTGATGGGCACCATCGTTGACGGCTATACCAATATCGCCACCATCAAGCTGTTCGCCCACAGCGATCTGGAACGTCAGTATGCGCGCGAGGCCATTCAGGAGCAGACCGATAAAACCCAGCACGCCAGCCGCATGGTCACCAGCATGGATCTGACGCTGTCAGCGCTGAACGGCCTGCTGATTGTCTCCACCTCCGGGCTGGCGCTCTGGCTATGGAGCCAGTCGCTGATCAGCGTCGGGGCGATTGCCCTGGCGACCGGTCTGGTGATCCGCCTGGTGAACATGTCCGGCTGGATCATGTGGGTCGTCAACGGCATCTTTGAAAATATCGGCATGGTGCAGGATGGCCTGAACACCATCGCCCAGCCGCTGAGCGTGCAGGATGCGCCGCAGGCGAAGCAGCTGAAGGTGACGCGCGGCCAGATTCGCTATGAAGATGTGCGCTTCGACTATGGTGGCGGTCGTCAGGTCATCAATCACCTTAACCTCACCATTCAGCCCGGCGAGAAGATTGGTCTGATTGGCCCCTCGGGTGCCGGAAAGTCGACGCTGGTTAACCTGCTGCTGCGGCTCTATGACCTGAACGGTGGCCGGATTGTGATCGACGATCAGGATATTGCCAGCGTGACGCAGGAGAGCCTGCGCAGCCAGATTGGCATGATCACCCAGGACACCTCGCTGCTGCACCGCTCAATCCGCGAAAACCTGCTTTATGGCCGTCCCGACGCCAGTGAAGAGGCGCTCCAGCTTGCGATCCGCCGCGCCCGCGCCGACGAGTTTATTCCCCTGCTCTCCGACCCGCAGGGCCGCACCGGCCTGGACGCCCACGTGGGCGAACGCGGGGTGAAGCTGTCGGGCGGTCAGCGTCAGCGTGTGGCGATCGCCCGCGTACTGCTGAAAGATGCCCCGATTCTGATCATGGATGAGGCCACCTCGGCGCTCGACTCAGAAGTGGAAGCCGCGATTCAGGAGAGTCTGGAGTCGCTGATGCAGGGTAAAACCGTCATCGCCATCGCGCACCGCCTGTCGACCATCGCGAAGATGGACCGGCTGGTGGTGCTGGATAAGGGCGGCATCGCCGAGATGGGCAGCCATCAGGAACTGCTGGCGCAAAACGGCCTCTATGCCCGGCTGTGGCAGCATCAGACCGGGGGATTTGTCGGCGTCGATTAATCGCCACGCCGATAGGGTAAGGCGTCGCGCGCTTCTTCCGCCCAGCCGCGCACGCCTTCCCGCTCCTGCTGCAGAAAATCGGCGACGGCATCGCGCAGGCCGGGATGCAGCAGATAGTGCCAGGAGTGGGTGATCTGCGGCTCAAAGCCGCGCACCAGCTTGTGCTCACCCTGCGCACCCGCATCAAACCGCGCCAGCCCTTCATCCAGAGCCAGATCCATTCCCTGATAGAAACAGGTTTCGAAGTGCAGCCGGTCAAACTCCGCCAGACAGCCCCAGTAGCGGCCATAAAGCGTATTGCTGTCACGCAGATAAAAGGCCATCGCCGCCGGTTGCTGCTGTAAGCGGGCGATCACCACCACAATATTCTGCGGCATCCGCTCCGCCAGCAGGCTGAAGAAATCCCGCGTCAGGTAGGGGCGCTGGCCGCGCACCGCATAGGTGTTGGCGTAACAGGTATAGACAAAATCCCACTGATCTTCCCGCAGCTGATGGCCCGGATAGCGGTCAAATTCGAAGCCGCTCTGCGCCACCTGTTCACGCTCTTTGCGTAGCTGTTTGCGCTTGCGCGACATCAGCGTATCGAGGAAATCCTGAAAATCACGGTAGCCCCGGTTGTGCCAGTGATACTGACAGCCGAGCCGCGACAGCCAGTCGGGCTGCTCAGCCAGCAGGGTATTGGCCTGCGCGTCGGTAAAGTTGATGTGCGCGCCGCTTAAGCCCTGCTGCAACAGGTGCTCAGGCAGGGCCGCCAGCAGGTGTGCGGCGGCAGAGGGATCACCCAGCAGACGGGCACCGCTGACGGGGCTGAAGGGAATCGCCCCCAGCCATTTCGGGTAGTAGCGAATCCCGGCGCGCTGGCTGGCATCCGCCCAGGCGTGATCAAAGACATACTCGCCCTGAGAATGGCGTTTGCGGTAGCCCGGCAGCGCGGCGCGGGTCACGCCATTTTCCTGCCACAGCAGATGATCAGGCTGCCAGCCCGATGCAGGCCGCACGCTGCCGCTCTCTTCTAACGTGAGCAGAAAGGCGTGGCGCAGAAACGGCTGGTCATCCGGCAACAGGGCATCCCACTCAGCGGCGGGAATCGCCGTCAGCGAGTTCAGTTGAATCAGCGACATGAATTACTCCAGACAACGGCGGGCAGAGATGCAGTCAAGCAGGTTTTGCGCGTCAGCGAAAGGGCTAAGGCACGCAAAGTGAAGGCTGCATCCGCTGAGCACAGCCCCTATACTGCGACTTTATCCCACAGGACATCGCCATGGATCGACTCGATTGTGACCGGATGTTTGTCACGGTGCTGGAAACCGGCAGCTTTTCTGCGGCGGCGTTACGTCTCGGCACCAGCAGCAGTCAGGCGTCAAAGCTGGTATCGAAGCTGGAGCAGCAGCTCGGCGTGCAGCTGTTTAAGCGCAGCACCCGCGCCCTGTCGCCGACCGATGTCGGGCGCGCCTATTACGAACGGGTCAAACACCTGCTCGACGCATTTGAGACGCTGGATGCCAGCGTGCGCGAAAGCGCCATGACGCCGACCGGCCGGCTGAAAATCAGCGCGCCCGGCTCCTTTGGCACGGCGGTGCTCTCTCAGGTGCTGGTCGCCTTTGCCCGCCGCTATCCGCTGATTGAGCTGGACGTCAGCTTTTCAGATCGGGCCGTGAATATCGTCGATGAAGGATTTGATATGGCGATCCGTATCGGCAACCTGAGCGACAGCAGCCTGGTGGCGCGCAGGCTGGGCGAGGTTCATGTGCGCTTCGCCGCCTCACCGGCCTATCTTGAACAGTTCGGCACCCCGCAGCACTGGCAGGAGATCGCTCAGCATCAGTGCATTATCGACACCAATTTTCGCGATCCCCGGCACTGGCCGTTTGCCGGTTCCGACAGTGAGGTCGTGACCGTGCCTGTGCAGGGCCGTCTGCGCTTCGCCAACACCGAAGCCTGTCTGCAGGCGGCTATCGCGGGTCTGGGCATCGCGCGCCTGCCCGGATTTATCGCGGCCCCTGCGCTGCAACGCGGTGATATCGTCCGGCTGCTGGAGAACTTCGAGACGCCGCCACTGGGTCTGTTTGCGGTTTATCCGCCCGCCCGCCATCTGCCCCACCGGGCGCGCCTGCTTATCGACTTCCTGGTCACCCATTTCATTCATTTTCCACCCCTCTGATTTCTTCCAATATGGAAGAAATGATTGTCTTCAGGACCGGATTATCAGCCTTTTAGTCATCAGTTATGCTGCTTCTCATCTCAACAGAGGAGTCGCACAATGTTAGTAGAAGGCAAGTGGAGTAGTGACTGGCATCCGGTGCAGGCTACCGATAAACAGGGCGGTTTCGTCCGCCAGACATCCGGTTTCCGGGACTTCATCAGCAGCGATGGCTCAACACCATTCCCGGCAGAGCCCGACCGCTACCATCTCTATGTGGCGCTGATCTGCCCGTGGGCGTCACGTGCGCTGATCGCCCGCAGGCTCAAAGGGCTGGAGTCGCTCGTCGGCGTTACGGTGGTGGAGCCGCAGCTCGGTGCTCAGGGCTGGCGCTTCGGTGATTTTCCCGGCGCGCAGCAGGACCCGCTGAACAACGCACAGTACCTGCATGAGATCTATACCCGCGTGGCACCCGATTACACGGGCCGGGCCACCGTGCCGGTGCTGTGGGACAAGAAAACCGGCACCATTGTCAGCAACGAGTCGGCAGATATCGTGCGCATGTTCAACAGCGGCTTTGGCGATCTGGCCGATAACCGCATCGACCTCTATCCCGCCGCGCTGCGCGCTGAGATTGATGCGCTCAATGAGAGCCTCTATCCGCGCCTGAATAACGGGGTTTACCGCGCCGGATTTGCCACGACCGCCATCAGCTATCAGCAGGCGTTTAACGACGTCTTCAGCCAGCTGGATGAGCTGGAGGCGCTATTGAGCGATGGCCGCACGTTTCTGCTGGGGGAACGGCTGACCGAAACCGACATTCGCCTGTTTGTGACCCTGATCCGCTTTGACGTGGCCTATCACGGCCTGTTCAAATGCAACCTGCGCCGCATACGCGACTATGCGCTGCTCAACCGCTATCTTAAGAGCATGCTGTCGGTCTCCGGCGTGCGTGAGACGGTCAACATCGATCACATCAAACAGGGTTACTACTCGATCAAAGCGCTCAACCCGAACGGCATCGTGCCGGCGGGCCCGGATATGAGCGAATACGGTTTTTAAAGGAGCAATGATGGCAAAGGCACTGGTGATTTTTCTGCATGGCGTGGGGAGTAACGGCGATGACCTGGCCCCGCTGGGCCACCACTGGGCGACATTGTTGCCGGATGTGATTTTTGCCGCGCCCAATGCGCCTGAACGTTTTGCCGCAGGGTTTGGCTGGCAGTGGTTCAGCCTGACCGACGTGACGCCAGAAAATCGGCCAGGCCGGGTGCGGGCAGCACGCGCCGCGTTTGACGCAACCCTGAACGCTATCGTTGAGCAGCATGGCTTCGCCGACCGCTGGCAGGATGTGGTGCTGGTCGGCTTTTCACAGGGGTCGATTATGGCGCTGGACGCGCTCGCCTCGGGCCGTTATCCGCTGGCAGGCGTGGTCGCCTTTTCCGGTCGTCTGGCCGTTGAGGGTCAATTAACTCCGCAGGCTCATGTGCCCGCGCTGCTGATCCACGGCCAGTCCGATGAGGTGATCCCGTGGCAGGAGAGCGAATCGGCCGCGACACGACTGAGAGCCGCCGGGGTGCCGGTCGACGCGCGCTTTGAACCGGCCACTGGCCACACCATTTCAGGTCCGGGCGCGATGCACGCCGCCGCCTTTATCGGACAGTGCCTGCAGGATTAACGCCGGTAGCGGTCTAACGCCTGCCAGGCCTGCGCTGCCGCCACCTCAGGCGGCAGGCGTTTCAGTCTGTCGTTGAAGACTTCAATGCCCAGCGGCCCCTGATAGCCTGCGCTTTTGAGCTTATCGACAAAGCGATCCACGTCGATAATGCCGTCGCCAGGCAGCAGACGCTGATGCTTCGCCATCGCCATCAGGCTCTGTTTGTCCTGAGCCGGAACGGCGGCCATATCACACAGCTGCACCTCATAAATGCGGTCGGCCGGAATGCCATCCAGATGGGCGGCGTCGCCCCCGCGCGCGCAGATATGGAACAGGTCAACCACCAGACCGATATTCGGCTGGTCGAGCCGCTGCAACCGCTGCCACGCCAGCGGCAGCGTGTTATCCACACTGCACCAGGCCATCGGCTCATACATAATGCGCATGTTGTAGCGCGCGGCTTCCGAGGCCATCCAGCGCAGGTCATCATCGATCAGTTCGGCACAGCAATCTTCCCGGGTGCTGGCCGGAGCCTGAAGGGTATCGCAGCCCAGCGCCTGGGCGATCTGAATAAACTGACGCAGCTCTTCGCGCTTCTGTGCGCGCAGTGCCATGGGTGCGCCGGTGAAATCGCGCAGCACCTGGAGGTTGGTAAAGCCGGGTCCCTGCCGGGCCGCGATCTCAGCCAGCGCCGCCGCACCGCCCTCGCACGCCTCAACATCCTCGCGCCAGATCTCCACCTGATCGAAACCGGCGTCACGCGCCGCCTGGAGTTTCTGGCCGGGTTCACCGTTTAACAACACCAGGTTAAGGAAGGTGGGGTTGGTTCGCATTGCTCGGCTCCTTAATCGTCCGGAATAATCGGTGATGTTCAGGTCATGCCCCCGGTAAGTGACGGGCGTGACCTGAACCCCTCTGTTTGTCTGGCACACAGGGGCCGGTTAACCGGCTCAGCCCAGCAGCGTCACCAGCGCAAAACCGGCAAACGCCATCAGCAGTGAACCGATCACATGCACCAGCGCGCTGGCCATCGCCCAGAGATACTTACCTGATTGTAGCAACACCATTAATTCTGCCGTGAAGGAGGAGAAGGTGGTCAGCCCGCCGCACAGGCCGGTGACGATCAGCAGTTTCCAGATCGGGTCGATGTCGGGGTGGCGAATAAACCAGGCCATCGCACCGCCAATCACCAGCCCGCCGATCAGATTCACCAGCAGCGTGCCGGGTGGCAGATTGGGAAAGAGCGCATTAAAGCGCATCGCGAACAGCCAGCGCAGCACACAGCCGGCCGAGCCGCCGATCATCACCGCCAGTAACGGTTTCAACATAACTTGCTCCTGATTACAGATTAATGCCGGGCTGAGAGGAGAGGCAGAGATAAACTGCGCCTGACGCCTCAGCTCCCGCGAAAGGATTGAGTGTCAGGCGTCATCAGCCAGTGTTAAGCCCACCGGCGGTTGGGAAAGGTGGCACGCCATCACCTTGAGCCGGTGATAATACGACGCCCGTTTCAGGCTGGCAACCTTGCGCCGGGAAACCGGCCCGGCTGGCGTAAATGCTTGACGCCCACGCCGCGTGCGGGGTAATGCTGAGGGATGAGAGTCGGTGACGGAGAGGCGATGCGAACCCTGATTTTTGATACTGATATCGGCGTGGATGATGCTTTTGCGCTGGCTTATGCGGCGCGCACCCAGCATCTGCTGGGCATTACCACCGTTTTCGGCAACGTGGCGGTGGGTCAGGCGGTGAAAAATGCCCGGCTGTTCTGCCAGAAGATGGCGATCGACGCAGAGGTTTATCGCGGCTGCGCGCGGCCGCTGGCCCAGGCCCCGTCGGCCCCCGCCACCCTGCACGGTCAGGACGGGCTGGGTGATGCGTTTGAAAACAGCTGTAGCGATCAGGCCCCCGGCGCAGTGCAGTTTATTATCGACAGCGTACGGGCACAGCCGCATCAGATTACCCTGGTGGCGATCGGTCCGCTGACCAACATCGCCTCGGCCATTAATCAGGCACCCGACATTATTCCGCTGGTGAAAGAGCTGGTGATCATGGGCGGTACGTTCGGCAGCGGGGGACACAGTGGCAACGTGACGCCCTTCAGCGAATTTAATATCTGGAAAGATCCGCATGCTGCCGATCAGGTGCTCACCTCGGCGCTGAACGTGGTGGTGATCCCGCTGGATGTTACCCACAAGGTCCTGATCACCGGCGAAGAGGTTCAGCGGCTGAATCAGCCGGTGCTGAGCGCCATCTGTCGCCCTTACCTGGCTTACAGTCTGGCGAAAGAGGGATTTAACGGCATGGCGCTGCACGACACCCTGGCGGTGGCATGGCTGAGTCTGCCAGAGGCGTTTACCCTGGCCGAAAGCCCGCTGCGGGTGATCACCGAAGGGATCGCCTGCGGTCAGACGGTGCGCAGGCTGAGCGCACTGGCCTCCCGGCAGGACCCATTTGCCGGTCTGCCCGCCCAGCGCATCGCGCTCGGCGTGGATGCTGACGCGGTGCGGGCGCACTTCTTTAACACCCTCACCGCGCCCTGACGCGCTGGCTGGCCGCGTTACCGGTCGAAATGAATCACGCCTTTGATCAGTTCGCGATTGTTGATGACCTGCGGTTCAAAGGTTTCATCCAGCGTGGAGAACGCCAGAGAGTGATTCAGCATCATACTGGCGCGCAGCTGACCGCTGGCCATCAGGGAGCAGGCCCGATCAAAATCTTCGCGGGTGGCGTTGCGGCTCCCGAGCAGGGTGGCCTCTTTTTTGTGAAACTCACTGTCCGGGATCACCAGATCGCCTTTGTGCAGGCCGACATAGACGACCGTGCCGCCGTGCCGTATCAGGCTGACCGCGTTGTTCATGGCCGCCGGGTTGCCGGTGGCGTCGATCACTTTCAGCGGCAGCCGCCCGCCCGATTGCTCGCGCAACGCGGCATCGAATGCCGCGTCTGCCGGGTTCAGCGCCACCAGGCCAAGCTGGTCAGCGACATGCTGACGACGAAATGCGCTGGTGTCCGCCACAATCACCTGCGCACCGCTGGCAGCGGCAATGGCAGCCACGCCCAGGCCAATCGGCCCTGCACCCACCACCAGCACCTGCTCATCAGCGGTCACGCCAGCCCGACGCACCGCATGCGCGCTGATGGCAAACGGCTCAATCAGCGCAGCCGCCTCCGGTGTCACTTCATCCACCGCCAGCAGCGTGCTGACCGGCACGCTTAAGTAGTCACTGAATCCCCCATCCTGATGGACGCCAATCACGGAGATCTGCTCACAGCAGTTGGTTTTACCGCTCTGGCAGGCGTCGCAGTGCAGGCAGGCGATGTAGGGCATAAGCGCCACCCGCTGGCCCGGCTGAACACCTTCAGCGCCACGGCCCAGCGCGACCACCTCCGCACAGATTTCATGGCCCAGCACCCGGGGATAGCTGAAAAAAGGCTGATTGCCGGACCAGGCGTGAATATCTGTTCCGCAGATCCCGGCGGTGAGAATTTTAATCAGCGCCTCGCCCGCGGCGGGCGCTGGCCTGTCGCGGGTGGCCCAGACCATTCTGCGTGGTTCAGCGATGACCAGTGCTTTCATTGTTGTCATGGTGAGTCTCCGGTTGTCCTGCAGGCAGTTATGCCGAATCCGGCAGCGGACGCGGGTCTCGCTTGCCGGAAGTGTGAAGCACCACGGTTTTTTTGGGCTCTGAATGGTTTTTAATGCATAAAAAACCGGAGAGTGCGATGAGCCGCAGCCAGAATTTGCGTCAGAACGTGGTTAACCAGATGCTGGAAAGTATTGCTCAGCGCCATATTCGCTCACCGCTGCCGCCACAGGCGGCGCTGGCGGAGATGTTCAATATCAGCCGGACCACGGTGCGCCATACCCTGCACTACCTGCATCAGTGCGGCGTACTGGATAAGGTTGAACAGACCTGGGTTATCGTGCGCGAGCCGCGCGAAGAGGACAGTTTCAGCGCCGTTACGCCGCCGATTGAGCAGCAGGCCAGCCACGTAGAGCAGATGTTTTTTAATCTGATTAACCAGCGGCAGCTGGTGCCGGGTGACACGTTCAGCGAACTGCAGCTGGCGCAGCAGGTGAAGGTCAGTCCGGTCGTGGTGCGTGAATTTCTGCTGCGTTTTATGCGCTATGACCTGCTGGAGCCGGTTAAACGCGGCCAGTGGCGGATGAAGAAATTCACCCAGGACTACGCGGAGAAGCTGTTTGAACTGCGCGAGATGCTGGAGACCCACGCCCTGAGCCGCTTCCTGAATCTGCCCGCCAGTGATGAGCGCTGGGTTCAGGCGCGGGATCTGCTGGATCGCCATCGATCGATGCGCGACACCATCGCCAGCAACTATCGCCACTTTGCCGCGCTGGATCGGCAGATGCATTCCCTGATCTTATCCGCCGCCAGCAATCCGTTCTTTAATCAGTCGCTGGAGATCATCTCGGTGATCTTTCATTCGCACTATCAGTGGGATGAGAGCGATCTTAAGCAGCGCAATATCGTGGCGCTGGAGGAGCATATGGCGATTCTGACCGCGCTGATTGGCCGTCAGGATGTCGACGCGCTCTGCGCCCTGCACAACCATCTGGCCACCGCAAAAACCTCCATGGTGCGATCAATCAGCCAGTACAATTAAAAACCGATTAAAAACCACAAAGCATTAGCTCCCGCACGCTTCAGAAACATCTTTGCAACATCCTTTTCCCTTTGCTCTTAGTCTCGACGGTAACGTCACGGCGGCCTTTTGCCGCTGCGCGCAGACCCTTCTCACCATAACGATAACCAGCCAGTTTCGGGAGAGTGCAATGGAAAAGACCTCAGTATCCGGCCGTGATCGCGCGTCCGGTGAGATGACACCAGACCAGGATTTCGTGCCCATGCGCAGCGACGTGGTGCGCTCACCGCGCATCCGTAAGATTCAGATCACCGCGATGCTGCTGTTGCTGTTTGCGGCCGTCATCAACTATCTGGATCGCAGCTCGCTGTCGGTGGCCAATATGACTATCCGCGAGGAGATGGGACTGAGCGCCACCGAAATCGGCGTTCTGCTCTCCGCTTTTTCGCTGGCTTATGGTCTGGCGCAGCTGCCGTGCGGTGCGCTGCTGGATCGCAAAGGGCCGCGCATCATGCTCGGCATCGGCATGTTCATCTGGTCACTGTTTCAGGCGGCCTCTGGCCTGGTGCACAACTTCACCCAGTTTGTGCTGGTGCGCATCGGCCTTGGCATTGGCGAAGCGCCGATGAACCCGTGCGGCGTCAAAGTGATCAACGACTGGTTCAATATCAAAGATCGCGGCATGCCGATGGGGATGTTTAACGCCGCCTCAATGATCGGGCTGTCGGTTGCACCGCCGATTCTGGCGGCGATGATGCTGGTGATGGGCTGGCGGGGGATGTTTGTCACCATCGGCATCCTCGGCATCTTCCTCGCCATTGGCTGGTACATGGTCTATCGCGACCGCGATAACCGCACCCTGAGCGCCGAAGAGATCCACTATCTGCAGTCGGGCAGCGTGGCGTCACGCAAAGAGCCGATCAGCTTCAGGGAGTGGCGCGGCCTGTTTAAGCAGCGCACCATGTGGGGCATGATGATTGGCTTCAGCGGCATTAACTACACCGCCTGGCTCTATATCGCCTGGCTGCCGGGCTATCTGCAGTCGACTTATCACCTCGATCTCAAAAGCACGGGCCTGCTGGCGGCGATTCCGTTCCTGTTCGGCGCGGCGGGCATGCTGCTGAATGGCTATGTGGTCGATACGCTGGTACGCCGCGGGTTTAACGCGGTGAAAACCCGCAAAGTCTGCATCGTCAGCGGCATGCTGCTGTCAGCCGGATTTACCGCCGTCGTCACCCGCGCGACCGACACCACCAGCGCCGTGACGCTGATCGGCATGGCGCTGTTCTTTATCCACTTTGCCGGTACGTCGTGCTGGGGGCTGATCCACGCCAACGTTACCGCGCGCATGACCGCCTCGGTCGGCAGCATTCAGAACTTCGCCAGCTTTATCTTTGCCTCGTTTGCGCCGGTCATTACTGGCTGGGTGCTCGACACTACCCAATCGTTCAGCCTGGCACTGATGATTTGCGCCTGTGTCACGCTCATCGGCGCCCTCGCCTATCTGCTGCTGGTGCGTAAGCCGATCACCGACGGTGAATAACCCCCGCTGACGGCGCGGCGGTCAGCTCAGCGTCGTCAGCGTAACCCCATGTTTCGCCCCGTAACGCTGAATACCGGCGATCACCTTCTCCGTGCTGAGCGGCGGTGGCGGTGGCAGCAGCGGTGCTCTTTCACGCAGCGCCGAGTCGAAGCGGGCAAAGGTAGCAAAATCGCGCGGGAACCGCTCTTCATCCACGCCGATGAAGACCCCCTCATCACGGGCATGGGCCAGCAGCGCCCGCCAGCGATCAATCTCCGCCAGTCCGATGCTGTCGGTGCCGTGAGAAAAGAGCATCATGTCGATATTGCGGAACGGCGGCTGTTTTTCCAGGAAGCGTTGCAGGGCCGCCGCTGACGGCTCGGTGCAGAACACCAGCCAGAACGGGATAGCCTGCTGCCGGATGCTGCTCCACGGGTCCATCAGCAGGAAACTGTCCACCGTCAGACGGGTCGGTAAAATACCGGCAGCCAGATACCAGTCGCGATAGATCTCTGCCACCACATAACTCATCGCTTCCGGATCTTCATAGCGAATCTCCATCAGCCGCCAGTTCTGGGCTTCCGCCAGCTTTTTCAGCGGCGAGATCAGATAGCCATCCAGCCCCCACTCCGCTTCCGGCACCCGATCGGTGATGGCGGGCGGTGTCCAGCGCTCGCGGTCAACGCCATAACGTGCCAGATACTCCGCAACCCGCGGACCACCCTGTAAATACTCCTGCTCGGTTGCCCCGCCGAGCGCGCCAAACTGAAAGAAGGAGCGATCGCTGGTGCGCGTGACCGGCCACTGGCGGGTACAGTGATTAATGAACAGGGTGGATCCGGCAGGCAGGCTGCCCATCAGGAACTCGTTAAAGGCCAGCGGCAGGTCGCGCAGTTTCAGCCGGAAATAGCGCATCTGGTCCAGCATCAGCCGATCCTGATTGGGGTCCTGCATATGGTGAACCGCCAGCCGCGGCCAGGCGGAGAGCAGCGCAGCGGCAATCTCTTTACCCTCCTCAAAACCTGCCTGCGCATCATCGGGATCGTTGCTGGTTGCCCGCACCGGGCAGAGAAAGGTTTGTGGCAGCCAGGGCACGCCCATCGCCGCCGCCAGATGCATCAGCGCACCGTTCGACGAGCCGATAAAGGCGGCGGGATAATCCTGCTGGGGATACTCACTGACCATCCATTCGGCGATGCCCTCCACATCCAGCTCCCCCGCCTGGCGCAGGCTGATGCCCTCTGCCATCCCGCCCAGCGCGTAGCCCCACTCCCGCAGTCCGGTGGGCAGCCGGTTCAGTGACGGCAGCAGCCGATCCAGCGTCGGAGACTGGCTGGGACTGGCAAAGGGGCGATCGTGCAGCGCATTCGCCAGCGCCAGCAGCATCGCTGCGGCGGAGTCAAAACGGGCAATACCTTTCGGGGGTTTACTCATGCTGATTCTCCTGCTGAATGCGCGCCAGGAACGGGCGAATGGCGTGACAGAAACTCCACGGATAGACGTAATGCAGGGTGTGCGTGCCGTCGCGCAGTGTGATCAGTTCGCTGTGCGGCATCAGCGCGGCAAGCTCATCCAGCCAGCGCGCCGGACAGACCGGATCGCGCGAGCCGCGCAGCAGCAGCGTGGGCGCATTGATGTAGGTGAGGCGATGCTCGATGTGGTCGCGCATCATCTCACGCATCGTGCCAAAGGCGCGGCGCAGACCCGCTTTAGCGTAATCGATGCGGGCCAGTGGCCCCGGCGGTCGCCGGGTTTCCAGCCGGCCATTGCGCCAGTCGCGCCACAGCTGACGCGGCAGGCTGCGGGCATGGCGGTCCACCGTCGGCCCCTGCAGCACCAGCCCCGCCACCGCCTGCGGATGCTTCACCGCCAGCGCGGCCAGAATCTGACAGCCAAACGAGTTACCGACCCAGATTGCGCGCTGAAAGCCGTTGTGCTGCAGCCATAACCAGAGCGCCTCCGCCTGCTGGTCGACTGACATCACCGGCGCAGAAGCGGGCAGCGTACTGGCTCCGAAGCCAGGCAGGTCGGGCACCAGCACGTGATAGTCGCGGCTCAGCGCCAGCGCCAGCGGCTCCATCGCCCGGCCTGACATCACCAGTCCGTGGATCAGCACCACCGGCAGTCCCTTATCCTCATTGGGCGTGACCCGGGTGAACATCCGCCACTCGCCCACCTGCTGAAAGTAACCGGCCATGCCGGCATGGTGGCTGCGCGGTGACACCGGCGGTGTCTGTTTCAGCTGCTGCCAGCGTTTCATGCCCCACAGGGTGGCCGCCACACCTAATCCCACGCCTGCCACTATCGCTGCCTGTTTTCGTCGCTGCTTCTGGCTCATCCACTGCTCCTGTTTCAGGGAGAATAATTCAGTGTAGGCCGGGATCGGATGGGAGGCGGTTTATCGGTGTCATGGCGAGGAAAAGTTCAGCGTGTCTCTTGCGGGGAGGCGGGACGCCGGAAAGCGTGTCTTCAGCCCCTGGATTCGCGGAGAGGGGAAAAGGCGCCAGCGCGCCTTTTCCCACTTTTTACTGTGCTTTGCGATAGGGATCTTTGATTAATGCCACGGAGAACGCCCCAATCAGCAGCACGGCAGAGACCGCCAGCAGTGCCCAGGTAAATCCCCCGCTGCTCTGGCGGATATAGCCAATCAGGGAGGGGCCGACAAAGCCACCCAGATTCCCGACAGAGACGATCATGGCTAATCCGCCTGCGGCTGCGCTGCCGGTAAGAAAGCCCGAAGGGAGAGCCCAGAATGAGGCCTGAAAAGCGAGAATGCCGCTGACGGTAAAGCAGAGTGCCAGCATCTTCAGAACGGGCTCATTCACGACGGCGCTGCAGGCCAGCGCAAAGGCGGCGATAACGAGTGCACCACTGATCCAGCGTATGCGATGTCCGGAGGCATTGGCCCGCCGGGCCCAGAACAGCATGCTGAACGCGGCACAAATGTAGGGTAATGCGGTCAGGAAACCGGTGGTGGTGTGGCTGACGCCAAGCTGGCGGATGATCTGCGGCATCCACAGGCCCACCCCGATCGAACCGACAATCCCGCAGAAGTTAATAAACGCCAGCAGATAAAGCAGCGGATTCCGCAGCGCATCGCGCAGGCTGGAGCCGTGTGCTTTTTCAATCTGCTGTTGCTCGTTCTTCAGTCGTCTGCTCAGCAGGGACTTTTCCGTGTCGCTCAGCCAGTTTGCCTTCTCCGGGCGGTCGTTAAGGAAGAAGAGGCACAGCACGCCGAGGATCACCGCCGGGAACCCTTCCAGCAGCAGCAGCCACTGCCAGTTACGGATATGTTCATGCCCGGTGATTTGCATCAGCATCCCCGACAGGGGAGCGCCGATGATATTGGCCACGGGGATCCCGACTAAAAAGGCGGCCGTAATTTTTGCGCGCCAGCTTCCGGGGAACCAGTATGTGAAGAACAGGTAAATACCGGGCGTGAATCCGGCTTCGGCCACCCCCAGACAAAAACGGGCAAAGGCAAAGCTCAGGGGGCCGGATACGAAGGCGGTCGCCATGGAGATGAGTCCCCATGAGATCATGATGCGGGCAATCCAGATACGGGCACCCACTTTTTGCATGATCAGGTTGCTGGGCACTTCAAACAGAAAATAGCCGATAAAAAACATCCCGGCGCCGAATCCGAACTGCTCAGCCGTGATGCCCAGATCGGCATTCATGCCCAGCGCCGCGAAGCTGACGTTGGTGCGATCCAGATAACTGACGACATAACAGATGAAAATAAAAGGCAGGATGCGGCGAAACGCTTTACCGGCTGCCTGTTCACTTTGTTCAAAATCCTTTTGATTCATCTCTTCACGATCGCCGGACACGGTTTCCGGCTCCGCAGGTGAGCCGGTGCTTACAGTATGCAGATTCATGAGTGCCTCCGCTGCGTTCAGAGAACGCAGAGTTGTTCTTAGAGAAAAGCAGTGGACATAAAGGACAGTGGATGGCCGGGCGTCTTCATTGAACAGGTAAGAATGCTGCCGCTGACCGATTCGGTAATAAACAGCTGCTGTAAATTTTCGCCACCAAAGCAGAGGTTGGTGGTGGAGCGTCCGGCGGGACTGGTGAGGATTTCGGCAGGCTCAGCCAGATCGTTTAGCAGCCAGACGCGACCCAGCCCCGGGTTGGCAATCAGTAGCTCACCCTGTGCGTTGATGGCCAGTCCATCGGGACCGCTGGGGCCGTGCGAGGTAAAATATTGACTCACTTTGCTGACTGACCCATCACGCTGAAGCGGCACGCGCCAGATGGCATTGCCGCGCGTCATCGCGACATAAAGCACTTTTTCATCTGGCGACAGAACCAGCCCGTTTGGGCTTGGACAGTTATCCAGCAGGATATCCAGTCGTCCCTCCTGACTGAGACGATAAACACGGCCAGTCGGATCGTGAAGTCCCGTCTGACCCTGATCGGTGAAATAGAGGTTTCCCCGGCTGTCGGGCGTTAAATCGTTCACACCGCGAAAGCTCTCACTGTGGCGGCGAGGCAGCCACGGCGTCACGTCCTGCGTTTTAAGCGAGAGCTTCATTAACCCGTGATGATAATCCGTAATCAAAAGGGTATCCGGATCGACGAGTTTCATGCCGTTCGGTTCGCCATCATATTGCACGACGAGCTCCCAGTTGCCTGCCATATCGACCCGGAATATCCGGCCATACGGGATATCGGTCAGGTACAGACAACCGGAAGGGTGCCAGACCGGCCCTTCCAGGAAGGAGTCGGTAAGCTGTCCTCCACGATTGGCGGCAGCCCAGACATTGTTGCGATCAGGGGAACGAAAGTGGTCGGGCAGCCGGGTAAAAATTGATGTCTCCCTGACATCCGCCTGCGTCAGATAAGTCATACAATGGTGTCCTTTTCAGTGAATCCCTTAACCCGGCTGATACAATCCGTGCGCATGTGTGCGTCTCTGCGGTGAATCAGCGGTGTCTCATCAGCGAACATAGCCTGCCTCACAGTCTGTTTTACTAAGTAAAACTCAGGTGTACATGATGAAATCACTATATCGACGACACTGGCGCTGATGCCAGTGTTATGAGCTTGTTTATTATGTAAACAAGATATCACTCACAATTCACGCAGACGCGTCCTGGCAGGATCAGTAACCGCAGACCGGGAAGCGGAGGGTTTAGTCCAGCAGAGAAAGGCGGGTATGCCTGGAAGCCGGGTGAGGATAATTACCTGCTGGCGGTGCTGGTTGCATGTGTGGGTAAGCGCAAAACGGGTTTTTGTGGCCTGACAGATGTGCTGGAACTTAGGGCCGGTTGAGTGCGAAAGGATGATTTGTCCCTTAGTTATATAACTGACGTATACAGATACAAAGTCGCCGATGAGCTGTGCATTTCTGGTCATCATCATTCACAGTAAAGGTATATGGTTAAATAACGCCTACTAGAATCACCCTCACTGAGGAGGATCGCACATGTTTGAAGGGTTTATGCATACGCAAATCAGCCTTTCAGAAGCAGCGCTCAATGTACGCTATGGGGGGAATGGGCCACCGGTTCTCTTATTGCATGGTCACCCAAGGACCCATGTAACATGGTCAAAAGTGGCTCCGGAGCTAGCCAGATTCTTTACGGTCGTATGTCCTGATTTGCGGGGATTTGGCAAATCATCAAAACCCGCTGATCAGCCCAACCATGCAGGTTCTTCTAAAAGAGCTAAAGCAAAAGATTGTATCGAGTTGATGAGTCAGCTTGGTTTTGAACAATTTGCAATTGTCGGACATGACAGAGGAAGTTATACAGCTTACAGAGCTGCTCTTGACTATCCAGAGCGAATCACACGGCTTGCCGTACTTGATTGCATTCCGATACTTGAAGCGCTCAACCGATGTAATGAAAAGTTTGCCCGACAGTGGTATCACTGGTTTTTCTTTGCTCAGCCTGAAAAACCGGAGCGGGCAATACTGGCCGATCCTGACAAATGGTATGGAGGCCAGCCCGCAACAATGGGTGATGATGAATATCTTGAGTTCAGACAAGCTATTCATGATCCGGAAGTTATACATGGGATGCTCGAAGACTATCGTGCGGGCCTTAGCATTGATAAAGAACATGAGCTTCAGGATCGTCAGAGAGGAAGGCTGATCAAATGTCCGACGCTCTGTTTATGGTCTCAATATGATGATCTTGAGGATTTGTATGGTGACGTCGTAGGTATATGGAAAACGTGGGCGCAAGACGTTCATGGTAAATCGATAGCCTGTGGTCACCACATGGCAGAGGAAGCACCAGAAGAAGTCACAGCTGAACTGCAGCGTTTTCTGCTACAACCTGAAAACACCTCAGGCGCAGAAAAAGGGAATTAAATCAGCGGAAGCAAAACAGAGAGGTGATAATCACCGGTCGATCCCTGACCGCGATTATCGAGGGTTTCCTGCGGGGTGCTCAGGACATGGCACCCGGCGGTACGTGTTTGAACGTCTCAACGTAAGCACGGAAAACGTATTTGAAAATGCGTTTCATGGAGCACCTGATTCAAATTAAGTTGAAGATATACTGAAAAAGTATATCTTCTGTGCGTTTTAACAGCAAATAAATTTGAACCCGATCACAAAAATGCGGCTTCCCGCGCCATAAAACCTATGCGGTGTAGCCGAGATGCTGCAGCAGAATAGTGGAACCAACAGCAATTAAGACGAGGCCACCGAGCACTTCCGCCCATTTACCCAGCACCGGACCAATAAAGCGCCCGACCAGGACACCGGTCGTCGCCATCACCGTGGTCGCGGCACCAATCGTCAGCGCGGTGGTGATGATATTCACCTGTAAAAAGGCCAGGCCAACGCCGACCGCCAGCGCATCAAGGCTGGTGGCTACCGCAGTGGTCGCCAGTACTACAAAGCCGTGGCTTTTTGGCGCTTCACAGGGTTCGGCGACCGCGGTCTGACGGAAGCCTTCCAGCATCATACGGCCACCCAGGAACGCCAGCAGTGTAAACGCGACCCAGTGGTCCCACGCCATGATGTAACGGCTGGCTGCCAGGCCGAGTGCCCAGCCAATCAGCGGGGTCAGTGCTTCAATAGAGCCGAAAATCAGACCGGTGCGCAGCGCTTCTTTAAAACCAGGACGATGCAGCGTCGCACCTTTGCCCAGCGCAGCAGCAAATGCGTCCATCGACATACCCAGCGCAAGAATTAACGTAGCAATAAAGGTCATGATTTATTCACCTGGGGCGAAAAAGCGGCTATTCACGCTGAATTCACCACACAAAGTGTTCAGTTATGAAAAAGTGCGCGCAGTCTATCATGCAAACCCGCAGATAAAAAGACAGCAAAATCAGGGATTTAAGTATAGCAAAGGCTATAACTCTTAACTTCCGCTATGAATGGACCTAAGTCGATGGTGGCAAAGCGTTTTCTGGCCACTCTGAGTGCCTGAATCCCCGCTCCGTTCGCCTTTGCGCCCGACACCGCCATTGAACCGCGCGGCCAATTACCGGAAAATGCCGGGCTGATAATGATGGGATACCGGTAATGAATAACCCTTTTGAAACGTTGATCGTGCCTGGTGGCATTCTGCTGCTGGGTTTTCTCTCGGCGCTGCTGCTGCCCGCCCCCGCCTTCAGCCTGACCGTGGCGCAGCATCTGCTGCAGCTATTCCATCTGCAGGATCTCAATCAGCTTTACACGGTCGTGTTCTGCATCTGGTTTTTACTGCTGGGCGCGCTGGAGTTTTTCGTTATCCGCTTTGTCTGGCGTCGCTGGTTCAGGGCCTGACGGCACAATGTGCGTCCACCAGCGCTTTTAGTTGTCCGGCGCTGCGGGCATAGCCTTCGCGCGGCAGATGTGCCGCGCCCAGCAACAGGCCTGCGCGGCGCTGATCCGCATCCTGATACCAGACTGACAGCGGCGAGGGTGCCATCCCCCACTCTGCCGCCTGCTGAGCAATAAGCTGGTCCGGGGAACCGGCGGGCAGGCGAACGATCACCGCCAGCCCGGCGCGCTGCAGGTCCGGAAAATGGGGGTGCAGCGCGGCAACCATCTGCTCCAGCCGCTCGTGATACACACGCTTCATCCGCCGCAGATGCCGCATGAAGTGACCTTCCCGCAGAAACTCCGCGACCGCATTGTGCAGCAATCCTGCCGATGCCGGTGCCAGTAACGCACACACCTCACCGAACCGGGCAGCCAGTGCGGGCGGCACCACCATAAAACCGAGCCGCAGCTGTGGCGTCAGCGTCTTGCTGAACGTGCCGATATGCAGGACCCGTCCCTCGCTGTCGAGGGCAGCCAGCGCTGGTGCGGCGCGATGACCAGGCTGGAGCTCACCCAGATAGTCATCTTCAATAATCCAGCGCTGTTCGCGGCTGGCCCACTCAAGCAGGGCATGGCGGCGCGCCAGGCTCATCGTCATGCCAAGCGGTGCCTGCTGGCCCGGCGTCACCAGCGCGAAAGCGGCGTCCGGCGCACGCGTCACCCCGGCAGCGACCTGCATCCCCTCCTCGTCGACCGGCACCGCAACCGGGCTGATCCGCAACGCTTCCACCGCGCCGCGCGCCAGCCAGAATCCGGGATCTTCCAGCCAGGCGGTTTTGCCCTGAAAATCCATCGCCAGGCCAATCAGCCCCATCGCGCCTGCATAGCCACTGGTAATCATGATCTGCTCCGCCTGACAGCGCAGACCGCGCGCCACCGCCAGATAGGCCACCAGTGCCTGACGCAGTGCCAGACTGCCACGCGGATCGGGATAGCTGGCTGGCCGGCTGACCTGCATTCGCGCCTGCCGCTGCAGGATGCGCAGCCAGACTTTGGCCGGGAACGCATCGCTGGCGGGCGTCCCCATCTGGAAGGTCAGCGGCGGCGCGTCAAACGCCTCGATTCCTGCAGAGTGCGGCGGAAGGCACCCGGCATCGGAGCGGGCCGGTTTTAATGGCGGTAAAGTGCTGACGAAGGTGCCCGCCGCGCCCCGGGTCTCCAGAAACTGACCATCAGCCAGCATGTCATAACTGGCACGGACGGTGCCGCGGGCAACACCGAGCTGTGCGGCCAGATCGCGACAGGAAGGCAGACGCGCCCCCGGCTGTAAACGGCCTTCACCAATCGCCTGCTCAATCAGCTGGCGCAGCTGTTCGCTCAGCCCACGCGGCGTACCGCGCTGCAGCGTCAGCGAGAAAAGGGGGGATGGACCAGTCAGACTCTCATTTTTTGGCACTTTATCTGCTCCATTCAAAGGCCGAAAATCGCCTCATCAATCCCAGGAGGCAATAAGATGAGCGAACGTATCGATTTTCACCAGGCAGCACCGGCAGGCATGAAAGCACTGAGCGGCGTATACGGTTATCTGTCACAAACCGATCTGCCGCTCACTTTACTGGAACTGCTGTTCCTGCGCATATCGCAGATTAACGGCTGCGCTTACTGCATTGATATGCATACAAAAGCGCTGAACAAGGCGGGGATCGGCTGGGATAAAATTGTACTGACGTCGGTCTGGCACGAATCCGGCACTCTGTTCAGTGAAAAAGAGAAAGCGGCCCTGCAGTGGGCGGAGTGCCTGACGCTGATTGCACAGCATGGCGCGCCGGAAACAAGTTATACCGCGCTGAGGGAGCACTTCAGTGACAAAGCGATTGTCGATCTGAACATCGCCATTGGCCTGATGAACACCTACAACCGCATGGCGATAAGTCTGAAAAAGCTGCCTGCCAGTGCGAATGCGTCATAAGTGAAACCGATGCGTGCGCCGCTGCGCGCGCATTTTCAGACTCACAAAAATGTAACATTTTTTTTACACAAGAACCTATCTGGCTGCTTTGTCGACAATTCAAACTATTCCGCATTGCATAATAAATCGCTAAAATTCAGATAATTAAATAATTCCGCACCGTTCATATCGATTCTGCCGTTGCACCATCATGGCGCTTTTCCGCAACATCATTTCCGGGTTAACCCTCTGACTTAACAATAAAAAATCCCTAATCGCGCAGCCATGCTGATGATTAATTCTTATGCTGAATCATTTCTGCATTTAAAAAATAAACAAATGTTTAATTCAGGGGTGAGAATGTTATATTCGGATGACAAAGCATAACGTGCAGTTAACCCGTTATCACCGCTTTAACCTATACCTGAGACTTAACCTTTGAGAAATAGCGCAACGCGCTCGCAAGAAGCGTGACTATTTCGCCTGCAAAACTGTTGGGCTTCAGGTCAACAGAAGAGGAGATGTCGCCTCATGTGCAATTCAGCTGTAAACCTTGCGCTCGCGATGAGTGCCATGGCAAAGGACACCACTATCGCGCAGGAGCGCAAAGACGTTGACGTGCTGCTGATTGGCGCAGGTGTGATGAGCGCTACCCTCGGTGCATGGCTGCAGGATTTAGCGCCGGACTGGTCCATCGAAATGGTGGAGCGGCTGGACAGCGTGGCCGAGGAGTCGTCCAACGGCTGGAATAACGCCGGCACCGGTCATGCCGCCCTGGCCGAGCTGAACTATACGCCGCAGCAGGCGGATGGCAGCATCGACATCTCTAAAGCGGTGACGATCAACGAATCGTTCCAGATTTCCCGCCAGTTCTGGGCATATCAGGTCCAGAAAGGCAACCTGCGCAATCCCAAAAGCTTTATTCACAGCACGCCACACATGAGTTTTGTCTGGGGAGACGACAACGTCGAATTCCTGCGCAAACGCTATCAGGCGTTGCAGAAAAGCACCCTGTTCCGGGGCATGGCCTACTCCGAAGATCCGCAGCAGATTGCGCGCTGGATCCCGCTGGTCATGAATGGCCGCGATCGTCGTCAGAAAGTGGCCGCGACCTGGACGGAGATGGGCACCGATGTGAACTTCGGTGAAGTAACGCGTCAGCTGATCGCCTCCTTAGAGAAGAAGGCGAACTTCCGCCTGCGTCTGCGTCAGGAAGTGCGTGACCTGAAGCAGCTCGCCGACGGGCGCTGGCAGGTGACGCTGCAGTGTCTGAACAGCGGCAACCGCCGCACGCTGACAGCGGGCAAAATCTTTATCGGCGCTGGCGGCGCGGCATTGCCGCTGCTGCAGAAGGCCGGTATCCCGGAAGCGAACGGCTACGCCGGATTCCCGGTAGGGGGGTCGTTCCTGGTGACGGAAAATCCGCAGGTGGTAGCCCAGCATATGGCCAAGGTCTATGGCAAAGCCAGCGTCGGCGCACCGCCGATGTCCGTGCCGCACGTTGACACCCGCGTACTGGATGGCAAGCAGGTGCTGCTGTTTGGCCCGTTCGCCACCTTCTCCACCAAGTTCCTGAAGCAGGGTTCGCTGATGGATATGTTCACCTCTCTGAACAGCAGCAACATGCTGCCGATGGTGAAAGTGGGGCTGAAAAGTTTCGATCTGGTGAAATACCTGATGGATCAGGTGCTGCAAAGCGATCGCGACCGTATGGACGCCCTGCGCGCCTATGTGCCGCAGGCGAAGCAGGAGGACTGGCGGTTAGTGACGGCCGGTCAGCGTGTGCAGATCATCAAGAAGGATGAGAAAGAGGGTGCTGTATTGCGCCTCGGCACCGAAGTGGTCGCCTCACAGGATGGGACGATTTCAGCGCTGCTGGGCGCCTCACCGGGCGCCTCGACAGCGGCACCGATTATGCTGGAACTGCTGCATAAGGTCTGTCCTGAGCAGATGGCCACGCCGGAATGGCAGAATAAAATCCGCGCCGTCATCCCTTCCTGGGGCCGTAAGCTGAACGGTGACGTGGCCCTGACAGAGAAAGTGTTGGCCGAAACCAGCCGTATTCTGCAGCTCGACTACTCGCCGGTGACACCGATGGCGGCAAACGATGAAGGACGTGAAACCGCGTTCGTTGTCGGCAAGTAATTCCGCACCGCTGATAAAAAGGCCGCTCAGACTCTCTGAGCGGCCTTAAGCGCTTGATTCGTTACTTTAACCAGGTCCAGCCCTTTCAGTCTGGTTTTCAGAACATACTTTGCATCCCTTCCTGCGATTTTAGCTTTGCCTGATAGCTTGCCATCCGCCATTGCCCACTCACTCTTTCCCCCTGTTTAAAATCGTAAAGTTACGATAAAAATATGAGCTCTTGATCACATCTCGCTATATCGCCACTTGTTAAATTTCCGAGCTCACTATTTAAAAAGGGATTTTGTATGAAAGAAATAAACCATTCAGAAGTAATATTTGTCTCTGGTGCTGGCGCTGAATCTTACAGGCTAGCTGTAAATCTTGAGATTGCTCAGGTTATGGCAGCAAAATTTTACCAATGCAATGTTAAAGATTTATCTACAGATATGTTCAAGTCCGCATTAGCATCTGGAGTACTGGGTTCAGTAAGCGCAGGCGTAATCATTCCTGGAATCGGATTGGTACCGGGATGGATCGCCGGAGCCGCTTCAGGCGCCGCAGGTGCGGCCTTTACTTATGGATTGACCTGCTGGTGGTGATGAAGTCGGTAAATAGAGTCATTCTTAATACGCTGCTAATCGTTTTAGCCCTTTTTTTAATTGACTATTTTATTCATGATTCACTGACGACAAAAAACGCAATTAAAATAGCGGTCACTGGAATAGTGATAGGGCTGATAAATTATAGGCTTTATATCAAATAAAGCTGCCCGGCGTTGAATCAAAAAATCATCTTTAAAACGCTTATTCAATGAACTGACGTCATCATGTCGGACAGTTTATATCAAGCGATTTTCACGGCCTGGGTTCGTTATCGATAGGGACCCTGGCCTTTTTTATTGGCCGGTTGCCTGGTCGTCCTGGGGTTTCTCTATTAGGGTTAAGAGATCTTTTAGCTGAACACTCAGGAGGAAAAGGCATGTCTTACTCCCCTGCTTCACCGGAATTCACGCTGCTTGACCGCTACTGGCGGGCGGCGAACTACCTCTCCGTCGGGCAGATCTACCTGATGGATAACCCGCTGTTGCGCGAGCCACTCAGGCCGGAACATATCAAACCGCGCCTGCTGGGCCACTGGGGCACCACGCCAGGGCTGAATTTTATCTATGCCCACCTCAACCGGATTATCCGGCAGCAAAATCTGAACATGATCTACATCTGCGGACCCGGGCACGGCGGCCCCGGCATGGTGGCAAACACCTGGCTGGAGGGCAGCTACAGCGAAATTTATCCGCACATCAGCCAGGATGCGGCGGGCATGCAGCGCCTGTTTAAACAGTTCTCCTTCCCGGGCGGCATTCCCAGCCACGCGGCCCCGGAGACGCCCGGCTCAATTCATGAAGGGGGGGAGCTGGGCTATTCGCTCTCTCATGCATTTGGCGCGGCTTTCGATAATCCCGACCTGGTGGTGCCCTGCGTCATCGGCGACGGCGAAGCGGAAACCGGACCGCTGGCGTCCAGCTGGCACGGCATCAAATTCCTCAATCCGCAACGTGATGGCGCGGTGTTACCTATTCTGCATCTCAACGGCTACAAGATTGCTAACCCGACGCTGCTGGGTCGCAGCAGCGATGAAGATCTGCGTCAGCTGTTCAGCGGTTACGGCTATGAACCGCTGTTTGTCAGCGGGCATGAGCCGGAGAAAATGCATCCACTGATGGCGGAAGCGCTGGACAATGCTCTGGCAAAAATCACCGCCTTCCAGCGTGAGGCGCGCCAGGGCAACGCCACGACCGATGTGCCGCGCTGGCCGATGATTATCCTGCGCAGCCCCAAAGGCTGGACCGGCCCCAAAACGGTCGACGGCAAAAAAGTAGAGGATTTCTGGCGGGCGCATCAGGTGCCGGTCGCCGCCTGTCGTGAAGATGAAGGTCATCGTCAGATTCTGGAAACGTGGATGCGAAGCTATCAGCCGGATGATCTGTTCGATGAACAGGGTCGCCTGAAGCCGGAGCTGCAGGCGCTGGCGCCGGAGGGCGACAAGCGCATGGGGGCTTCGCCTTACGCTAATGGCGGCCTGCTGCGCCGTGAGCTGGAGACGCCCGAGCTCGCCGCGTTTGCCTGCGAGGTCGGCGAACCGGGTTCACAGATGGCGCAGGCCACCGAGCATCTGGGACGCTACCTCAGCGTGCTGTTTCAGCGAAACCGCGACAACTTCCGGCTGTTTGGCCCGGATGAAACCGCCTCAAACCGCCTGACGCCGGTCTTCGACGTGACCAGCCGCACCTGGCTGGAAAGAACAGAGCCCTACGACGAGCAGCTGGCGCGCGATGGCCGCGTCATGGAAATTCTCAGTGAGCATCAGTGTCAGGGCTGGCTGGAGGGCTATCTCCTGACCGGCCGTCACGGGCTGTTCAACTGCTATGAAGCCTTTATCCACATTATCGATTCCATGTTTAACCAGCATGCCAAGTGGCTGAAAGTCACGCGTAAGCTGGGCTGGCGTAAGCCCATCTCCTCACTCAACTATCTGCTCTCTTCGCACGTCTGGCGCCAGGACCACAATGGCTACAGCCATCAGGACCCCGGCTTTATCGATCACGTTGCCAATAAGAAAGCGGACATCGTACGTATCTATCTGCCGCCCGATGCCAATACGCTGCTCTGGGTAGGCGACCACTGCCTGCGCACCTGGGACCGCATTAATGTCATTGTGGCGGGCAAACAGCCTGCGCCGCAGTGGCTCGACATGGCCAGTGCCATAACCCACTGCGAAGCGGGCATGGGCGAATGGCGCTGGGCAGGCACCACGCCCGATAATGCACAGCCGGATGTGGTGATGGCCTGTGCCGGTGATGTGCCCACCATGGAAACCCTGGCGGCCGTCGATCTGCTGCGCGAGATGCTGCCTGAACTGCGGATTCGGGTGGTAAACGTGGTCGATTTAATGGCGCTGCAGACGCAGGATCAGCACCCGCATGGCAAATCCGACGCGGAATTCGATGCGCTGTTTACGCAGGATAAACCGGTGATTTTTGCCTTCCACGGCTATCCGACGCTGGTGCATCGCCTGACCTATCAGCGCACCAATCATCGCAACTTCCACGTGCGTGGCTTCAATGAAGAGGGCACCACCACCACGCCATTTGATATGACGGTGCTCAACGAGCTGGACCGCTATCATCTGGCGCAGGAGGCGATTCTGCGCGTGCCTGGGCTGGCGGATGCTCATCCCGCGCTGCTGGAGGATTTGCAGCAGCGTCTGGCCGCGCATCACCAGTATGTCCGCGAACATGGCGAAGATCTGCCGGAGGTGCAGAACTGGAAATGGCCATCCGCCACTGCACCAGGCGCGCCTGACTAAGCGGCCTGCAGCGCGTCGGTCACCATCCAGACGGTGGTCGCCACCAGCGACAGCGCCATCAGGCTGTTAAACAGCTGGCGCTTCCAGGCAATCTGCAGATGGCTGCGCAGGCGGTCGCCCAGCGCAGCCCAGATCAGGATGCAGGGCAGATTGAGCAGCATGAAGCAGATCATCACCGTGACGACGCCGCTGCTGGCGCTGTAGAGCAGTGCAACGTTGCTGGCCATCAGCCAGGCTTTGGGGTTAATCGCCTGGAAACAGGCGCCACCCAGCAGCGTCATCGGCTGCGGCCGGGTGCGCGTTTCGGGGGCGTCAGCACGAAATATCTTCCAGGAGAGCCACAACAGATAGGTGCAGCCTGCCAGCGTCAACGGCAGGCGAATCGCCGACATCCAGTGCAGCAGCACCTCCAGCGCCATTCCGGCAATCACCGTTTGCACCGCACAGCCCAGTAGAATGCCGAACATCATCGGCAGGGTGCGCCGCATGCCAAAATTGACCCCGGAGGTCGCCAGCAACAGATTGTTCGGGCCTGGCGTAATCGACATGACGGTGACGTAACTGAAGAAAGAGGGATCAAGCATAGTGGCGCTCCTGAAAGTGGACAGTGCTCTATGCTACGGCGCGGAAATGAATGGTAACAGTGACACAAAATCACTATTGTGATGGTTACAGTTTACGTTTGCAGCAATTGTACCCATCCAATCCGGAGGCTACTGTGTCCCTTGCTCCCTCTTCCGATCAGCGTCTTTATCAGCAGCTGGCGGACAGCTTCGCTGAGGCTATCCACCAGGGCACGCTGAAACCTGGCAAACGCCTGCCAGCGATCCGGCGTGTCGCTCAGTCCCATCAGGTCAGTGTGAATACGGTGCTGAATGCCTGGCAGCTGCTGGAAGATCGCGGTCTGATTGAGGCCCGGCCGCAGTCGGGCTACTACGTGCGCGGCGTGCTGCCCGCCGTGACCCGTCACGGTGAGCATAAGACTCGGGTACGCGACCCCGGCAGCGGTAAACTCGACCTGATTGATAAGGTGTTTGCCGCACAGAACCATCCCGACTACGTCAATATCTCGCTGGCCTGCCCGCAGGACAGTGAACTTTTCCCTGCGACCCGCATCGCCCGGATCACGGCTTCACTGCTGCGCCGTCATCCCAATCTGATCGGGCGCTATGCGCTTCCGCCCGGTAGTGAGCGCTTACGGGAAGAGATTGCGCGCCGGGCGCTGCACGCCGGACAGCGGCTGACCGCCGATGAGATCACCCTGACCCACGGCTGCATGGAAGCCCTGCAGCTGGCATTACGTGCGGTCACGCAGCCCGGCGACTGTGTCGGGCTGGAGTCGCCGACCTACTTCTTCCTGTTTCCACTGCTGGCGTCGCTGGGCCTTAAAGCGCTGGAAATCCCCACCGATCCGCAGAATGGCCTGTCACTGGATGCGCTGGAGATGCTGCTGCAGGAGCAGCGCATCAAGGCACTGATTGCCATGCCCGGTGTGCAGAACCCGCTGGGCTGCGGTATGTCACTGGCAAACAAGAAGCGGCTGGCAAAGTTAGTGAATACTTACCACGTCCCGCTGATCGAGGATGGACTGTATGACGAGTTGCAATTCGACTGGCCCCTCTCGCCCGCTGTGAAAGCATTTGATTGCGATGGCTGGGTGATCTACTGCACCAGCTTCACCAAAACCGTGGCACCCGACTTCCGGATTGGCTGGACCGCTGCCGGTCGTTTTCACGACGCGATTGCCCGGCTCAAAGCGGTTTCGTCGATGGCTGAATCGGCCCTGTTGTCAGAAACACTGGCGGAGTTTCTTGCGTCCGGCGGTTACGATCACCACCTGCGCACCCTGCGCCGTCGCTACGCAGCCAATCTGGATGAGGCGCGGGGACTGATCGCCCGTTACTTCCCGCAGGGCACCCGCGCCACGCTGCCGCGCGGAGGATTCGTCTTCTGGGTCGAGTTACCCGGCAACGTGAAGACCACGGAGATGTTTGACCGGCTGCTGCAGGAGCAGATCTGCGTCACGCCTGGCGGGCTCTATTCCCTGAGCGAGCGTTACAACCATGCGCTGCGTCTCTCCTGCTGTTATCCGTTTGATGCGCGCTATAGCCGGGCGATTCAGCGCGCCGGAGAGATTGCCTGTGAACTGTCAGGACTCCCGGCTGGCGAGGCTCAGGGCGTCCCGTTGCGGCCCCAGACAGTGTAACCACGCCGTTCGGTCAGGCGCTCGTAATAGGTGCGAACCGCCGGATAATCGGGATGCTCAAGCGGCGTCTCAAACCAGCGGTTTACCGCCAGACCAATCGGAATGTCGGCCAGGGTGAAATTGCGTCCGGCAACGTAGCGACCGGTTTTTTCCAGCTGCTGATTAAGGATGCTCATGGTGTGCGCCCAGCCTTTGCAGGCCGCTGCCAGCAGGCGCGGATCCTGATGAGCCGGAGAGTTTCTTACCAGCGACATGAAAGCGTAGCGCCAGGAGGTATTCAGTTCTGTGGCCTGCCAGTCCATCCACTGATCGACCGGTGCACGCGCCTGCGGATTAGGCGGATAAAGCCACTCGCCGCCATAGGCATTCGCCAGATAGCGCAGGATGGCGTTAGATTCCCAGATGACCAAGTCATCATCTTTCAGCACCGGCACCATCGCATTCGGATTGAGTGCCATGAACTCCGGCAGATGCGTGGAGCGGAAACCGTCGCCCCACTCTTCGCGCTGGTAATCCAGATCCAGCTCGTCACACAGCCATAATACTTTGCGCACGTTGATTGAGGAGGCGCGTCCCAGGATCGTTAGCATGCAGAGTCTCCGGTAGAATCTTTAACTTATTGATAACGCTGTTAGCTGTTATAAGCAATCATCTGGCAGAGAAAAGGCCACCCTGAACACCCTCAGCAAGGAGTCACCATGCAGGTCGCGTTTAAGCAAGTCGATGTGTTTACCTCATCAGCCTTTAACGGCAATCCGCTGGCGGTCATTATGGATGCGCAGGGGTTAAGCGACAGCCAGCTGGCCGCCATTGCCCGCTGGACTAACCTGTCGGAGACCACCTTTGTGCTGCCGCCTGAGCATGCGGAAGCCGACTATCGGGTGCGCATTTTTACCGTTGAAGGCGAGCTGCCGTTTGCCGGTCATCCCACGCTGGGTACGGCGCACGCCCTGCTGGAGGCCGGCTGGCCAACCCGCACACCCGGCGAGATTGTGCAGGAGTGCGGCGTCGGTAACGTCACGGTGAAGATTAATGAGACGGGTGAATTAGCGTTTGCCGCCCCGGCTGCCACGCTGACACCCTGGCAGGATGCGCTGATGGCGAAAGCGTTAAACAGCGAGGCTTTCGATCTGACGCAAAGCCCGACGGTGGTTGATATGGGTATCCGCTGGCTGCTGGTGCCGATGACCAGCGCCGACGCGGTGCTGGCGCTACAGCCCAGCGTCAGCGAACTCGATCGTCTGCTTAAACAGGCGGACGTATCGGGGATAATGGTGTTTGGCCGCCTGCCGCAGGGAGAAGAGGAGCAGTATGAAGTACGCGCCCTGCTGGTCGAGAATGGCAGCCTGACCGAAGATCCGGTGACGGGCAGTGCCAACGCCTGTCTGGCGCGTTACTTTGCCATGGCGGGACAGACCACGGGCTATCGTGTGCGTCAGGGCACGGCGCTGCAGCGTGCCGGTCGGGTAAACGTGACCTTCGATAGTGGCACGATCTGGATTGGCGGCCATACCATCACCGTCATCGACGGCACAATCGCGCTGTAAGGCTGGCGGCATCGGCGGGCCGCGATGCCGCCGGGGGTTAAATGCCCTGCCCGCCTGAGGCTTCGATACGTTGCGCGGTGATCCAGCCGGTTTCATCACTGAGAATCGCGCTGATGGCATCGCCGATGTCATCCGGTAATCCCACCCGGCCCAGCGCCGTCAGTGCAGCAATCTGATCGTTAATCTCCCGGGTGTCACGCACCCGGCCTCCGCCGAAGTCCGTTTCTATCGCCCCGGGTGCCAGAATATTGACCCGAATCCGGCGCGCCCCCAGCTCCTTCGCCTGATAGCGGGTCAGCACCTCCATCGCCCCTTTCATCGATGCATAGGTCGCAGAGCCCGGATAGACCAGCCGGGTCAGACCGCTGGAGATGTTCAGGATGCGCCCTCCGTCGTTGATCAGCGGGAGCAGCTTCTGGGTCAGAAAGTAGGGCCCCTTGAAATGGACATTCACCAGAGCGTCAAATTCCGCCTCCGTGGTATCGGTAAACGGCTTATAGTGACCGTGCCCGGCGTTGTTCACTAAATAGTCAAAGCGATCCCGCTGCCACTGCTGCTGCAGGGCCTCTTTCACCTGCCCGACAAAGCGATCAAACTGACCGGTGTCGCCGACATCCAGCGCCAGCGCCACTGCACGCCGTCCCATCGCCTCAATCTCTTTGACAACCGCCTGCGCCTCCTCGGCATGAGTGCGGTAGGTCAGAATGATATCGGTGCCTCTGGCAGCCAGTTTTAACGCGCCGTTACGGCCTAAACCGCGATTTGCACCGGTAATTAACGCAACTTTCTGATTCATCTCTCACACCTGTTGAAAAGTTGAACACGTGTTAAGGATATTCGCGAATTATTGATCTATAAACAGTGTAAAAAGCGCATCACTGTTTCAATAAAAACAACAATCGGTGAACAACATGGACAAAATTCACGCAATGCAGGTTTTTGTGCGGGTGGCCGAAATGGGCAGTTTTACCCGCGCGGCAGAAAGTTTAGGTGTGCCTAAAGGCAGCGTATCGCGGCAGATACAGGCGCTGGAGAATCAAATGGCAACCCGTTTGCTGCATCGCACCACGCGCCGGGTGCAACTGACTCAGGATGGACTGGTCTATTACGATCGCTGTCTGGACCTTCTGTCGATGATCGACGATATGGACAGTCTGTTCCAGCACGATCCCGCCACGCTCAGCGGCAAGCTGCGGGTCGATATGTCCGTCGCGATGGCGACCGGTTTTATCCTTCCCCGCCTGCCGGAATTTTTGCAGCACTACCCTGGCGTAGAGATTGAACTGAGCAGCAGTGACCGTCAGGTGGATGTGATCCGGGAAGGCTTTGACTGTGTTATCCGGGTCGGCGAGCTGAAGGATTCGGGACTGATCGCGCGAAAAATTGGCACCCACACCTTGATCAACTGCGCCAGCCCTGGCTACCTTTCGCGTTTCGGGATGCCGGTCCGGCTGGAGGAGCTGTCGCAGCATGCGATGGTCCACTACAGCCAGCAGCTGGGCCAGGCCGCACCGGGTTTTGAATATTTTGATGGCAGGCAGTGCCACTATGTTCACACCGGCGGCGCGGTGACCGTGAACAGCACCGAAACCTATCGCGCCGCCTGTCTGGCAGGATTAGGCATTATTCAGGTGCCGGCGGCCGGCATTCAGCCCCTGCTGGAAAATGGCGAGCTGGTCGAGGTGCTGCATCGCTTCCCCGCCAGGCCCATGCCGATCCACCTGCTCTATCCACACCGGCGCAATGTGGCGCGTCGCGTGCGGGTTTTTATGGAGTGGCTGAGTCAGGTGCTGCAGGAGTACGTCACCTGAGCGACTATACTCTGATTTTAATGACAAACAGGACAGTGAAGGTCTATGACAGACAAGCAGGAACATTCGCAGGATACACAGCCAGAGAAACCGCTTATCGACATTAAAACCGGCAATCAGACCGTGGACCAGTCGATTGTCCGCGTGTCGCGTTTTGCCGCCTGGTTTCAGGCCATTCCGGCGGTGGCGCATTTTATCCGTGCCCTTGAGCGCTTTAACGACCGGCTCGGCAGCCAGTTTGGTGCGGCCATTACCTATTTCTCATTTTTATCGCTGATCCCGATTCTGATGGTGTCGTTTGCCGCCGTCGGTTTTGTACTCGCCTCCAATCCGGATCTGCTGACCGATATCATCAATAAAATCGTCAGCAGCATCAGCGACCCGACGCTGGCGACCACGCTGAAGAATACGGTGAATACCGCCATTCAGCAGCGCGCCACGGTGGGGATCTCCGGTTTACTGCTGGCGCTCTATTCCGGTCTGAACTGGATGGGGAATCTGCGGGAAGCCATTCGCGCCCAGTCGCGCGACGTCTGGGAACGCAATCCTGATGACCAGGAGAAGATCTGGAAACGCTACATCCGCGATTTCCTGTCGCTGACCGGCCTGATGCTGGCCCTGATCATTACGCTTTCGCTGACCTCAGTGGCGGGGTCTGCCCAGGCGACCATCGTGAGCGCCCTGGGGCTGGATGGCATCGACTGGCTGCGGCCTGCGATGACCATTATCGCCACCTCGATTTCTGTGCTGGCTAACTACCTGCTGTTTCTCTGGATTTTCTGGATCCTGCCACGACATAAGCCACGCAAGAAGGCGCTGTTCCGCGGGACGCTGCTGGCGGCCATCGGTTTTGAGGTGATCAAGTTTGTCATGACGCTGACCCTGCCAAAGCTGGCAACCTCCCCTTCAGGAGCGGCCTTTGGTTCCGTGCTCGGCCTGATGGCGTTCTTCTACTTCTTCGCCCGTCTGACGCTGTTCTGTGCGGCATGGATCGCCACAGCTAAATATAAAGACGATCCGCAGATGCCTGAAGCGGGCAGCGCAGCACGACGCAAAACGTCCTGATCTGTTAACAACAGCGGAAAACACCTCCCCTCGGCTATTTTTTATTCAGATAACAGGATGAATAGCTGAGGGGTCACTTTTATTTAGCCCTTTCACAGAGTATCCCGCCAGATATCGTCCGGTTTACCCCGGTATCACCCGGCATTCGCCGCACCACAGAAATTATCCTCTTTTTGCCCGCTGAAGCCAGGCGCGGCGCGGGTTTTCGCCATTGAATGCGCTCAGTCAGGTGCGTAAGATTCTTTGTCTGTATTTACAAATAAGAAACAGTTATGCAAGCCTCCCTCTCAGACACACTCGACAAACAGCAGGACCCCGCACCGGTTAACTCACGCAGTAAAGTGGTGATAGCCTCACTGGTCGGCACGGCCATCGAATTCTTCGACTTTTATATTTATGCCACGGCTGCGGTGATTGTTTTTCCCCATATTTTCTTCCCGCAGGGTGATGCCACCGTCGCCACGCTACAGTCGCTCGCCACCTTCGCTATCGCCTTTATTGCGCGTCCGATTGGCTCTGCCCTGTTTGGTCACTTTGGCGACCGCGTAGGCCGTAAGGCCACCCTGGTTGCCTCGCTGCTGACCATGGGGATCTCCACCGTGGTGATTGGCCTGCTGCCAGGCTATGAAACCATTGGTGTGATGGCGCCGCTGCTGCTGGCGCTGGCGCGTTTTGGTCAGGGGCTGGGCCTGGGCGGCGAATGGGGTGGCGCAGCACTGCTGGCAACGGAAAATGCTCCGGCGAAGAAGCGTGCGCTCTATGGCTCCTTCCCGCAGCTGGGCGCGCCGATCGGCTTTTTCTTTGCTAACGGCACCTTTCTGCTGCTCTCGTGGCTGCTGACTGACGAGCAGTTTATGCAGTGGGGCTGGCGCGTTCCCTTCATTCTCTCTGCCGTACTGGTGCTGATTGGCCTCTATGTGCGCGTTTCGCTGCATGAAAGTCCGGTGTTTGCCAAAGTGCAGAAAGAGCAGAAGCAGGTTCGGGTACCGATTGCGGCGCTGCTGAGCAGGCACCTGACTGCCACCATTCTCGGCACCTTTATCATGCTGGCGACCTATACGCTGTTCTATATCATGACGGTCTATTCAATGAGTTACGGCACCACGCCAGCGCCAGCGGGTCTGGGCATTCCGCGTAACAGTATGCTGTGGATGCTGATGCTGGCAGTCATTGGCTTTGGCGTGATGGTGCCGATTGCAGGCGTGCTGGCGGATCGCTTTGGTCGTCGCAAGACCATGATTACCATCACGCTGATGATTATCGCGTTTTCGTTCCTGTTCCCGGCGATGCTCGGTTCGGGTTCACAGGCGCTGGTGATGGCGTTCCTGCTGCTGGGTCTGAGCATTATGGGGCTGACGTTTGGCCCGATGGGCGCACTGCTGCCGGAGCTGTTTCCGACCGAAGTGCGTTATACCGGTGCCTCGTTCTCCTACAATCTCTCCTCGATTCTGGGTGCCTCGGTTGCGCCTTACATCGCGACCTGGCTGAATGCCACTTATGGCTTACAGGCGGTAGGGTTCTATCTTGCGTCGATGGCGGTGCTGACACTGATTGCGTTGCTCGCCTGTAAAGAGACGCGTCACCAGACGCTGTATGACGTGTAGTCCGGTGGGATGAAAGTCAGTAAAACCCGGCAGATGCCGGGTTTTTTTATGGGTTGGGTTTAGTAAATAAAGGGCGGTTCAGGGAGCATACATTTACTCCGCAGGGGTTAAAGTGTCGCCTTGAGGTTAGCCGACAGGCTCAGGGAGCATACGCCTTTCGCAAAGACGCAAAAGACGCTATCCCTGGCGGGCTCAGCGCGGGCCATCCCTGGCCCGCTATGCTTTGGCTACAGGCGTATGCTCCCATCGCTTTAAGTTGATTGGCTGTCTGTTTGAAGATCCTGCATCGTGCTAATGGGCAGGGTTATTCTGGCAGCAATGCAGAAGCTTAAGGGCACAGGGAACACGGGCAGAAGAGGAAAGCGTCCCGCCGCCCGGATAAAAACGCCGGGAGCGTTTTTGAACAACGCAAAGCGTTGGCCCGTTTACGGGCGCACCTCAGGGATGAGGTGCGTAATCGCGCGGGCCGAGCGGCCAGGGATTGGCTTAAGCGCCTTTCCGCTCTGACCGTATTGCCTGTGCAGGCTCGGTCTCATAGCGAAGCAGGCAGTGCAGGCACCGTTCCACCAGCGAACTTCTCAGGCAGTGTTCACAAACAAAAAACCCCGGCAAGCCGGGGTTTGTTTTGCTGAAAACGGGGGTGCCGCTTATCAGCCTGCGACAGCGATACGCTTCATGTCGGTCATGTAGCCACGCAGTTTGCGGCCCACGATTTCAATCGGATGCTGGCGAACCGCTTCGTTGACGTCACGCAGTTGCGCGTTGTCTACCTGCGTTCCCTCAATGGCTTTACCCAGGTCGCCTGGCTGCAGCGTGGTCATGAACTCTTTCAGCAGCGGTACAGCCGCGAAGGAGAACAGGTAGTTACCATATTCGGCGGTATCCGAGATAACCACGTTCATTTCGTACAGACGCTTACGGGCAATGGTGTTAGCAATCAGCGGCAGCTCGTGCAGGGATTCATAGTAAGCAGACTCTTCGATGATGCCCGCATCAACCATGGTTTCAAACGCCAGCTCCACGCCCGCTTTGACCATGGCGACCATAACGACACCTTTGTCGTAGTACTCCTGCTCGTCGATCTTACCTTCAAACTGCGGCGCATTTTCGAACGCAGTTTTACCGGTCTCTTCACGCCAGGTGAGCAGGTTTTTGTCGTCGTTCGCCCAGTCGGCCATCATACCGGAAGAGAATTCACCTGAGATGATGTCATCCATGTGCTTCTGGAACAGCGGAGCCATGATGGTTTTCAGCTGCTCAGACAGCGCGTATGCACGGATTTTTGCCGGATTAGAGAGGCGATCCATCATCAGGGTGATGCCGCCGAACTTCAGCGATTCGGTGATGGTTTCCCAGCCGAACTGAATCAGTTTTTCGGTGTAAGCCGCGTCATGACCTTCCGCCACCAGCTTGTCGAAGCAGAGCAGTGAACCCGCCTGCAGCATGCCACACAGAATGGTCTGCTCACCCATCAGGTCAGATTTGACTTCTGCCACGAAAGAGGATTCCAGCACGCCAGCACGATCGCCACCGGTTGCGGCTGCCCAGGCTTTAGCAATCGCCATGCCTTCGCCTTTTGGATCATTTTCCGGGTGAACGGCGATCAGGGTCGGAACACCGAAGCCACGCTTATACTCTTCACGCACTTCTGTACCCGGACACTTCGGTGCCACCATGACGACGGTGATATCTTTACGAATGCTCTCGCCCACTTCAACGATGTTGAAGCCGTGTGAGTAGCCCAGCGCAGCGCCATCTTTCATCAGCGGCTGAACAGCCTGAACCACCGCAGAGTGCTGTTTGTCTGGCGTCAGGTTTACCACCAGGTCCGCCTGCGGGATCAGCTCTTCGTAGGTTCCCACTTTGAAACCGTTATCGGTCGCTTTGCGCCATGAAGGGCGTTTCTCAGCAATCGCTTCAGCACGCAGTGCATAGGCGACATCCAGACCGGAATCACGCATGTTCAGACCCTGGTTCAGGCCCTGTGCGCCACAGCCAACGATAACGACTTTTTTGCCCTTCAGGAAACTCGCACCATCTGCGAACTCATCGCGCGCCATGAAACGACATTTGCCTAATTGCGCCAGCTGATTGCGCAGATTCAGTGTGTTGAAATAGTTAGCCATGGGTACTCCGGTAAGTTGTGTTTGCTTTTTTTGTTCAGGAACGGCGTGTCATGCAGCGCCGCGAATGACCCCATCATATGACAGGAATTCTGTTGCTTAAATTGATATATTAACAACGTCACATTGCAATAAATGCAACACCACCCAGAGGCGACGCGCACATGGATTTACGGGATCTGAAACTGTTTCTTCATCTGGCAGAAAGCTGCCACTTCGGGCGCAGCGCGCGTGCTATGCACGTCAGCCCTTCCACGCTGTCACGCCAGATCCAGCGGCTTGAAGAGGATGTCGGCCATGCGCTGTTTCTGCGTGATAACCGTACCGTCACGCTGACGGAGGCGGGTGAACGCCTGCGTCAGTTTGCCCAGCAGACGCTGCTGCAGTATCAGCAACTGCGTCATGTCATGGATCTTAATGGTCCGTCGCTCAGTGGCGAGCTGCGGCTGTTCTGCTCGGTAACGGCGGCCTACAGCCATCTGCCGCCCATCCTCGACCGCTTTCGCGCCGAACATCCGCAGGTGGAAATTAAACTGAATACCGGCGATGCCGCAGATGCGCTGGAAAAAGTTCACTCCGGTGATGCCGATCTGGCGATTGCCGGACGCCCTGAAACGCTGCCAGCCAGCATTGATTTTATGCCACTGGGGCTGATCCCGCTGGTCCTGATTGCGCCCGCCTTACCCTGTGCCGTTCGCACTCAGGCTACACAGCCACAGCCAGACTGGGCACAGATTCCGTTTATTCTGCCGGACCAGGGCCCGGCACGGCGGCGTATCGATCTCTGGTTCCGCCGCCATCGCATTCCTAACCCGCTGATTTACGCCACGGTGTCGGGGCATGAAGCGATTGTCTCGATGGTGGCACTGGGATGTGGCATTGCGTTGCTGCCGCATGTGGTGCTGGAAAACAGCCCGGAACCGGTGCGTAACCGCGTGATGATGCTGGAAAATGTTGAATCGGTCGCGCCGTTTGAACTCGGCATCTGCGTACAAAAAAAGCGGCTCGGTGAGCCGCTGATCAGTGCCTTCTGGAGCCAGCTGTAATCAGCTGCCTGACAGGAAGAAGCGGAACGCCGGGTTCTGGCTTTCATCATGAAAGTCATAGCCCAGATCGGTGAGATGCTCTTCGAAACGCGGCTCATCGCTGCCCAGTTCAAAGGCCGCCAGCACGCGGCCATAATCAGTGCCGTGGCTGCGGTAGTGAAACAGCGAGATATTCCAGTGCGTGCCAAGCGTCTGCAGAAACTTCAGCAACGCGCCGGGTGCTTCCGGAAATTCAAAGCTGAAAAGCCGTTCACGCAGCGGTTTGGAAGGTCGTCCGCCCACCATGTAACGCACGTGCAGCTTTGCCATCTCATCATCAGAGAGATCGACCACCTGATAGCCGCCGTGGGTCAGTTCGCTGATAATCTCGCTGCGCTCCTCGACGCCACGGGTCAGCCTGACACCAACAAAGATGCAGGCTTTATCTGCGTCAGCATAGCGGTAGTTGAACTCCGTGATGGCACGCCCGCCCAGCGTCTGGCAGAAGCGTAAAAAGCTCCCCTGCTGTTCCGGGATGGTCACAGCCAGCAGCGCCTCTCGCTGTTCGCCCAGCTCGCAGCGCTCAGAGACATATCGCAGGCCGTGAAAATTGACGTTGGCCCCGGATAAGACATGCGCCAGCCGTTCGCCTTTGATCTCATGCTGCTGGATATATTTCTTCATGCCCGCCAGCGCCAGCGCCCCGGAAGGCTCCGCCACGGCACGGACATCTTCGAACAGATCCTTCATTGCTGCGCAGATGGCATCGCTGTCGACGGTGATGATGTCGTCAAGATACGCTTTGCACAGGCGGAAGGTCTCGCTGCCGATACGCTTCACCGCCACGCCTTCGGCAAACAGCCCGACGCGGGGCAGATCGACCGGATGACCTGCCTCCAGCGCCGCCTTCAGACAGGCTGAATCTTCTGACTCCACCGCAATCACTTTGATTTGCGGCATCAGCTGTTTAATCAGCACCGCCACACCGGCTGCCAGACCGCCCCCGCCAACCGGGACAAAGACCCGATCCAGATGCGCATCCTGTTGCAGCAGCTCCATCGCCAGCGTGCCCTGTCCGGCAATCACTGCCGGATGGTCAAACGGTGGCACGAAGGTGTAGCCGCGCTGTTCCGACAGTTCGATCGCTTTGGCTTTTGCCTCATCAAAGTTGGCACCAAACAGGTAAGCCTCACCGCCAAACGCGCGCACCGCATCCACCTTGATATCGGCTGTCGCCAGCGGCATTACGATCAGTGACTTAATGCCCAGCTTGCTGGCGGAGAGCGCCACGCCCTGTGCATGGTTACCGGCGGAGGCCGTTACCACGCCGCGCGCTTTCTGCTCTTCGTTCAGGCCGGCAATCATCGCGTAAGCACCGCGCAGCTTGAAGCTGTGCACCGGCTGGCGATCTTCCCGCTTCACCAGAATGGTGTTGCCAAGACGCGATGAGATTTTTTCCATCTTCTGCAGCGGCGTTACCTGTGCGACTTCGTACACCGGTGAACGCAACACCGCGCGCAAATACTCGGCGCCGCAGGGTGCGTCGGGTAGCGGTTGAGACTCGGCCATGGTCAGCCTCCCAGCTTGCTCTTATCGCGGACAGCGCCTTTATCAGCACTGGTCGCAAGTGAGGCGTAAGCACGCAGCGCGAACGAGACTTCACGCTGACGATTGATCGGCGTATAGGCCGCATCGCCACGTGCCTGCTGCTCTTCGCGGCGGGCGTGCAGTTCGTTATCCGGCACGGCAAGTCTGATGCCGCGGTTCGGGATGTCGATCTCAATGGTGTCGCCATCTTTCACCAGCGCAATGGTGCCGCCGTTTGCCGCTTCAGGTGAGGCATGACCGATAGAGAGACCAGAGGTGCCACCAGAGAAACGACCGTCGGTGATCAGGGCGCAGCTTTTGCCCAGTCCCATCGATTTCAGATAGGTGGTCGGATAGAGCATCTCCTGCATACCCGGCCCGCCTTTTGGCCCTTCGTAGCGGATCACGACCACGTCGCCGGCCACCACTTTGCCGCCCAGGATCGCTTCAACAGCATCATCCTGACTTTCGTAGACTTTAGCCGGGCCGGTGAAGGTCAGGATCTCTTTGTCTACGCCTGCGGTTTTAACGATACAGCCATCTTCTGCGATGTTGCCGTAGAGTACGGCCAGACCACCATCCTGCGAATAGGCGTTTTCGCGGGTACGGATACAGCCTTCAGCACGGTCATCATCCAGCGTGTCCCAGCGGCAGCTCTGCGAGAATGCCTGGGTGGTACGGATGCCTGCCGGACCGGCACGGAACATCTCTTTTACCGCCTGATCGCTGGTCAGCATGATGTCGTACTGATCCAGCGTTTCACGCATCGTCTGCTGCAGGATATTTCGGGCGCTGCTGTCGAACAGACCTGCGCGATCCAGCTCGCCGAGAATCGCGTAGACACCACCCGCGCGATGCACATCTTCCATGTGGTATTTCGGGGTACTTGGCGCGACTTTACAGAGCTGAGGGACTTTGCGTGACAGGCGATCGATGTCAGAGATATTGAAGTCGATATCGCCTTCCTGCGCGGCTGCCAGCAGGTGCAGTACGGTATTAGTGGAACCACCCATGGCGATATCCAGCGTCATGGCGTTTTCGAAAGCGGCCTTGTTGGCGATGCTCCGCGGCAGCACGTTGACGTCATCCTGTTCATAGTAACGTTTGGTCAGGCTGACGATGCGCTTACCGGCGTTGATGAACAGCTCTTTACGATCGGCGTGAGTGGCCAGCAGGGAGCCGTTGCCTGGCTGCGACAGGCCGAGTGCTTCGGTCAGGCAGTTCATTGAGTTCGCGGTAAACATGCCTGAGCAGGAGCCGCAGGTCGGACAGGCAGAGCGTTCGATCTGCTCACTGTCGGCGTCGCTGACGTTCGGGTTGGCACCCTGAATCATCGCATCCACCAGATCCAGTTTGATGATCTGGTCAGAAAGCTTGGTTTTACCGGCTTCCATCGGTCCGCCTGAAACGAAGATCACCGGGATATTGAGGCGCAGTGACGCCATCAGCATCCCCGGCGTGATTTTGTCGCAGTTGGAGATACAGACCATGGCGTCGGCGCAGTGTGCGTTCACCATGTACTCGACCGAGTCAGCAATCAGTTCACGCGAAGGCAGTGAATACAGCATGCCGCCATGACCCATGGCAATACCGTCATCCACCGCGATCGTGTTGAACTCTTTAGCCACACCGCCTGATGCTTCGATCTGTTCGGCGACCAGTTTACCAAGGTCACGCAGGTGAACGTGGCCCGGGACAAATTGGGTGAATGAGTTAACCACAGCGATAATCGGCTTACCGAAATCGTCATCGGTCATTCCTGTCGCGCGCCATAAGGCACGGGCACCCGCCATATTACGGCCGTGGGTGGTGGTGGCGGAACGGTACTTAGGCATGCTCTATTTACTCCAGTAAGAAAAAGCTCGCGGACGTCAGATGACGTCCGCGCTGTATCTGATTATGGATTAACCGGATCTAACCAGCCCCATTTGTCTTCGGTTTCGCCGGTAAACAGACCAAAGAAGGCCTGCTGGATGCGTTTGGTCACCGGGCCACATTTGCCTTCGCCCACCTGAATACGGTCAACGCTGCGCACCGGGGTAATTTCTGCAGCGGTACCAGACATAAACACTTCATCAGCCAGATAGAGGGATTCACGCGACAGGGTCTGCTCGCGCACTTCAATGCCCATATCACGCGCCAGGGTGATGATGGCATCGCGGGTGATGCCCGGCAGAGCGGAAGAGGTGAATGGCGGGGTAAAGAGCACGCCATCTTTCACTTCAAACAGGTTTTCGCCCGCACCTTCTGAGATCAGGCCATTGGTATCCAGCGCGATACCTTCCTGATAGCCATGACGACGGGCTTCGCTGCCCACCAGCAGTGAGGAGAGGTAGTTACCGCCCGCTTTTGCGGCAGTTGGCAGGGTATTCGGCGCCACACGGCTCCAGGAGGAGACCATAGCATCAATGCCGTTTTCCAGAGCTTCCGCACCCAGGTACGCGCCCCACGGGAAGGCTGCAATGATCACGTCGGTGGTAAAGCCATCTGGCGGGTTCACGCCCAGGCCCACATCGCCCACGAAGGCCAGCGGACGGATATAAGCACTTTTCAGTTTGTTCACGCGGATGACTTCGCGGCAAGCTTCCATCAGCTCATCAACGCTGCTTTTAATCGGGAAACGGTAGATTTTGGCGGAGTCGTGCAGACGTTGCATGTGTTCACGGTGGCGGAACACAACCGGTCCTTTGTGAGAGTCGTAGCAGCGGACGCCTTCAAACACCGACGTGCCATAGTGCAACGCGTGGGACATGACGCTGACCTTCGCCTCTTCCCACTTAACCATCTCGCCATTGAACCAAATAAAGTCTGCTTTCTTCGTGCTCATTGTTATTCCCTCTCGCGGCTAGGCGCGGATTTGTTGTGTTGTCTGTTGTTGAATCTGAACGCATGCAACGTCAATCAATTTACTTAACTGCGAAGACAGTAAATCGACGGAGCGCTGGCTGGCAACGGTCATTTCAATATTAATGTTTTCCGCGTTGGCGACTGAGGCCATGTTCATAGAACAGACCTGAAAACCGCGGTGGCGCACGACGCGTAAAATGCGCTCCAATATTTCAGGGCGGAAGCGGGCTTCGATAGACAATTGATGCTGGTTCATACGGTTTTCTCCATCATGTTTGCATTGCTGGCACCCGGCGGTACCAGTGGCCAGACGTTTTCATGCTCATCAATTGCAACATGCAGGAAGTAAGGACCTTCGCTGTTCAGCAGAGCATCAAGTGCGGCGTCGACCTGATCTTTACGGGTAATGCGCTGGCCGGGAATATTGAAAGCGCTGGCCAGCGTGAGGAAGTCGGGATTGTCAGAGAGATTGGTTTCGCTGTAGCGACCGTCGAAGAAGAGCTGCTGCCACTGACGTACCATGCCCAGACGCTGGTTATCCAGCAGCACGATTTTGACCGGCAGCTTTCCGCGCTTAATGGTGCCCAGCTCCTGAATATTCATCATGATTGAGCCGTCGCCCGAGACGCAGATCACCGTATCTTCCGGACGGGCGACCTGTGCACCGATGGCGGCAGGCAAACCAAAGCCCATCGTGCCTAAGCCGCTGGAGGTGATGAAGTTCTCCGGCGCGCTGAAGGCCATATGCTGGGCCGTCCACATCTGGTGCTGTCCGACATCGGTGGTGACCACCGCGCTGTCCGGTTTGCGCTCGGAGAGCTGCTTCAGCAGCAGCGGTGCATAGATTGCCTCGCCTGGATGATCGTAGCGCCAGGCATGACTGGCCTTGAGTGCCTTCACCTCGTCGCGCCAGGCGTCGATGTGCAAAGGCTGACTCAGCGCGGGCAGCAGCGCGTTGAGATCGCCCTGCAGTGAGACGTGCGCGCGACGTAACTTATTTAACTCTGCGGGGTCGATGTCGAGATGAATCACGCTGGCGTGCGGCGCGAAGGTATCCAGCTTGCCGGTCACCCGATCGTCAAAACGGGCACCGACCGCAATCAGCAGGTCACACGCCTGAACAGCATAGTTAGCGGCTTTGGTGCCGTGCATCCCCAGCATGCCCAGATAAACCTCGCTCTGCGCATCGACGCTGCCCAGACCTTTCAGGGTCGCAACGGCAGGGATGCCGGTTTCTGCTGCGAATGCACGCAGTGCCGGAACCGCCTGCGCCATGCCCACGCCTCCGCCAACATAGAGCATCGGTTTTCTGGCCTGGGTCATTATTGCCCGCGCCTCGCGGATAGCATGATGCGGCAGCGACTCTTCCTCCTCAACCGAAACCAGATGCGGTGCGGGTTCACCCTGCGCAATCTGAATATCTTTGGGAATATCAACCAGTACCGGACCCGGACGCCCTGACTGCGCCATGGCAAAAGCCTCAGCCATGATAGCGGGCAGCTCATCCAGCGACTCAACCAGGAAGCTATGTTTGGTGCAGGCCAGGGACAGCCCCAGCACGTCGATCTCCTGGAAAGCGTCAGTACCGATAAACGCAGACGAGACCTGACCGGTTACCGCAACGATCGGCACGGAGTCCATCATGGCATCAGCCAGACCGGTGATCAGGTTGGTAGCGCCAGGGCCGGAGGTGGCAATACAGACACCGGTTTTGCCGGTGGAGCGCGCATAGCCAATCGCGGCCATAACCGCCCCCTGCTCATGACGGCACAGTAGGTGTTCTACGCCGCCATCGTATAGCGCGTCGTATACCGGCATGATGGCGCCGCCCGGGTAACCAAATACGGTATCAACACCCTGCGCGCGTAAAGCCTGAACTACCCACTGAGCACCTGTCATCGCTATTCTCCTGTGTCCTGACGGGAACAACAGAATTTTATGCTACTGTTCATTGTTTGTTCCTTGCAGATTTACTGATATTTCCCCGGGTCGAAAAAAAACCCCCGGACCTTTCGGTGCGGGGGTTTTTTCGGATTCGAGGCTTGATTTTTAAGCCTTTCTTTCTCCAAGCGTTGCCCCGCACGGTAGGTTAATAACCACCACCACGCTAATCACGACCAGGCTAATCACTTGTAGAAGGGCTTTCATGTGTTGTTCAATTCTTTTACGTGTTCGAAGTAATGCCTACAGAGTTATCATAGTCAGGGGCCATAACACAACTTTTTTTGCAGGTTTTTTTTAGCGCGGGAGATTAAATCCCGTCCTATCGATTTGTAATACAAGTAATAATTACAAGATGATAAATATTCATCACTTTACTGACGTAATGATGTTCTGCTGAATTTACGTGCAGTTTCGCAGCACGATGAGAGTCAGTGAAAGTGACTTCAATTTCTTGTGCAGTGCGTCGGAATCGTCAGAAGGCGTACTCGCTTTCCTTTTGGGTGCTGATCAGACTGATGGCAACAAGGAGTGAGTATGTCATTGTCTAAAGTTCTGACCCGCGCAGCATTAGGCGTGGAAGCGCCGCTGGTGACCATTGAGGCTCACATCAGTAATGGCCTGCCTGCACTGACGCTGGTGGGTCTGCCTGAAACCACGGTCAAAGAGGCGCGTGAGCGGGTTCGCAGCGCCATTATTAACAGCGGTTTTACCTTCCCGGCCAGACGGGTCACCATCAATCTGGCACCAGCGGATTTACCCAAAGAGGGCGGGCGCTATGACCTGCCCATGGCAATTGCCATTCTGGTCGCCTCAGAGCAGCTTCCTGCGGATAAGCTGATGCACTTTGAGTTTCTGGGTGAACTGGCGCTGGATGGCGCGCTATGTGCCGTTCAGGGGGCAATTCCTGCGGCAATGATGGCTCTTCAGGCTGGACGACAGCTGGTTCTCTCCGCTGAAAATCAGCGTGACGCCGGGCTGATTCGTGAGGGAGCGTCACTGGTCGCCGCTCACCTCAGTGAGGTCTGCGCTTTTCTCCGTAATGCGCTGACATTATCACCGGCTCCCTACCCTGAGCATCAGCATGCCACGCCTGGTGACGATCTCGCGGATATCATCGGTCAGCAGCAGGGGCGCAGAGCACTGGAGATCACCGCGGCGGGCGGGCATAACCTGTTACTGATTGGGCCGCCTGGCACCGGCAAAACGATGCTCGCAACCCGTCTGCCTGGCATCATGCCCGCCTTAAGCGACCAGGAAGCGCTGGAGTGTGCGGCGATAGCCAGCCTGGTAAACAGCACTGCCCTGCACCGACAGTGGCGCAGCCGGCCTTTCAGGTCGCCTCATCACAGCGCGTCTCTCTATGCTCTGATTGGCGGAGGGTCACTGCCGCGGCCCGGAGAGATCTCCCTGGCGCATAATGGCGTGCTGTTTCTGGATGAATTACCGGAATTTGACCGCAGGGTGCTGGATTCACTGCGTGAGCCACTGGAGTCAGGCATCATCGCCATTTCGCGAGCCCGGGCAAAGGTCACGTTCCCGGCACGGTTTCAGCTGATTGCTGCCATGAATCCCGGGCCAACCGGGCATTATCAGGGACAGCACAATCGCTGCTCGCCTCAGCAGATCCTGCGTTATCTCAGTAAGTTATCAGGGCCGTTTCTGGATCGCTTTGATCTTTCACTGGAGGTGCCGCTGTTGCCCGGTGGCATGCTCAGTGGCCAGCGACCGGCCGCAGAAAGCTCTGAGCAGGTTCGTCTGCGGGTCGTTGCGGCGCGAGCGATCCAGCTCGCGCGCGCAGGTAAAATTAACGCGCATCTGAATAATGCGGAAATCCTGCGCTGGTGCCAGCCTGAAAAAGAGGATGCCGAATGGCTGGAGTCTGTGCTGGAGAAACTGGGGTTATCTGTGCGAGCCTGGCAGCGAATTTTAAAAGTGGCGCGCACCGTGGCCGATCTGGCCGGAGAGAAAGAGATTACCCGCCTCCATCTGCAGGAGGCGGTCAGCTATCGCGCGATTGATCGATTAATGATCCATCTGCATAACAGCCTGCAATAAAAAAGGGGCTCTCGCCCCTTTCTGTTAATCGTCGCTGTCGCTGTAGTCTTCAACGGTGTCCATCTGCGGCTTACCGCCAGACAGCGTGTGAAAACGCTTAGGACGCTTGATGCGGGTCATATACTTTGACCATACACGCTCAGCTTCCGTCTGCGGCTCACGCACGCCACGACACACTTCGATAAACAAACGTTCTTCTTCTGTTGCAGGCTCACGCTTCGATAAATCCAGCTCATTAAAGGCGAAACCGTGGCGTTCCAGAAGCTGGGCTTCTTTAATAGTAAAGTCACCGTGGCGTGAGAAACCACGCGGGTAATGTTTGTTATCAAAGAAACGATTCTCTGTTAAGAAGCTTTCCGCCATGTTACACGCTCCTGATTCTCTAATGCCGTGCTGTTAATGGCGCGGAGTATTAGATAGGCTTGACAGAGTGTAAAACAAAACATTTAAATCTATACGACAAACAATTTTTGGGAGCGCGTTGTGGATACGGAATTACTGAAAACTTTCCTTGAAGTGAGCAGAACACGTCATTTCGGGCGTGCTGCTGAAGCCCTTTACCTTACGCAATCTGCTGTCAGTTTTCGCATCCGTCAGTTGGAGAATCAGCTCGGCGTTAACCTTTTTACCCGGCATCGCAACAACATACGTCTGACTGCCGCCGGGGAGCGACTGCTTCCTTATGCGGAAAGCCTGATGAGCACCTGGATAATGGCGAAGAAGGAGGTTTCTCATACTGAGCAGCACCATGAGCTCTCGATAGGTGCCAGCGCATCGCTCTGGGAGGCCTATCTGACGCCCTGGCTTCAGACGCTGTATGAGAATCGTGAGAGCCTGCATTTAGAAGCACGCGTGGCGCAGCGGCATTTGCTGGTTAAGCAGCTTCATGAGCGTCAGCTGGATCTGTTGATTACCACTGAAGCGCCTAAGATGGATGAATTAACCAGCCAGCAGATTGGCCATATTTCGCTGGCACTGTTCTGTGCCCGCCAGAGTGAAAAGCGCGAAAAGTATGATTACATCAAGCTGGAGTGGGGAGCCGATTTCCATCAGCATCAGAGTTACCTTTCTGGCGCTGATGATGTACCGGTGCTGACCACGACATCGGCACATGTCACCCGTGAACTGCTCTGCACTACGGGTGCATGCGCGTTTCTGCCAGACTTCTGGCAAAGCTTATACAGTGAACTGATGGTGATGCCGGACGCACCGGTCGCCGTTCGTCCGCTTTATGCGGTCTGGTTGCAGAACAGCGATCAGCAAGCGCATATCCGTCAGCTGCTTAAATTCCCGATTCTGGTCAGGCAAAACAGCTGAAATAGCAGGCAGGCGTGCAGAAAGAAGAGAGCAGAGACCAGTTAGATTTAGCTGGTTTTTCTTTTTTGCTTTTTATAAGCAAAAAAAAATCCTTTGCCGAAGCAAAGGATCGTTTTCTGGCAGGGGCGGAGGGACTCGAACCCCCAACACCCGGTTTTGGAGACCGGTGCTCTACCAATTGAACTACGCCCCTAAATAGGGTGGCGGAACGGACGGGGCTCGAACCCGCGACCCCCTGCGTGACAGGCAGGTATTCTAACCAACTGAACTACCGCTC
>NZ_JAALFQ010000059.1:0-292 GCF_011800365.1 Pantoea sp. EKM103V | reverse complement strand
CTGAGCAGGAGAAATGCCATGAACACACAGAACGTCAACGTCAAAACCGCCACGCCAGAATCTCCCAAAACATGCGCGGAAAAGCAGGGCGGGGCGCTCAGTCCGGCGCAGTTTCGCGATCTGTACGATCACCTGCACAGGCACGGCGTGTTCACCGGCATCAGCGGAGTTAATGGTGCGCAGCTGGCTGAGCTCAATGCGCTGGAGGAGCCCATGGAGGAGCCTGAAGCGGCGATCGTTTACCTGCACAACGGCTGGCCGCTGGCGCTGTATGAGTACGACACCGGTTACC
>NZ_JAALFQ010000058.1:0-295 GCF_011800365.1 Pantoea sp. EKM103V | reverse complement strand
CTGTGTAATCCGGCGGTAAAGAGAGGGTACAGCACGACACGAGTTCACGCAGGCATCGCAGATCTTCCGCTTCCTCGCTCACTGACTCGCTACGCTCGGCCGTTCGGCTGCGGCGAGCGGTACCGGCAATCTATCCGGAGTTACCCACAGATTCGGGGGATAACGGAAGGAGAAAGATGTGAACAGAAAAGGCCGCGGCGAAGCCGTTTTTCCATAGGCTTCGCCCCCCTGACAAGCATCACATAATCTGACACTCAAATCAGTGGTGGCGAAACCCGACAGGACTATAAAGATC
>NZ_JAALFQ010000057.1:0-302 GCF_011800365.1 Pantoea sp. EKM103V | reverse complement strand
ATCCACGCGCGGAATGAGGGCAGCGGCAGCGCGCCGTCCCGTACCGTGTCTGCCACCTGCTGCGCCATGTCGTGCAGGGCGAACCACAGGAATTCATGCTGCTCACGTTCGCTGAACCGGCTCTGCGCCAGCGCCGTCAGCGCCTTCAGGCTGTCCGCCAGCTGAGGCGCTAATCCGCTGATCCCGGCGTCTGCTGCGTTCTGTGTTTTCATTCCGGTCCCTCCTCCGCTCACGCAATATCCGCCAGGTGCATTCCCCGGCCCGCTTTCAGCAGCATTCCCAGCTCGCGGCAGGCCAGCCGC
>NZ_JAALFQ010000056.1:0-331 GCF_011800365.1 Pantoea sp. EKM103V | reverse complement strand
CACCGCCGCTTCGCGGTCCCTTCGCTTCTTCCGGATTTCTCACGGACCGGCAGGACGCGCCATCCCTGGCGCGACCCCGCCTCTTCGCGACATCCCTGTCGCTTGTCCTGAAATCCCTCATCCGCTCAGCGGCTCAGACGGCCTCCCTCCCCGCTGTTAACTTTTCTGTTTATCTGGCTTTCTTATCGCGATGAGAATTGCGTAGGCGTTTTTCGATTTCAGGCCAGCAGACAGCTTTGTATTCCGGAAAACAAAAGATTTCAAAGGCGGGGGTGTGGGAGAGGCATCCGGCGCGCTGAGGAGCAACCGGAGGCCAGGATGAGCCGACAGG
>NZ_JAALFQ010000055.1:0-333 GCF_011800365.1 Pantoea sp. EKM103V | reverse complement strand
GGAGAGGGTGCCGCCCCGACCGGCGGCATCTCATCTGTAAGGGATAATGAAGTCGCTTCGCTCCGCCTCTTTTGCCGCTTCCCGTCCTGCGGCCGGAAACCGGCAGGGATAAAGTGCCGTGCCCTCACGGTAGCCGGGCCGCTTCGCCTGCAAGGGAAGCTTCGCCGTCCTGCTCACCCGTTCCCCGCCGTGCGCGGGACATTCAGTCCGCTCCGGCGGCGCGTGCGGCTTGCGCGTCCGCCCCTGCCTGCTCCGCTTTACGCCCGTCTTTGTGGTGGTCACGGCACCACTGGGGTGCCCCCCGACACTCAGGAGCATAACTATGTCCCGATT
>NZ_JAALFQ010000054.1:0-339 GCF_011800365.1 Pantoea sp. EKM103V | reverse complement strand
CAGGCCGCGCCGGAAATGTGTTTCACAAAGGCCGGTCAGGATTTCGGTATTGATCCGCGTCTGCTGATGGCGCATTCCATTCAGGAATCACGTATGCGTAACAACGCACTGAATACTAAAAGCAGCGGCGGCACGCATGACGTCTGCAATATGCAGATAAACAGCTCTCACTTTAACCAGCTGAAGAAGTTCGATATTACGCGGGAAAGGCTGCTGAAAGATCCGTGCATCTGCATTTATACCGGTGCATGGATCGAGGCGAGAAACTTCAGGCAGTACGGCAGGAACTGGGACAGCGTCGGGATGTACAACACCGGCCCGAACCCGAAGCTGATCAAA
>NZ_JAALFQ010000053.1:0-342 GCF_011800365.1 Pantoea sp. EKM103V | reverse complement strand
CCCTATACGGTTAACCTTGCTACAGAATATAAGTCGCTGACCCATTATACAAAAGGTACGCAGTCACACCACAAGGGCGCTCCCACTGCTTGTACGTACACGGTTTCAGGTTCTGTTTCACTCCCCTCGCCGGGGTTCTTTTCGCCTTTCCCTCACGGTACTGGTTCACTATCGGTCAGTCAGGAGTATTTAGCCTTGGAGGATGGTCCCCCCATATTCAGACAGGATACCACGTGTCCCGCCTTACTCATCGAGCTCACAGCGTGTGTGCTTTTGTGTACGGGAGTATCACCCTGTACCCTGCGACTTTCCAGACGCTTCCACTAACACACATGCTGATTC
>NZ_JAALFQ010000052.1:0-363 GCF_011800365.1 Pantoea sp. EKM103V | reverse complement strand
CACGCCAGAATCTCCCAAAACATGGGTTAACGGCCACACCCTCGCGGGCGTGAGTCCGGCGCTGGCGGGAGACCTGGCTTTTCTGGCCGGACTGCGCACGGAGCGCATGACGCTGGATGACCGCGCAGAACTGCTTTACGGCGGCCTGCTAAGCCTTGCTGAGCAGGTCTGCAACGCCGTAACCGACTGGTCATGCTACCGCCCGCGGATGCCCCTGACGGCCTGGCAGGCGTGGCTTGCCGCCGGTCCGCTGGTACGTGACCAGTGCGACGGTGCCGGTGAAGAGGCCTGGCGGCTGGCCTGCCGCGAGCTGGGAATGCTGCTGAAAGCGGGCCGGGGAATGCACCTGGCGGATATTGCGTG
>NZ_JAALFQ010000051.1:0-390 GCF_011800365.1 Pantoea sp. EKM103V | reverse complement strand
GAAGAGGAATGCCTGGTGTAATCTGTGTTATCGGCACGAAGGGGGAAATGTACAGCGACCAGAATAAATCCCCGACTACCAGCCAGGCCGGAGTGGTCAGCACCTAAACCAGAATAAACAGATCCTGGCTGTCAAGACGGTCTGTATGTGACGCATACGTTCGATATAACCCTCAGATCAAAGACTTCTATACATCCCTCATTTCACGTGGAAAAGTAAAAAAAGTCGCGATCACAGCCTGTATCAGGAAATTCATAACGATACTTAATGCTATGTTCAGGGACCAGAAGGATTGGGTATACAGCTGAAGAGACAATTTACGACTCTGTATGAAGCAGACGATACGTAACACTGTTCAATCTGAACGAATTGAGGGTCCGCTTTGTGCCA
>NZ_JAALFQ010000050.1:0-398 GCF_011800365.1 Pantoea sp. EKM103V | reverse complement strand
GAACCTGCGGTTGGATCACCTCCTTACCTGAAGATACCTTCCCGCGCAGTGCTCACACAGATTGTCTGATAAAAAGTAATGAGCAGGACGGCTGCGAAGTCGTGACACTATCGTGTCCCCTTCGTCTAGCGGTTAGGACTCCGCCCTTTCACGGCGGCAACAGGGGTTCGAATCCCCTAGGGGACGCCACCTGCTTGGTGACAGGTGAAAGGTGTCTCCATACAGTATCTCAAAACCGTTTCCGCTGCGCGAGCAGGGAGACGCGTCTGAGATATTTGCTCTTTAACAATCCGGAACAAGCTGAAAATTGAAACGACATGGCGCGTTCATTCTCCGTAATAAGAATGAAATGACGACATGTTCGAGTCTCTCAAATGCTTACAGTCTGCAGCGTTGAA
>NZ_JAALFQ010000005.1:0-255629 GCF_011800365.1 Pantoea sp. EKM103V | reverse complement strand
GCGAGGTGGCGTATATTACGCTTTCCTCCTTCAGAGTCAACCTCTTTTTCAGAAGTTTTTCTCCGGCGGCTCAGTCTTCTGAACCTTCAACCCGTTTCCCGTTGCCGGTGTGCCGTGTTGATGGAGGCGCATTATAGGGAGTTCGCGCGGGCTGACAAGCGTTTATTGCGAAAAGATTACTGTTCGAAGTAATTTTCACCAAATCGCGCTATTTCGCTACGATTTGCCTGGTAACTGTGCAAATTCATGGGCAAAACGGCTCACCTGTTGCCAGTCCGTGTATTCCACTTCTTTCGTTGCATCGGTTTCACCGCCGGTCATACGCATAATCAGCTGAATCATCACACGGTCAAACCAGCGATAGCGGGGATAGTAGAGCGCCCCTGCGAATACGGCACAGCAGTCAGGCTGCCATGGAGACTGCAATAAGAACTTCCGGGTATAGGCATTCGTTTCAGGAGAACGCTTCTCAGGTTTGCGTGCCGTGAGGTTTACCGAAAAGAAACCGCTGGTACGCTGCTGCAGCGCAGGGAGATGTTGCTTAACGAAGGTCTCGACGACCGGCTGAAAATGGCCATAGCGGATCGAGGCGCCAATCAGTACGCGATCATACTGTGTCCAGTCAGGCACAGCGGCATCCTGGATGTTCAGCACATCACACGGCTGCTGCTGCCGGATGGTTTCCGCAAGAGCGGAAGCAATCTTCTGCGTTTGCCCGTCGCGGGTGGAATAGAGAATCAGCGCTTTCATGTCAGCATCCTTATTAATTATTCACGCCAGAAAGTAGGCGTGAACAGCACCAGCAAGGTGAAAACCTCGAGACGCCCGAACAACATGGTAGAGATAAGTATCCATTTCGCCACATCATTCATAGACGTGAAGTTGTCTGCCACGACGCCTAAGCCCGGCCCGAGGTTATTCAGCGTCGCGGCAACGGCAGCAAAAGCGGAGAAGTCATCGACGCCCGTGGCGATGATCGCCAGCATGCTCACCAGGAACACCAGCGCATAGGCCGAGAAGAATCCCCAGACGGCTTCCAGGATACGCTCCGGCAGCGCACGATTGCCCAGCTTGATGGTGTACACCGCATTCGGGTGAACCAGACGCTTAAGCTCGCGGTTACCCTGTTTGCACAACAGCAGAATGCGGATCACCTTCAGGCCACCCCCGGTTGAACCGGCACAGCCACCAATGAAAGCTGAGCACAACAGCAGAACCGGCAGGAATAGCGGCCAGCGAGCGATACTGTCGGTCGTGAAACCCGCCGTCGTCGCCATGGACACCACCTGGAAAAAGGCCTGGTTCAGGGTTTGCCAGCCGCTGGCATAGACATTGTGGAACCAGAGCACCACCGTACAGATCAGAACCAGCGTCAGCTGAACGCCGATAAACATGCGGAACTCCGGGTCCCGCCAGTACACGCGCAGGTTACGTCCGCTTAGCATGGAAAAGTGCAGGCCGTAGTTACAGCCGGAAATCAGCAGGAACACCGCCACGATAGTATTGATGGTGCTGCTGTTAAAGTAGCCGATGCTGGCATCATGAGTTGAGAAGCCGCCAATGGCGATGGTCGAAAAGCTGTGGCCGATAGCATCGAACGCCGGCATGCCCGCCAGCCAGAGTGCCAGCGCACAGGCTACGGTCAGCAGAACATAGATCAGCCAGAGTGTCTTGGCCGTCTCGGCGATGCGTGGGCGCATTTTATTGTCTTTCAGGGGTCCCGGCATTTCAGCGCGATAGAGCTGCATGCCCCCGACGCCCAGAATCGGCAGGATGGCTACCGCTAACACGATGATCCCCATCCCGCCCAGCCACTGCAGCATCTGCCGGTAGAAGAGGATGGCCTTAGGCAGCGAGTCCAGCCCCACCAGCGTGGTGGCTCCGGTGGTTGTCAGGCCCGAGAAAGATTCAAAGAACGCATCCGTGACGGAAAGATGCGGCTGCTCCGCAAAGATAAAGGGCATGGCCCCTACGCTGCCCAGCACTGTCCAGAACAGAACGACGATCAGGAACCCTTCGCGGGGTTTGAGTTCGGTTTTCTTTTTACGGTTCGGCCACCACAGCAGCGAGCCGATCACCAGCGCCATCATAAATGTCTGGCTGAACGCCCGTCCCGCGCCGTCTCGATAAATTAATGCGACGAGGCCGGGCAGAATCATTGTCACTGAAAAAAGAATTACCAGCAGACCGACGATGCGGGTAATGGCGCGAAAGTGCATTCAGCCGTTCCTTTAAATAAGAGAGATGAACATCATGGTGTGAGCGGGATCAGCGACAACGCGCCCCGGCTAAAGTCTGACAGATTTTTTTTGAACCCCTCTATCTGTCCATAAGGCAATGCCAGCGTCAGCGCAATACGATCCTGATAGTGGCTGTCGGTCACCTTACCTTCAAAACGCTGCACCAGCCGTTCGATATCGCTGTGCTGTGCATAGTCGCATTGCAGCGTGAAAACCATCATCGGTACTTTGCGCTGCCGCGGTAACTGCTTCAGTCCCTGCTGGACGCCACCGCCATACGCCTTCACCAGGCCACCGGTGCCCAGCATGATGCCGCCGTAATAACGCACCACCACAGCGGTCACCTCGCCAATACCGGCACCCATCAGCTGCGCCAGCATCGGTTTCCCGGCGGTGCCCGACGGCTCACCATCATCCGAAAAACCGAGCTGCTGAGAGTCATCCGGCGCGCCCGCCACCCAGGCCCAGCAGTGATGCCGGGCAGCAGGATGCTCGCTTTTCACCTGCTGGACAAAGGCGCGCGCGGCCTCTGTCCCCTCGGTGTGCGCCAGCAGCGTAATAAAGCGACTCTTTTTGATGGTTTCCTCACTGATGCTCACGGCCAGCGCGGGAATATCAAAAGCGTCCATCAGGCCAGATGCAGATCGCGGGTCATGTTTTCAACGCGGTTTGGATGGATCACCACGTTATCTTCGATGCGAATGCCGCCATAAGGCCGAAGCGCATCAATCGCCTGCCAGTTAAAGTGCTGACTGAAACGGCCCTGACGCAGCGGCGCCAGTAACGAGTCGATAATATAGAAGCCCGGCTCGATGGTTAAGACCATGCCGGGCTGCAGCACGCGGGTGCAGCGAAGGTAAGGATACTGCGCAGGCGCGGCGAGATGGGTGCCCTGCTCATCCTGCATAAACCCGGCAACGTCATGCACCTGCAAGCCCAGCGGATGCCCCAGACCGTGTGGCATAAATGGCCCGGTCAGATCTTCAGCCACCAGCGCCTCTTCGCTGATTCCCTGCACCAGCTCAAACTTCAGCAACATCTTGGCAATACGCTGGTGCATCTGAAGATGATAATCGGTGTAGCGCACACCCGGTTTCAGCGTGGCGATTAAAGCCAGCTCTTCGGCGTTCATCGCCTCCACCATTCTGGCATAGAGCGAGCTGCTCTGCGCCGCATAGCTGCGGGTCAGATCGGCGGCGTAGCCCAGATATTCGGCGCCGGCATCAATCAGGAAGCTGTGACGTTTCGCCGGTGGCTGATGATCGAGGCGGGTGTAGTGCAGCACCGCCGCGTGTTCATTCAGCGCAATGATATTGCCGTACGGCACATCGGTATCACGATGGCCGGTCGCGGTCAGGTAAGCCTGATTGATGTCAAATTCGCTCAGGCCCGCAGAGAACGCCTCTTTGGCCGCGCGATGCCCCGCAACCGCCAGCTTCTGCGCCTGACGCAGACAGGCCAGTTCATAGTCGGTTTTAATGCTGCGATGGTAGTGCAGAAAGTCGATGACCGCTTTAGGGTTGATGTTGTCTGAGGAGATTCCGAGCTGCGCCGCGCGTGCATTAACCGGCCCGATATAGGCGACATTATCACGCTGTGCAGGGAGCAGCTGCGCAATCTCATCGGCGTTTTTCAGGCCGATAACCTCGACATCTCCGGTCCAGAAACTGTCCGGCAGCGGTTCAACGTTATGCCAGTAATCCACCGGAGAGTAGAACCACAGTTTCGGTTTGTTCACGCCATCGATCCAGAGCCAGCAGTTAGGCACCTGCGTGACCGGCACCCAGGCTTTGAACTGCGGATTCACCTTAAACGGATAGGTGTGGTCATCCAGAAACACCGTCAGCAACTCACCGGAATGGATCAGCATCGCATCCAGTTTATTGCGTGCCAGCACCTGCTGCGCCCGTTGCTGCAACGTGGCGATGTGCGCGTGATACAAGGTCTTCAGTGAATCCATAGCCGTCTCTCCCGTGTCGCGAAATGGCCGCAGTTTAGCATACCCCTTGCTCAGATGCCGAAGCCGGCGTGGCTGTGATCTTGTTAGCAAATAAGCAAAGAGCGGTTTGCAAAAAATTAACATCACTCCCACACTCACGATCATCTGGTATGACCAGATCACCTTTCGCGGTTTCAGGAGACGCACATGCTCTACCAAGGCGCTAACCTTACCCTTCACTGGCTGGACGATGGCATCGCCGAGCTGGTTTTTGATGCCAAAGGCTCAGTCAACAAGCTGGATACGCAAACGGTCGCCAGTCTGGGCGAGGCCATTGCGGTCCTGGAACAGCAGCCAGCACTGCGCGGCCTGCTGCTGAGCTCCGCTAAACCCGCCTTTATCGTGGGCGCGGACATTACCGAGTTTCTTTCCCTTTTTGATGCCCCCACCGAAAAGCTGAGCCAGTGGCTGAGTTACGCCAACAGCATCTTCAACCGTCTGGAAGATTTGCCCGTGCCCACCCTGGCAGCCATTGATGGTTATGCGCTGGGTGGCGGATGTGAGTGCGTCCTGGCGACCGACCTGCGCATCGCCACTGCGGATGCCCGCATCGGCCTGCCGGAAACCAGACTCGGCATCATGCCAGGCTTTGGCGGCAGCGTAAGGTTGCCCCGCCTGCTGGGAGCCGACAGCGCGCTGGAAATTATTGCCGCCGGTAAAGATGTGGATGGCAATGCCGCGCTGAAACTGGGCCTGGTCGATGCGGTGGTTGCCCGTGACAAACTGCGCGAAGCGGGCATCACCATGCTCAAAGCGGCCGCCGAAGAGGGCAGCTGGCAGGTGCGCCGTGCGCCTAAACTGGCCCCGCTGAAGCTCAGTCCAATCGAGGCGGCGATGAGTTTTACCATTGCGAAGGGCATGGTGATGCAGACCGCAGGAAAACATTACCCCGCTCCGCTGATGGCGGTAAAAACCATTGAGGCCGCGGCCAGTCTCGGTCGTGATGATGCGCTGAAGCTTGAAACGGCGGCATTTGTGCCGCTGGCGCAGTCTGACGAAGCGCGCGCACTGGTCGGCATCTTCCTCAACGATCAGTACGTTAAAGGGCTGGCAAAAAAACGCGCCAGCGAAAGCGGCGCGCCTGCTCAGGCGGCAGTGCTGGGCGCAGGCATCATGGGCGGTGGCATCAGCTACCAGTCTGCCTGGAAAGGCGTGCCGGTCAGAATGAAAGATATCAATCCACAGGCGCTGACGCTGGGGATGAATGAAGCCAGCAAGCTGCTCAACTCCCAGCTGGCGCGCGGAAAAATTGACGGTAACAGGCTGGCCAGTGTCATCGCCACCATCCAGCCCACGCTGGATTACGCCGGTTTTGAACTGGCCGACGTGGTGGTGGAAGCGGTAGTCGAGAACCCGCAGATCAAGGCTAAAGTGCTGGCTGAAACAGAGCGGCATCTGCGTGACGATGCCGTTCTGGCCTCGAATACTTCGACCATTCCTATCAGCCAGCTGGCGCAGGCGTTACAGCGCCCGGAAAACTTCTGTGGCATGCACTTCTTTAACCCGGTGCCGCGTATGCCGCTGGTCGAAGTGATCCGGGGCGAGAAAACCAGTGAAGCGACGCTCGGCAAAGTGGTGGCCTGGGCCAGCAAAATGGGCAAAACCCCTATCGTGGTCAACGACTGCCCCGGCTTCTTTGTTAACCGGGTGCTGTTCCCCTACTTCGCCGCTTTCAGCCTGCTCCTGCGCGATGGCGCAGATTTCCGCCAGATAGATAAGGTCATGGAAAAACAGTTTGGCTGGCCGATGGGGCCGTCATGGCTGCTGGATGTCGTGGGCATCGATACGGCGCACCATGCGCAAAGCGTGATGGCTGACGGGTTCCCGGACCGCATGAAGCATGACTATCGCGACGCAATCGATCTGCTGTTTGAGGCTGGTCGCTTTGGCCAGAAAAATGGCAAAGGCTTCTGGCGCTGGGAAGAAGATAAAAAGGGCAAGCCAAAAAAAGTGGCCGATGCCGATGTCGATACGCTGCTGCAGCAGGCCTTTCAGCCCGCGCGAATCTTCAGCGATGAAGAGATTCTGAACCGCATGATGCTGCCGATGCTGAACGAAGTGGTGCGCTGCCTGGAAGAGAAGATTATCGCCTCACCGGCTGAAGCCGATATGGCGCTGGTGTATGGCCTCGGCTTCCCGCCTTTCCGTGGCGGGGCTTTCCGCTATCTCGATACTCTGGGCAACAGCAACGTGGTGGATCAGGCCCGGCGTTATAGCGGTCTCGGTGGCCTGTATGCCCTGCCTGCCCTGCTGCTGCAGAAAGCCCATCAGCATGAAAGCTGGTATCCCGCCGCCAAACCGATTGATGAAGCCGCGCTGAAAAGCGCCTGAGGGCAAGAAGATGGAAAATGTGGTGATTATTGATGCCGTGCGCACGCCAATGGGCCGGTCAAAAGGCGGCGCCTTCCGTCATGTGCGCGCCGAAGATCTCTCTGCGCATCTGATGCGTGAACTGCTGAGCCGCAACCCGGCGGTAAACCCGGCAGAGCTGGATGACATTCTCTGGGGCTGCGTGCAGCAGACGCTGGAGCAGGGATTTAATATCGCACGTAACGCTGCCCTGCTGGCCGAAATTCCCCACACGGTGCCAGCCAGCACCGTCAACCGGCTGTGTGGCTCTTCCATGCAGGCGCTGCACGATGCCGCCCGCGCCATTATGGTCGGTGATGCCCGGAGCTGTCTGATCGGTGGCGTGGAGCATATGGGGCATGTGCCGATGAACCACGGCGTCGACTTTCATCCCGGGCTTAGCCGGACGGTTGCCAAAGCTGCAGGGATGATGGGCCTGACGGCAGAAATGCTGGCGCGGATGCATCATATCAGCCGTGAGCAGCAGGATGCGTTTGCCCTGCGTTCGCACCAGCGGGCCTGGCAGGCCACCCGGCGCGGCGATTTTGCGACAGAGATTGTCGCCACCTATGGTCATGACAGCGACGGCATCCTTAAACGTTATGATTTCGATGAAGTGATCCGTGAAGAGACCAGCGCCGAAGGCCTGGCGGCGCTGAAACCGGCTTTCGATCCGGTGAATGGCACCGTGACGGCGGGCTCCTCGTCAGCGTTGTCAGATGGCGCAGCCGCCATGCTGGTGATGAGCGAATCACGCGCCCGCGAGCTGGGACTGACGCCGCGCGCCCGCATCCGCAGCATGGCCGTGGTGGGCTGCGATCCTTCAATCATGGGCTATGGGCCGGTTCCGGCCAGTAAGCTGGCGTTAAAACGGGCGGGACTGAGCGTCAGCGATATCGACGTCTTTGAGCTGAACGAAGCCTTTGCTGCGCAGACACTGCCGTGCATCAAAGATTTAGGGTTGCTGGAGCAGCTGGATGAAAAGGTCAATCTGAATGGCGGCGCGATTGCGTTAGGCCATCCGCTGGGCTGTTCCGGCGCGCGTATCAGTACCACGCTGCTGAACATTATGGAACGACACGATGCCAGCCTGGGTCTTGCCACCATGTGTATCGGGCTGGGCCAGGGGATCGCAACCGTATTCGAGCGTCTGTAATACGTTGCGTTTATTTTGTCAGATTTACCCGCCGTTACCGGCGGGTTTTTTCTGTCTGCTGCCGGCGATCAGATAAAGGCAAACGCATCGCCATACATCTGTGACTCGACTGCGCCACGCTCGGCACAGAAACGGTCGCGGGCAATCTTCGCCATCTCAAAGCGCCCGGCGATATAGATCTCATGTTCGCTCAGCGTGCTGAAATCCTGCATCACCGCGGTCAGTACCGTACCGGAACGCCCCTGCCAGCCCGCTTCAGGCTGTTCAACAACCGGGATCACTTTCAGGTTCGGGTGCTTCACCGCCAGCGCATTCAGCTCGTCCAGATCGTACAGATGCTTAAGCTCACGTCCGCCCCAGTAAATGGCGATATCGCGCTCCGGCTGTTCCGCCAGCGCGGTGAGCAGAATTGAACGGGCGTAGGAGAAGCCGGTGCCACCTGCAATCAGGATCAGCGGCTTACTGCTCTCTTCGCGCAGCCAGGCGTCACCGTGCGGCATATCGACGGTGATCTGACGATCGTTGCGGATCCGATCCATCACCGCCATCGCATAGAGGTTGAGATCGGACGCGCCGATATGCAGCTCAATAATATCTTTTTCCATCGGCGTTGAGGCCAGTGAGAACGGACGCTTATCACGCTCATCCATCACGACCATCAGATACTGCCCCGCGCGAAAACTGAATTCCGCTTCAGGGATCAGGCGAACGCGATAGACCGTGTCGGTAATCGCCTCAACCGAAGTTACTTTACAGCTTAACGTTGTCATGCGTTCCCTCTGTCGGGTCGTCTTTATGGTTGTGCTCGCCATCAACGCTGTGGCGGCTGATCAAGAATACCTAGCTCATCCCAGATAGCATCAATGCGCGCCGTGACCGCAGGATCTTTAACAATGGGCGTACCCCATTCACGCTGCGTTTCACCCGGCCACTTATTGGTTGCATCAAGCCCCATCTTCGACCCCAGCCCGGAAACCGGCGAGGCGAAATCGAGATAGTCGATAGGGGTATTTTCGACTAATACCGTATCACGGGCCGGATCCATTCGCGTGGTGATCGCCCAGATCACGTCATTCCAGTCGCGCGCATTAACATCATCGTCACACACAATAACAAATTTGGTGTACATGAACTGCCGCAAAAATGACCAGACGCCAAACATGACACGTTTGGCATGCCCTGCGTACTGCTTTTTAATCGTCACAACCGCCAGCCGGTAGGAGCAACCTTCAGGCGGCAGGTAGAAGTCCACGATCTCCGGGAACTGCTTAATCAGAATCGGTACCAGAACTTCATTCAGCGCCACGCCCAGTACGGCGGGTTCATCCGGCGGACGCCCGGTATAGGTGGAGTGATAGATCGGCTGTCGACGCTGCGTGATATGCGTCACGGTAAATACCGGGAAGCTATCCACTTCATTGTAGTAGCCGGTGTGGTCACCGTAGGGGCCTTCTGGCGCCATATCGCCCGCTTCGATATAGCCTTCCAGCACGATTTCCGCACTGGCCGGCACTTCGAGATCGTTCGACAGGCACTTCACCACTTCCGTTTTGTTGCCGCGCAGCAGACCGGCAAACGCATATTCTGACAGCGTGTCAGGCACCGGTGTCACCGCGCCGAGGATGGTGGCAGGATCGGCGCCCAGCGCGACCGAAACCGGAAAACGTTCACCCGGATGCGCTTTCGTCCACTCCTGAAAATCAAGCGCGCCGCCACGGTGCGACAGCCAGCGCATGATCAGACGATTTTTACCGATCACCTGCTGACGGTAAATACCGAGATTCTGGCGCTCTTTGTGGGGGCCACGCGTGACGGTCAGCCCCCAGGTAATCAGCGGTGCGGCATCGCCTGGCCAGCACTTCATGACCGGAATACGCGTCAGATCGACCTCATCACCGCTGAACACCTCTTCCTGACAGGGCGCATTACGCAGCCGTTTGGTCGGCATGTTCAGCACCTGCTTAAACTGCGGCATTTTATCGAACAGGTCGCGGAAGCCTTTTGGCGGCTCAGGCTCTTTCAGGAAGGCCAGCAGCTTACCCACTTCACGCAGGGCGCTCACCTCTTCCTGCCCCATGCCCATGGCCACGCGCTTAGGCGTGCCGAACAGGTTGCACAGCACCGGCATATCGTACCCTTTCGGGTTTTCAAACAGCAGGGCGGGGCCACCGGCACGCAGCGTGCGATCGGCAATCTCCGTCATTTCCAGTTCGGGATCGATGGACTGGGTAATGCGCTTTAGCTCACCGCGCTGTTCAAGCAGCGCGAGGAAGTCTCTCAAATCGTGGTATTTCATGCGGCTTTAACATTCCGGCCAGAGTGAATCGGCCATTATAGGTCTGATTACGCGGAGTTGCTGAGGTTTATACCGCAGCCTCATACGCACTGAAAGGGAACCAGCGGCTGCAGTGCGCGGGTATCGTGCATTCCCTGAATCGGGTCACCGTGGCGAAACAGCTTAAAGTCCTCGTTTCGCACGCTGTGATAGCGCAGCTGGTTGTCATGCAGGTGCAGAAAACTGCCTTCACGCAGGGCAATCACCGACTCCGTCGGGTTAACCGCGCAGAACTCCGCCAGACGCTCATCGCGGGTTTCGCCCATATGGCCGCTGACGCTGGCATCAAGATAGTGGGGATTGATCTGCACCGGAAACAGTCCCAGCGCGGGCAGCACTACACTGCTGCGCACCGGCATATCGTTGGTGGTGCGGATGGAGGGCGTCGCCACATTGCAGCCCGCGCTCCAGCCGAGATAAGGCACCTGTCGCTCACGTACTGCACGCTGGATCGGGACGATGAGATCCTGCTCATGCAGCATCTGGTTCAGAAACCAGGTGTTGCCGCCGCTGACCAGAATCAGTTCTGCCTGTGCAATCGCCTCAGCCGGTGAGGCAAAGGATTGAACCAGCCTGACCGGGATGCCCAGAGAGGCCGTGAGTTCGGCGGCGCGCTGCTGCTGATCGCCCCGGATTATCGCGTAGGGGATCAGGACCGCCGAGCGGATAGCGCGTCGGGCGATCATCGCGTGCAGCTGCGGCTGCGCATAACCCAGCAGCGGCGCATCGTCCGCCAGCCTGCCATTGCTCAACAGAAAGAGTTCCATCAGACGTTCCTTTTGCAGGGGTGAAGGTTATCGAGTCTGATACAGAGCCCTGGTGCACGTCAATTTCCCGTTACCGTTTCTGCCCGCCTCCGGCCTGCTAAGAAAAGTCTCAATTTATTTTCTCTGCGGGCCGCTTTACCCTGCCCCTGCGCTATAACTCTGGCAACAGGTTTGCTATTCTTAGCGTCCATTCAATGGGAGCCGTTATGGAAGCCTGGTACTTACTCTATTGCAAACGTGGACAGCTATTGCGCGCGAAGGAGCATCTCGAGCGGCAGGAGGTGCATTGCCTCAGCCCGATGATCGCTCTGGAAAAGATCGTGCGCGGTAAACGCACCACGGTGAGTGAGCCGCTGTTCCCTAACTACCTGTTTATCGAATTCGATCCTGAAGAGATTCACACCACCACCATCAGCAGCACCCGCGGTGTCAGTCACTTTGTCCGCTTCGGCTCCACCCCGGCAACCGTGCCGTCGGCGGTCATCGAAGCGCTGGAAACCGACGTCCCGCAAATCCTGCTCGATCCTGAAACGCCACAGAGCGGCGATGAGGTTGTCATCACCGAAGGAACGTTTGAAGGGCTGCGCGCCATTTTTGCCGAGCCGGATGGTGAAACACGCTCGATCCTGTTGCTGAACCTCCTCAACAAGCAGGTGATGCGCAGCGTCGATAACAAGCAGTTCCGCAAGCTTTAAGCCAGTCTGAACAGCGTCCGCGCATTATGATCGATGCGGGCCGCCAGTGCCTCCGCACTCTCACCTCGCCATGTCGCCACCTGACTGACAATATGCGGTAAAAAGCAGGGTTCGTTGCGGCGCGAAGGCGGACGCGGACGCATGTCGCGCGGCAACAGGTAGGGCGCATCCGTTTCCAGCAGCAGGCGTTCGGCCGGGATCAGCGGCAGCAGCTCACGCAGTTCCAGACCCCGACGCTCATCGCAGACCCAGCCCGTAATGCCCACAGATAACCCCATTTCCAGACAGGCTTCCAGTTCGTCGCGCGTGCCGGTAAAGCAGTGGATCACCGCACCCGGCAGTTTTGGCAGCCAGGGAGCAAGCACCGCAGCGAAACGCGCATGGGCTTCACGGCAGTGCAGGAACACCGGCATATTGAGTTCTGCGGCCAGCGCCAGCTGTGCGTCAAATGCATACTCCTGCTGCTCATGGGCCGAGAGGTTGCGATTAAAATCGAGTCCGCACTCACCAATGGCGACCACTTCCGGTTTTTCCGCCAGCCGGCGCAGGGTGCTGGCGATCTCCAGCGACCATTCGCTGGCATGATGAGGGTGAACGCCCGCGGTAGACCAGCAAAAGCCGGGCTGGCCTTCAGCCAGTCGCTGAGCCTGCTGGCTCTCCAGCGCGTTGGTGCCGGTAATAAGCATGCCGGTGACGCCCGCATCACGCGCGCGTTTAACCACCTTTTGCCGGTCGGAGGCGAATTGCGTGCTGGTCAGGTTTACACCGATATCAAACATAATTTTTCCCACAGTTTGTAAAAAAAAACCGCCCGGAGGGGCGGTCTGGATGGCTCGCTTCCCGCCTGTGCGGGTCATACGGTCAGCGTCAGGCGTCGGTATGTTTATCCTCATCCTGTGACCAGCGGCCTTTACCCACATAGTAACGGGAAAAGAATACGCCGACTTCAAACAGGCAGTACATCGGAATAGCGAGCAAAGTTTGGGAAAAAACGTCCGGAGGTGTGAGCAGCATCCCGACTACGAAAGCGCCCACCAGAATATAGGGACGTTTCTTTTTCAGATCTTCCGGGCTGGTGATACCGGTCCAGCAGAGCAACACGATCGCCACCGGCACCTCAAACGCCACCCCAAAGGCCATGAAGAGCGTCATGACGAAATCGAGGTATTTGGCGATATCCGTTGCGACCGTCACGCCGATGGGCGCGGTCTTGGTGAAAAAGCCAAATGCCAGCGGGAAAACGACGAAGTAAGCAAAGGCCACACCGAAGTAGAACAGGAAGGTGCTGGAGAAGAGCAGCGGCATCACCAGCCTGCGCTCATGCCGGTAGAGCGCCGGGGCGACAAATGCCCAGACCTGATAGAGGATCACCGGCACCGCGAGAAACACTGACACGATGATGGTCAGCTTTATCGGGGTAAAGAACGGCGAGGCGACATCGGTTGCAATCATGCTGGAGCCCACCGGCATCTGACTGATCAGCGGTGATGCGACCAGCTGGTAGATGTCGTTGGCGAAATAGACCAGTACCAGGAAAATGACCAGTACGGCGATGATGCAGTTCAGTAATCGCTTACGCAGCTCAATCAGATGGCTGATGAGCGGTTGGGTATCTTCAACGGCCATTATCGTTCATCACCTGCAGAGGAGGAGGTCGCGGAAGGACGCGCAGACTCTGATAACCTGGCGGATTCGCCAGCGGGTGCCTGTGCCGGTGTGCTGGCCACAGCAGCAGGCGCAGCAGAGGATGGCGCAGCAGAGGTTCGCTGTGCGGCCGCGGCCGGTGCGGGTTGCACCGCGGCATCGGCACCCGCTGCCGCAGACGGAGCCTGTGCCGGTGCGCTGGACTGATGCTCTGCTGAGGCTGGCGTCGCGGCGGTTTCCGTCGCAGCAGGCTCAGGGGCATACCGGTGCTGTGCTGAGTGGATGGTGTTCGCTTCGTCTTCCTCTTTTTCAATGTCGATGCTCTGACTGACCGAGCGCTTCATTGAATCTGCCGTTTTACGCAGCTCTTCCATCGACTCCTTCAGCTCAGGTGAGAGCGTGCCACGGCCCGCCTCTTCCACCTTTTTCAGGCTCTCCTGCAACTCCTGCAGTTTGAGCTCCTGCGCCAGTTCATGTTGTACATTGGCTGCCAGCGAACGAATCGCCCTGATCCAGCCGACCACGGTTTTCACCGCAACCGGTAATCGTTGCGGGCCGAGTACAATCAGCCCGATAACGAACACCAATACCAGTTCACTAAAACCAATATCGAACACGGTTTACACCTGCTTGTCGTTCTTGGCTTCTTCTTTGTTAGCCGAAGTTTGCTGTTTGTCCGCCAGCGTTTTGGCAGCGAAGTCAGCGTCCTGCTCTTTCGGTTGATCCTTTTTGTCGTCCTCATCACTCATAGCCTTTTTGAAGCCACGAATCGAAGAACCTAAATCCGAACCCAGATTACGTAATTTATTGGTACCGAACAGAAGTACAACAATCACGGCAATGATTAACAGTTGCCAGATACTGATACCGCCCATGAGATAGCCTCTAATATTCTGTGAAAACGATAAGGTAATGCAGGACAGAGTGCCCTTTTTAGCCGGGCTTTAGCCAGCGACATTACCTTTTTTTAAACAGACGTGACAATCAGTTTGTCTTACGCCAGCCGATTAGCCATGAAACGATTCCTGCCGCCATCAGAACCGCCGGAAAGAGATCCCAGTCCGGTCGGGTGAGCAGAACTGCCGTTCCGCTTAGCAGCAGTGTGGCACCGACGCCAAACAGATAACGCGCCTGATGATGACGGACGCGCTGCGCATTGAGATCGCCCACTAATTTATCGACGCTGTGCCGTAAAAGCTTGTGCTGGCGCATGCTGTCGTAAAAGAGTTCTGGCAGCTCCGGGAGCTTTTCAGCCCAGAACGGCGCTTTCTCTTTGACCGCACGGATAATGGCGGGGATACCCACCTGATCCTTGATCCACTCTTCCAGGAAGGGTTTGGCCGTTTTCCACAGGTCGAGCTGTGGGTAGAGCTGACGGCCAATGCCTTCCACATAAAGCAGCGTTTTTTGCAGCAGCACCAGCTGCGGCTGCACTTCCATATTAAAGCGACGCGCGGTGTTGAACAGGTTCAGCAGCACATGCCCGAACGAGATCTCAGCCAGCGGCTTTTCAAAAATCGGCTCACACACCGTGCGAATAGCAAACTCGAAATCTTCGACGTTGGTATCGGGCGGTACCCAGCCGGAATCAACGTGCAGCTCGGCAACCTTGCGATAGTCACGGTTGAAGAACGCGATAAAGTTTTCCGCCAGATAACGCTTATCTTCTTTGTTCAGCGACCCCACGATGCCGCAGTCGATACCGATATATTGCGGATCTTCCGGGTGTTCATAGCTGACAAAAATATTGCCCGGATGCATATCTGCGTGGAAGAAGCTGTCGCGGAAGACCTGGGTAAAGAAGACCTGGACACCCCGTTCGGCCAGCAGCTTCATGTTCACGCCGTGGCGCTCCAGCGTCGCAACGTCGGAAATCGGGATACCGTAAATGCGCTCCATCACCATCATGGTTTCGCTGCAATAGTCGGAATAGACTTCCGGTACATAGAGCATACGGCTCTCTTCAAAATTGCGGCGTAACTGAATGGCGTTGGCGGCTTCGCGTAACAGGTTCAGCTCATCAAGCAGGGTTTTCTCATAATCGCGCACCACTTCGACCGGACGCAGACGACGGCCATCCGGCAGCAGACGCGGAACCCAGCGCGCCAGGCGATAGATCAGCTTCATATCCGCTTTGATCACCGGCAAAATGTCGGGGCGGATCACTTTGATCACCACTTTTTTGCCGTTAGATTTCAGCGTGGCGGTATGAACCTGCGCAATCGACGCAGACGCCAGCGGCTTAATGTCAAAATCATCAAACCAGGTCTCGATGGGTGCGCCCATTGAGGCTTCAATCTGTGCTTTCGCTTTGACGCCATCAAAGGGCGCCACACGGTCCTGCAGGATCGCCAGCTGATCGGCGATCAGCGGCGGGAAGAGATCCCGGCGCGTTGACAGCATCTGACCAAACTTGATCCAGACCGGCCCCAGCTGCTCCATCGCCATACGCATACGCGCACCGGTCGGTTCATGCTGGTGCAGATTGGGGATCCAGAAAATTGAGCGACGCCACAGGCGGAACAGGAAAGTGAGACGTGTCTGCGGGATCAGTTCATCAAGGCCATAGGTCAAAAACACCTTCATGATCAGATATAAGCGGCGGATCTCTCCTAAACTCATTTTGCCTCCAGCTGCGCCAGACGCGCATCAAGCGCCTCAAGCGAACGTTCCATCGCGTCGACCTCCTCAGAAAACCAGGCCAGTTCCAGTGAGCCAGGCGCAACACGCCACTCTTCGGTCATGGCCTGTCCGAGATATCCCTGACGACGCGCTGCTTCACCTTTGAAAAAGCGGAAAGCCTGCTGTGCCCGCTGACTGATGCCCTGCGCGGCGATGTCGCCCACCCAGGGAGCCAGATATTCCGCCGGATCCAGCTCAGCCAGATCCATCAGCGCCGAGAACTGCTGCACCACCTGCAGATCGCCCTCTACCTGCAGTTCACCGCTGCGAATCAGCGGCGTCAGCTGCTGGCGATCGCGCAGCTTTGGCAGACTTTTCAGCGAGGTGATCACCGTGCAGTCGCTGCGGTCCTGCCAGTCAGCTAACACGTCCAGCTGCTGTTCACTGAACACCAGCACCAGGGGAGACGAGAACTCATTCAGGCGCAGTGTCAGGACTTTGCCATTCAGACGTTGCCGCGCCGGCTTAAGGCCGCGATCGCGGTACAGAATACGGTTCAGCGCCGTCTCCATGCCCGCCGTAATCAAAGGAGTCAGGTTCATCACCATCTCACTCAGAACTTAAATCCACGATGCAGCGCCACGATGCCGCCAGTCATGTTGGAGTAAGTGGTATTTTCAAAGCCGACATCATTCATCATCGCCTTCAGCGTCTCCTGATCGGGATGCATACGGATCGATTCGGCGAGATAGCGGTAGCTCTCAGCATCCTGCGCCACCAGCTGGCCGATACGCGGCAGAATGTGGAACGAATAGGCGTCATACGCTTTGCTCAGCGGGTCCAGCACTGGCTTAGAGAACTCCAGCACCAGCAGGCGTCCGCCCGGCTTAAGCACCCGGAACATGGAGGCCAGCGCCTTCTCTTTTTCCGTGACGTTGCGCAGACCAAAGGAGATGGTGATGCAGTCGAAGTAGTTATCAGGGAAAGGCAGAGCTTCTGCGTTGGCCTGCACGTAACTGACGTTGCCCACCACACCCTGATTGCGCAGCTTTTCGCGGCCCATCTTCAGCATGGAACTGTTGATATCCGCCAGTACCACCTGACCGGTGTCACCCACCAGACGAGAGAATTTTGCCGTCAGATCGCCGGTGCCTCCCGCCAGATCCAACACACGCTGACCGCGGCGAACACCGCTGCTGTCGATGGTAAAGCGCTTCCAGATACGATGGACGCCAAAGGACATCAAATCGTTCATCAGGTCATATTTTGCCGCTACGGAGTGAAACACATCCGCGACTTTGTCAGCTTTTTCGCTTTTGGCGACCGTCTGAAAGCCAAAATGGGTGGTTTCCTGCTGTGATTCATCTGCCATCGGTTTTACCTGCTCCACAAACAATACTTTCCGAAGTGTATCAGAGTCACGGAAGTCAGGCACGCTGCGCCCATACTATTCGTGGAGGCGTCTCACACGCCTGTCACTGTCATCCGCATCCTCATCATCCCTGTCATCATCTGCCATCCGGTTTTCCGGCATAGCCCGTTCGGCCAGCTGAGGATTGATCGGCCGTTTGATTTCAACGCCCAGCGCACGGAAGCCTTCCGTCTGCGCAATCAGGTTACCGCGCCCCTCTGCCAGCTTTTTCATCGCCTCGCGATAGCTGTTCTGCGCTTTGTCCAGACTGTGACCAATACCGCTCATGTCATCCACAAACAGCCGCATCTTGTCATAGAGGCGTGCGGCCCGATCGGCAATACGCTGTGCATTGCGGCTCTGGTGCTCATAGCGCCACAAATTATTGATGGTCCGTAACGCCACCAGCAGCGTGGTGGGGCTGACCAGCATAATATTCTGCTGCAGCGCCTCGCTAATCAGCTCAGGCTGGCGGTCGATCGCCAGTAAAAAGGCCGGTTCAACCGGAATGAACATCAACACATAATCCAGCGAGCGTAAACCGGGCAATTGTTGATAATCTTTTCGTCCCAGCAGGCGGATATGGGCCCGCATGGCGCTGACATGCTCCTGAATCGCCTGTTCACGTTCGATCTCATCATCCGCATTGAAGTAGCGCTCATAGGCCACCAGCGTCATCTTGGCGTCCACCACCACATCTTTGCCCTGCGGCAGCCGCACAATCACATCCGGCTGCATCCTGCCCTGCTGTTCAGACTGAATGCTGACCTGCGTTTCATATTCATAGCCTTCACGCAGCCCGGAGGCTTCAAGCACCCGGCTCAGGACCACTTCCCCCCAGTTACCCTGGATTTTATTGTCGCCCTTCAGGGCTTTGGTCAGGTTGAGCGCCTCCTGCGCCATCTGCGCATTCAGCTGCTGAAGCTGACGGATTTCGTGGGTCAGGGTGTGACGTTCACGCGCCTCTGCGCCAAAGCTTTCATGCACCTGACGACGAAAGCCATCCAGCTGTTCACGTAACGGGCCAATCAGGCTATCCAGGCTTTGACGGTTCTGCTCATCGACGCGACGGCCGCTGCTTTCGAAAATGCGGTTGGCGAGGTTTTCAAACTGGGCGCTGAGACGCTGCTCGCTGTTGGTCAGCAGGCGCTGCTTCTCCTCGGCGGCAAAACGGGTCTCCTCCAGACGGATGGTCACCTCACGCAGCTCCGCTTCCTGCGCGCTGTTGACCTCCAGCTGATTGCGCAGCTCGCGATTGAGCTGCTCACTTTCATTGCGCCAGTAGTCGAGCTGCTGCAGCCGCTCCGTGGCTCCGCTCAGGGCACCGTGCAGCTGACGCAGCTCCTGTTCCCGCTCCCGGATTTGCTGCTGAAGCTGTTCAGTCTGCTGCTGCTGACGCTGCTGCGCCTCCTGCTGCAGACGGCGCTCAGTCTGGAAACTGGCGGCCTGGTGCCCGGCACGAAGCTGTGCCAGCATCCAGCCGATCCCGACCCCGGCAAGCGCCAGACAGATACTGATGATGATGTGCTGATCCATGATTTCCCCGCGACTTACGCTGCTGAGGAAAAAGGTAGAGTCGCACTGTATGAATGTCCAGATAAATTTATTCGCGCTCAGCAACTTAGAGCGCGGTCACTGTCACCCTTCCCGCCTGCCACTCCTCAATCAGAAAAAAGGGCATCGGCAACAGCCACTCACCCTGCTTAACCTGCGCCAGATAGTGCCAGGTGGTTTCGCCCGCGGTGATCGCCACGCGCTGTCTGCTGCCGTCGGCCACACTGGCTTTCCCGGTCATACTGGCAAAGCCGGCATTGCTGCCCACGTGGAACTGCGGCGTCTGCCAGCGCACCGGCGCATGGGCAGGCCACGGCCGGGCCTGATGAAAATGAAACAGTTCATCATGATTCAGCACGCTTTCACGTACTGTCGGCCACAACGCCACTTTGAGGAAATATTGATCGGTGAAGCGTTCGCTCCCCCGGTAGTGCGCAATAAAATCACGCATCGCCTGTTCCACGTTGTGAAAGACGCCATGACAGCCGCCCCACATCCCTGCCAGCAGCAGTTCGGTGTGGGAAAAGTAGTCACGCATATGGTGGAACCAGTAAGGTGAAGCCAGCCAGGCGCTGACCGCCGCCGCTTCGCGCTCTGAGAGCAGCGAGTCGGCATCGCGGACGATAAAGCGCTTCACGCCAGGATCGTCCATCACCAGAAAACGCCACAGGGTGGGAAACAGGGTTTTCTCATGCGACATATCGACCCGTTGCACATGCGGCTGGTCCAGTCGCTGCCAGACATGCTGCGGCACGCTGTCGTCAAGGTAGATGCGGCAGACCCAGCCGGGATAGAGTTCAGGTGCGACTTCGACATTTTTAATCAGGGTTTCGCAGTAGCGCGGCTGGTCGCCATACAGGCTGAAGGCAATGACATTCTGGTGCGGCTGTGTGAGATCGGCAGGTTCGGGCTGGGGAGCGGGAAACGCCACGCGCTGCCCCTGACTGAAACGCGCATCGGACTGCATCAGCGACGCCAGACCATAGCGCGCCACCTCATCCGGCTTATTCAGCCAGCCACAGACTTCCGTCAGGCCATCCAGCCAGGTTTCAGAGGCGGTGCTGCGCACCGCGGGCGGAGAGTGTGCGATCTTCTGATAGATTTTATAGGACTTCTGGTACTGACCCAGACGCAGCAGACAGAGTGCATAGTCGCTCAGCACCTGCATCTGCTGAGGCAGATAGCGCAGCGCCTCTTCGCAGCACTGGGCGGCCTGTGCATAGTCACCCTGCTGCATGGCGGCACGGAAGCGTTCGGCACCGCGTTCCAGCCGGGCATTAAGAGCGGCGGGATCGGCTTTGAATGCCGGTCGTCGGACAGGAAGTGTATTGCGCATAAGCCTTCTCAGGTTTCACTGAAATGACGCGCCCTATACAGCAGCAGGCCCGATAGGGGCCCGCGGCCTGACGCGGTCTACAGCAAGCGACGCGCCGCTTCGACCACAATCTTCACTGCGTCGCTTTCTGTCTGTTTCATGGTGACCGCATCAGGGATCTCTTTCTGCGTACGGTTCACAATGACGCCTGCCACCATACCGGCGCGGAGGCCCTGGCTGGCGCACATGGTTAACAGTGTAGCGGATTCCATCTCATAGTTGAGGACACCCATCTCCTGCCACTCTTTCATCGATCCCTTGAAATGGCTGACGACGCGGCCTGAGACGGTGTCGTAGCGCTCCTGGCCCGGATAGAAGGTGTCGGAAGAGGCGGTAATGCCGATATGGGTGGTGGCGCCACAGGCTTCTGCAGCCGCCACCAGCGCAGTGGTACAGCCGAAGTCAGCCACCGCCGGGAACTCCATCGGCGCGAAATGCAGGCTGGCGCCATCCAGGCGCACGGAGGCGGTCGTGACCAGCACATCGCCGACGTTGATATGTGGCTGAATGGCACCCGTGGTGCCGACGCGCAGGAAGGTGCGCACGCCAAGCTGAGCCAGCTCTTCTACCGCAATCGAGGTCGAAGGGCCGCCGATGCCGGTTGAACAGACAACCACCGGCTTGCCATCCAGTTTTGCCAGCCAGGAGGTAAATTCACGGTGTGAGGCGAGATGCGTGGCATCTTCCATCAGTCCGGCAATTTTCTTCACGCGCTCCGGGTCGCCCGGCACAATCGCCAGGGTGGCGCCCTGCAGATCGGCTTTCGTCAGGCCAAGATGGAAAACGTCAGACTGTGTCATTTGCAGACTCCTGTTAAGGGATGATAGCGCGCCACTCTACGCCAGCACGCCCGATAAATATGTGACAGCATTCACTTAAGAAAATGAAAGTTACATTTACCGGAATAAAAAATGCGACATTAATCACACATTAACATCTTCTTCGCCCGGATAACGACCGGCGGGGCTGTGTCGGGGTCAGGGCAATGTTAAAGAGGTGGATGCGTTTGTTCGCTGCTGATTCTGTTACCCGACACCTGGTACGCACGCTTTCGGGCCAGGCTATAGTTACGTGATTGCGCCAATGCTTGCACGGAGAGAATAATGAAACCCAGTGATACTTTGCCACAAAAACCGGCGACGGGCGGCTTTGCGCCAGCCGTGCAGCCCACCGCCGACACCACCATTATTACCGGTAGTCCGGCCATTCACGCAGGTGAGACTTCCGTGCCCAGTCAGGGCGAAAACATGCCGGCCTATTTTGCAAAACCGCAGTCAGCGGAAGGTCCTTTACCCGTCGTACTGGTGGTGCAGGAGATCTTTGGTGTGCACGAACACATCCGGGATATCTGCCGCCGTCTGGCGCTGGAAGGCTATCTGGCGATTGCACCGGAGCTCTATTTCCGCGAGGGCGATCCCTCTGAGTATCATGATATCCCGACGCTGTTCAGCGAGCTGGTCAGTAAAGTGCCGGATACTCAGGTGCTGGCTGACCTGGACCATGCCGCCAACTGGGCCGCACGCAACGGCGGCGATATCCGCCGCATGGGCATTACCGGTTTCTGCTGGGGTGGCCGCATCAGCTGGCTCTACGCCGCGCACAATCCGCAGCTGCGCGCCGCCGTGGCCTGGTATGGACGGCTGACCGGCGACCGCACCCTGAAGCAGCAGAAGCACCCGATTGATATTGCCGTCGCGCTCAACGCGCCGGTTTTAGGACTCTATGGCGGACAGGACGAGAGCATCCCGCTGGAGAGCGTCGAGCAGATGCGACAGGCGCTGCATGCCGCCAATGCCACCGCCGAGATCATCGTCTATCCCGAAGCGGGTCATGCGTTTAATGCAGACTACCGCCCGAGCTACCATGCGGAATCGGCTCAGGATGGCTGGCAGCGGATGCTGACCTGGTTCAGACAATATGGTGTGACCTCGCAGTAACTGAAAAAGGGGCGCGTATGCGCCCCTGTTTTTTGCCACCCGGCCCCGCTCCCCTACGCCGTCTCACCACGCAGTTTCTTCGCCGCCGTCACCATATTGGCCAGCGCCTGACGTGTTTCCGTCCAGCCGCGCGTTTTCAGGCCGCAGTCCGGGTTTACCCACAGACGCGCTGCCGGAATCCGTTGTGCGGCCTTCTGCAGCAGGGCCTCTATCCACTCAACGCTGGGAACGTTAGGCGAGTGAATGTCATAGACGCCGGGGCCGATTTCATTCGGATAGTCGAAATGCTCAAACGATTCCAGCAGCTCCATATCGGAGCGCGAGGTTTCAATGGTGATGACATCCGCATCCAGCGCCGCAATGGCATCCATGATGTCGTTGAACTCGCAGTAACACATATGGGTGTGAATCTGTGTGTCATCCTGCGCCACAGCCGCGGTAAGCCGGAACGCCTCTACCGCCCAGGTCAGGTAGGCGGCCCACTCCGACTGATGCAAAGGCAGGCCTTCACGCAGAGCCGGTTCATCTATCTGAATAATCCCGATCCCCGCCTTCTCCAGATCTTTCACTTCATCACGCAGCGCCAGCGCGATCTGCTTTGCGAGGGTTTCCCGCGACACATCTTCACGCGGGAATGACCAGCAGAGGATAGTAACCGGGCCGGTCAGCATCCCTTTTACCGGCTTGTCGGTCAGCGACTGCGCATAGCTGGCCCACTCCACGGTGATCGCCGCCGGCCGGCTGATATCCCCGATGATGACCGGCGGTTTCACACAGCGGGAACCGTAGCTCTGCACCCAGCCGTTCTGGGTGAAGAAAAATCCCTCCAGATGCTCGCCAAAATACTCCACCATGTCGTTGCGTTCCGCTTCACCGTGAACCAGCACATCCAGCCCCAGCCGCTCCTGTTCGGTAATGGCCTGCCTGATATGTGCCGCGATGCCGGTGCGATAGTGGCTGCTGTCGAGACGGCCCTGCTTAAAGTCGAGGCGCAGGCCACGGATCTCGGTGGTCTGTGGAAAAGAGCCGATGGTGGTGGTGGGCCAGGCCGGCAGTCTGAAACGCTGACGCTGCAGGGCAGCCCGCTCAGAATAGGCGCGCTGGCGCTGACTGAGCTGTGGCGTGATGGCCTGCAGACGCTGGCCCACTGCGGCATTGTGCACGCGGCGCGAGTGCGCACGGGCGCGCACCGGGGTACTCCAGGCCTCCAGCGACGCCGCATCGTTCTGGTTCAGTGCGTGAGTGAGCAGCGAAAGTTCAGCACACTTCTGCAGGGCGAAAGCGAACCAGCTTTTGACCTCATCATCCAGACGGGTTTCCACGCTGAGATCGATCGGGCTGTGCAGCAGTGAGCAGGAGGAGCCGATCCAGACTTGTTCCCGCTGTGCAATCACCGGTTGCAGACGGCTGTACCAGCGGCTGAGATCGGCGCGCCAGACGTTACGCCCGTTGATCACCCCGAGTGACAGCAGCCAGCTGGCGGGCAGTTGCTGATTCAGCTGCTGGAGGTCATCGTGGCCATGAACCAGATCGACATGCAGGCCCTGCACCGGCAGTGCGCGAATCACCTCAATGTTCTGTCCGATGCTGGCAAAGTAGGTGGTCAGCAGCAGTCTGCTGTGACCCTGCAGCGCGTCATACGCCGGTTTAAAGGCGTCGCGCCACGCCTGCGGCAGTTCCAGGGCCAGGGCCGGTTCATCAATCTGCACCCATTCGATGCCCCGTCTGGCCATTTCTGCCAGCACCTGCTGGTAGACGGGCAGAATCGCCTCCAGCAGCGACAGGCGCTCGAACGGCTCACCTTTCACTTTACCCAGCCACAGATAGGTTACCGGCCCCAGCAGCACCGGCTTGATGTTGTGACCCAGTGCCAGCGCCTCATCGACCTCGTCCAGCAGCTGCGTCCAGGTCAGTTTAAACCCCTGTCCCCGGGTAAATTCCGGCACCATGTAGTGATAGTTGGTGTTAAACCATTTGGTCATCTCTGCCGCGGCGGCGGGTTCCCCGCTGGGGGCTCGACCGCGGCCCAGGCGGAACAGGGTGTCCAGGTCAACGCTGCCCTCCGGGTTCTGATGGCGTGCGGGCACGTTGCCCAGCATCAGGCTGGTGGTCAGCACATGATCGTACCAGGCAAAATCGCCGACCGGCAGCAGATCGACACCCGCCGCTTTCTGCTGTTGCCAGTGGCGGGCCCGCAGTTCACGGCCCACCGCCAGTAAGTCCTGCTGCGAAATATCACCCGCCCAGTACTGCTCCAGTGCTTTTTTCAGTTCCCGGCGCAGGCCAATACGGGGAAAGCCGAGGGTGTGGTTCAGGATAGTCATGTGCTGTTCTCCAGATAATCTTTCACGCTGGCTTTTACAGGCAGCCAGAGAGGTTTAGCCGTCCAGATGTTTACACTGCTATAATCTGCGGGTACTGTATGTGGCTCAAGCGCAATATGTTCATTTTCGATGTGAAGGACCCTCATGATCGAACTCAAGCACCTGCGGACGCTTCAGGCTCTGCGCAATACGGGATCGCTGGCGGCGGCGGCGGCCCAGCTTCACCAGACACAATCGGCGCTCTCTCATCAGTTCAGCGACCTGGAGCAGCGGCTGGGATTCCGCCTGTTCGTGCGTAAAAGTCAGCCGCTGCGGTTTACGCCGCAGGGCGATATTCTGCTGCAGCTGGCAGAGCAGGTGTTGCCGCAGATCCAGCAGGCCCTGCAGGCGTGCCATGAGCCGCATCAGACCACGCTGCGGGTGGCGATCGAGTGTCATAGCTGTATTCAGTGGCTGACCCCCGCGCTGGATAAATTCCGTCAGAGCTGGCCGCAGGTGGTGATGGATTTCAAATCGGGCGTGACCTTTGATCCTCAGCCCGCTCTGCAGCAGGGTGAGCTGGATGTGGTGCTGACCTCCGATATTCTGGCGCGCTCCGGCCTGTTCTACTCCCCGATGTTTGATTATGAAGTGCGGCTGGTGCTGGCAACGGATCATCCGCTGGCGCAGGTGGAGCAGATTGCCCCGGAAGATCTGGCTGATGAGGTGTTGATGATCTATCCGGTGCAGCGTCAGCGTCTGGATATCTGGCGTCACTTCCTGCAGCCTGCTGGCGTCAGCCCGGCACTGAAAAGTGTCGATAACACCCTGCTGATGATTCAGATGGTTTCCGCGCGCATGGGTATCGCGGCGCTGCCGCACTGGGTGGTGGAGAGTTTTGAGAAGCAGGGTCTGGTCGTGACCCGCACGCTGGGTGAGGGGCTCTGGAGTCGTCTTTACGCCGCCGTGCGCGAAGGTGAACAGCGGCAGCCGGTGCTGGAAGCCTTTATCCGTTTCGCCCGTCAGCACGCCTGTGAGCATCTGCCGTTTGTGCGTGATGCTGCGCTGCCCGGTGCGGTGTTGCAGCGGTAACCGGTCGGGCACAAACCTGCGCGAACGCTGGCAAAATCCCCTATAATGCGCAGCCTGTCGACTGACCATGAGAAGATCTCACCATGACTAATAACGATATTCTGCGCAGCGTGCGCTACATGCTTAATCTGAGCGATGCCGGAATGGTGAAGATTTTTGCGCTGGCGGAATGTGAGGTACCCGAGACGGATGTTCAGGCGTGGCTGAAAAAAGATGACGACGCCGCGTTCCGTCCCTGCCCTGATGTGCTGATGGGTTATTTTCTGAATGGCCTGATTTTTTACCGTCGTGGTAAAAGCGAAGAGGCGCCTGCCCCGTCGATCGAGCGCAAAATGAATAACAACATCTTTATGAAGAAACTGCGTATCGCGTTCGATCTGAAAACGACCGACATTCCTGACGTGCTGAAGCGCGCAAACTTTACCGTGTCGCAGGCGGAAGTAGGGGCGATTTTCCGCAAGCCTGACCATAAGAACTACCGCGAGTGTGGCGATCAGATTCTGCGTAACTTCCTGAAAGGGCTGGCGATGATCCAGCGTCCGAAGAGTGATAAGCCTGCCTGATAACGTGCCATCCAGTCGGAAATGGCGGGCTGCTGCGTAAAGACGGCGTGAATCCATCCCTGGAGCCTCGACCGCCGCATCCATGCGGCGGACGCTTTACTTCTCAGCCCGCCATTCCCTCCTTCATGCTCGCACTGAGCCACGCATTTAACAGCGATGAGCCACGCATTTAACAGCGATGAGGCTGTCACGCCTCATGGGCTGGCGCGTCAGAAGAGCGAAGCGTCCGGGCCAGGGATGGCCCGGCCGATCCACAGGGAGGTGAGATTCCTTCGCGATCGGACGCGCCAGCCCGGGAGGCCTCACCTGACCCACAGCCACTGATTAGGTGCGATTCTCCTTTAAGATCGGCTGCTGCGCCCCACCACCCAGCGCTTATGCACCCACAGCGAGGCGAGGATCACCAGCGCACCCGCAATAAAGCTCGGCCAGTGCGGTTTCTCCTGCCAGATTGCCAGATTCACCAGCAGCCCGGCGGGAACGTGCATGTTATTCATAATGCCCAGCGTGCCGGCATCGACCTGCGTTGCACCATAGTTCCACATAAAATAGCCCAGACCGGAAGCCGCAACGCCCAGCCAGACCAGAATACCCCACTGCAGTGAGGTGGTCGGTAACTTCTGCGGATTACCCCAGGCGCACCACGCGATCACGGCAATCACGACCGCACCCAGATAGAACCAGGAGAAGGCGGTGTGCTGCGGCATCGGACGGGTCTCCTGCAGACGCTTATACCCAACCATTCCCGCCGCAAAACAGATGTTTGCCAGCTGCACTAACAGCAGCCCGAACCAGAAATGATCGCTGACTTTGTCATAACGGATAATCGCCGCACCGGCCACCGCCAGCAGCGCACTGAACACATAACCGATGCGCAGCGGACGACGGCTGATCAGATCGTAAATCAGCGTCACATACAGCGGCGTCATCACCGTAAACAGCAGGAATTCTGAAACGCTCAGATAGAGATAGGCTTCAAAACTCAGCAGATACATCACCCCGAGCTGCAGCATCCCCACCAGCATATAAAGCAGCAGCGTTGAAGGGCGGTAGCCGCGCCAGCGCAGGAAAGGCAGGAAGACCAGCGCAGCCAGCGCCAGACGCATCAGCACGGAAAACCAGCTGTCCACCTGCCCGGCAAGGTATTCGCCAATCAGACTGAACGAAAAGGCCCACAGAATAGTGGTAATAATTAATAAGAACACGGTCATGACCCTGAAATTAACAGGCCGCCAGTGTAAACAATGTGCTGCCATCAGGCTGTGAAATCTGGTTGACATGTGACTATAAAACATTCGATCAGAATCTTTAGGCAGCAGACCGTTTACACAGACTGACATAACTGTCGACAGAACCGCTTTTCCGCCAGACAAAATGCGCGAAATGATCCATCAGGTGAACACTTTCGCTCTCAACTGTAATAAAACTGTAACAAATGTGTCATTCATCACAGTAACGCTGCGCAACTAACACTATTCTTTGCGCGAAATGGAACATCGGATGGCCATTTTCTCCTCTTTTCCTGCTTCAACCTGCCGGGAATTCAAAAACCATAATGTGCCCTGGAGGGCCTCACTGATGCTGAGCATTTTTAAACCTGCGCCACGCCAGCCACAGGTGGCAGAGGATCGTGTCGATCCCCTCTACCGTCGTCTGCGCTGGCAAATTTTCATCGGGATCTTCTTCGGTTATGCCGCCTACTATCTGGTCAGAAAAAACTTTGCGCTCGCGATGCCCTATCTGGTCGAGCAGGGTTTTTCGCGGGGCGACTTAGGGTTTGCCCTGTCGGGCATCTCCATCGCCTACGGCTTTTCAAAATTCATCATGGGATCGGTGTCGGACCGCTCAAACCCGCGCGTCTTCCTGCCGGCTGGCCTGATTCTGGCCGCGGCGGTGATGCTGATCATGGGATTTGTGCCCTGGGCGACCTCCAGCATCATGGTGATGTTTGTACTGCTGTTTATCTGCGGCTGGTTTCAGGGGATGGGCTGGCCGCCGTGCGGACGCACCATGGTTCACTGGTGGTCACAGAAGGAGCGCGGCCGGATCGTCTCGGTCTGGAACTGCGCCCATAATGTGGGCGGCGGTATCCCCCCGCTGCTGTTTCTGCTGGGCATGGCGTGGTTTAACGACTGGAAAGCGGCGCTCTACATGCCCGCTTTTGGCGCGATTGCCATTGCGATTCTGGCCTTTGCGCTGATGCGCGATACCCCGCAATCCTGTGGCCTGCCGCCGATTGAAGCGTATAAAAACGACTATCCGCCCGACTACGATGCCAGCCATGAAGAGGAGCTGACAGCAAAGCAGATCTTCATGAAGTACGTGCTGCCGAACAGGCTGCTGTGGTACATCGCGCTGGCCAACGTGTTTGTCTATCTGCTGCGCTACGGCATCCTCGACTGGTCTCCGACCTATCTCAAAGAGGTGAAACACTTCACGCTGGATAAGTCCTCCTGGGCCTACTTCCTGTATGAATATGCGGGGATACCGGGGACGCTGCTCTGCGGCTGGATGTCGGATAAGGTGTTCCGCGGCAATCGGGGGGCGACCGGGGTGTTCTTTATGACGCTGGTCACCGTCGCGACCATCATCTACTGGCTCAATCCGGCGGGTAACCCCGGCGTCGATATGGCCTGTATGATCGTGATTGGCTTCCTGATCTACGGTCCGGTGATGCTGATTGGTCTGCACGCGCTGGAGCTGGCCCCGAAAAAAGCGGCAGGAACGGCAGCGGGCTTTACCGGCCTGTTCGGCTACCTGGGAGGCTCGGTGGCCGCCAGCGCCATTGTCGGTTACACCGTCGACTACTTCGGCTGGGATGGGGGCTTCCTGGTGATGATCGCAGGCTGCGTGCTCGCCGTTATTCTGCTGCTCCTGACCATGGTCAGCGAACACAGACACAAACAGAAAATCGCCTGACGGCATAAAAAAAGGGCCGGATAACCGGCCCTTTTCATTCAACTACTTATGCGAGGTAGAGTGCGCGCAGCGTCTGCGGCACCGCATCATCCGCATTCGATCCAATCACTTCCAGCGCCGGCAGCGTATCTTTCAGCCGCTGATGAGCGTTCTGCATGATACAGCCCTTGCCCGCCATGCTCAGCATCTCCACATCGTTCATGCCGTCGCCGAAGGCGATACAGCTTTGCAGCGAATGACCCAGCTGCTTCGCCACGGCTTCCAGCGCATGCCCCTTCGACACGCCGCCCGCCATGACCTCCAGACAGGTGGGCAATGAGAAGCTGACGTTAACGCGATCACCCCAGCGCGCTTCAATGGCCTGCTCCATCGGGATCAGATGTTCAGGGTTTTCGCAGGTGAAGAAGACTTTGCTGATGTTATCGGTTGGCAGCAGACCTGGCTCATAGACCTGATAATTGAACACCGACTCGCGGAAGTAATCCTGTTCCGCCGGACTTGAGCGGCTGACAAACCACTCATCATCCCGGTAGACGTGAGTCAGGATTTCGTTGTGATGATATTGCAGGCCAAACAGATCGCTGGCGATGTCGGCATCCAGATTGTGACTGAAGACCAGTTCGCCCGCCGCGTTGTGAACGCGCGCGCCGTTTGAAGTGATCATATAAGCCGGAATCGCCAGGCTGTCGCGCATCTGTCCGACATCGATATGATGGCGGCCGGTCGCGAAAACGAAGTGGATATCTCTGGCGACCAGCTGCTGCAGCGTTTCGCGTGCAAATGGGGTCAGGCGATGTTCGGGAGAAAGCAGCGTGCCATCCAGGTCGGATGCAACGATGTGGTACATGAAAACCTCGGGTATCGGAGTCTGCCGGCTTTCGCCGGTCGGATAAATAACGTCAGTGATGCGCTGAAAAGAAGTCGACCACTGCATTGAGCGCTTCGGCACGCATCGCGTCTTTTTCAAACAGGATCTCATGACGCGCGCCGTTGATCACCCGCGGCGTGTTGCCCTCACACGGATGACCCGCCGCAGCCATCGCGGCACAAAACAGGTCCTGCGAACGGTTATCGACCACCCGATCCTCGCTGGCCTGTAACAGCAGCAGCGGCGTGGTGATCTTATCCACCTGGCTGATGATGTTGCGACCGGCATGGATGCCTTCGCGCACCCAGTGATAGGTCGGCCCGCCAACGCGAATCGCCGGATCATCAGCATAAAAGCGCAGGTTACGCCGGTAACGCTCAGCACTGTGCGTCAGCCGGTTGATGCCAAACGGATGCGCGCGCCAGCGTCCGGTGCCGAGCGCATAGCCATCGCGCACCGCCGGTCGTTTCTCCGCCCAGTCGAGTATCCGGTGGGTCAGGAAAGCAGGCAACGGCAGCGCAATACCAAACATCGGGGCCACCAGGGCAACCGCATGAAAAGCCTGCGGCTGCCGCGCCAGAAACAGCGTTAATATTGCGCCCCCCATCGAGTGAGCCAGCGCATAACGCTGCTGATAGTGACCGCTGACGATCTCTTTCAGATAGAGGGTTTCGAGATCGTCGACATAGTGGGTAAATTCCACCACGTGGCCGCGGTGTGAGTCCTCCAGCAGACGATCGGAGCGCCCCTGGCCGCGATGATCGAGGATCACCACATCGAAGCCACAGTGAAACAGATCGTAGGCCAGCTCGGGGTATTTGATGTAACTCTCGATGCGGCCGGGCACAATCAGGATGACACGCGTGTGTTTCGGTGACGTGAACCGGACGTAACGCAATGTCAGATTGCCGACGCCGGTAAACTCACGCTCTTCACGGCTGTGCCAGAAGTCGAGCAGCGGACCGGTTGCAAAGGCAGCAAAGGCTTTTTCGCGTCGCAGCCAGCTGGCTTTGTGTGGATTCATTCGCCCTCCTGATGACCGGATAAAGAGTCCCTGTTGCCGTACGCAGGCCGTAGCGCCGCGCTTATTTCTGGCGTATTGTGTCACACTTCCGCCCCTAAAGAGAGCGCAACCCATGACCATCGAATGGTGGCTGACCTATCTGCTCACCACCACAATTCTCAGCCTGTCGCCCGGCTCCGGCGCGATTAACACCATGAGTACCGGCATCAGCCACGGCTATCGCGGCACGGTGGCCTCCATCTCCGGCCTGCAGGTCGGGCTGGCGCTGCATATCGTGCTGGTAGGCATCGGGCTGGGGGCGCTGTTTTCCCAGTCGCTGCTCGCCTTTGAGATTCTGAAATGGGCCGGTGCGGCCTATCTGGTCTGGCTGGGTATTCAGCAGTGGCGCTCAGCGGGCGGTATCGACCTGGACGCGGTCGCTAAAGCGATGCCGCGCCGTCGCCTGTTCAAACGTGCCGTGCTGGTGAACCTGACCAACCCCAAAAGCATCGTCTTTCTGGCGGCGCTCTTCCCGCAATTTATTCAGCCGCATCAGCCACTCTTTATGCAGTATCTGGTGCTGGGCGTGACGACCGTAGTGGTCGATATCATCGTGATGATTGGCTACGCCACGCTGGCGACCCGCATTGCGGGCTGGATTAAAGGGCCAAAACAGATGAAGCTCATGAACCGTATTTTCGGCGGACTGTTTATGGCGGTCGGCGCCCTGCTGGCCAGCGCCAGGAAGATCGCCTGATCCTGACGCGCCGGCCCGCCAGGGCTGGCGCGATCGCTTCTCTCTCATCACACCGCCGGCACGGCACGCAGCACGATGATGCCCGGCACTGACCGCATATATTCCCTGAACGGCGCATCGACAACCCGGCGGTTTTCAGCCCGCGAGGAGGCGTTCCTGAACCACAACCGGCCATCGTGCCGGACGGCAATCCCCACATGTGAGACATCCAGCCCCGCCGCGGGCGTATAAACCCCGACATAATCGCCATTCTGAATCTGGTCAAGCAGCCGGGGCGTAAGGGCGCGGGCCGGAATGTAAGTGATCGGACGCGGCATCACGCCCAGACCCGGCACTTTTTCTGTTCCGCTGGCCTGACGATTGAGTGGTTTCATCACCGTCACCGCCGCCGGGCTCAGTGTGCGGGTGACGTCATCGGCAATCGGCGGGCTGTCAGCAGCCCAGTCAGAAAAAAAGTGGCGCCGTTTCAGGTAGCTGACCTCGCCATCCCGATAACGGGTGCGGATAAGGCTGGCTTCAAAGCTGGGGCGATCGTGGCTTTGGCTCAGCGCCTGCACATAATCCAGCAGCGTAAAGCAGTCTACCCCGTAGAGGTTGATCACCAGCGCTTCGGGCGTCGCAGGCGAGCCGATCAGCGTATGGGCCTGATAAGGTGTCCCGAGAAAAGCCGCAGAGATCCGGCTAATCCTGTCACCCTGCGGCAGGCCGGGCGCAGGAAGCTGCGCCAGCATCGACGTCACCTTATCCGTCCGGATCGACTGCGATGCCGGATAACGGGTCGCCGCCGGTGACGCGCAGGCGCTGATGCCCGCACTCATTAACAGCAGCAGCAGCGCTTTCATTCTCATCATCCTGTTCCTGCAAAAATATGCCCGGTTACCGACCTTACCAGAGGTGATGCCTCGGTAGATTAACACCGGGTGACGATTGAGTGACGGTTAAGGTAACGGGATAAACGGTGAAGCAGAGTGTGATCGCTGTCACATGAGGAAGAGACGATGGGAGGTGAGAGCCATGCCGGACGCGCCTCGTGCACGCCGGCATCCGCGATGCTTAGCGGGAGATAATCAGATGGATGCCGAAACCGGCAAAGAGTACCCCTGCCATACCATCCACCCATTTTGCCAGGCGCTGATATTTCGCACGCATCCACGGCAGGGCAAAGATTGCCGCCACCAGCGCAAACCAGGCAAAAGTTTCCGCGATGATCAGCAGGAACAGACCCCAGCGCTCCGTCGCGCCGACATCATCCCCGACAAACAGCGAGAAGACGCTGCCGAAGTAGATAATCGCTTTGGGATTTGAGAGATTCGTCAGCAGCCCTTTGAGGAAGCTCATGCCGCGTTTTGGCAGCTCGACCACCGGCTCATCCTGCTGCGGCTGTTTATGGCGCTGACGTGCCGAGCCCATCAGCTGCCAGCCCATCCACAGCAGATAGAGTCCGCCACCGACCATGATGATCTGATGCAGCCAGGCCATTTTCTCCAGAATCAGATGCAGCCCCATCAGCGCCACCCCCGCCCAGACAACGATACCGAGCGTAATGCCCAGCACGCCCATCATCGCCTCTTTGCGTGAGCGGCTGGCAGCCGTCTGTGAGACGAAAAAGAAATCCGGGCCGGGGCTCATCAGCGCCACCAGGTGTACCAGCGCCACAGTGGCAAATAACATCAGCATAATCAGTGTCCTTTACTCTTCATCGAGATGCTCTTTGATCATCACCAGGAAAGGTTTGCCAAAGCGCTCCAGTTTGCGGTGACCCACGCCATTGACGCTGAGCATCTCTGACGCGCTGACCGGCATCTGTTCTGCCATTTCAATCAGTGTGGCGTCATTGAACACCACGTAAGGCGGAATATTCTCTTCATCGGCGATCGCTTTTCGCAGCTTACGCAGCTTGGCAAAGAGCTTGCGATCGTAGTTGCCACCGTGAAACTTCGCCGGACTGCTGCTCTTCGTCTTCGCGGTAATCAGGCGTGGCACCGCCAGCATCAGGGGGACTTCACCGCGCAGCACCGGGCGGGCGGCTTCGGTCAGCTGCAGCGCCGAATGCATGGCAATGTTCTGCGTGACCAGCCCCAGATGGATCAACTGACGCAACACGCTGACCCAGTGCTCGTGACTCTGATCTTTGCCGAGTCCATAGACCGGCAGTTTGTCATGGCCCTGTTCCCGGATACGCTGATTGTTGGAGCCGCGCAGCACCTCCACGATATAGCCCATGCCGAAACGCTGTCCCACGCGGTAGATGCCGGAGAGCGCCTTCTGCGCCTCGACCAGACCATCATACCGTTTAGGCGGATCGAGACAGATATCGCAGTTATCGCACGGCTGCTGGCGCCCCTCACCAAAGTAGTTGAGCAGCACGAGGCGGCGGCAGGTCTGCGCCTCCGCAAACGCGCCCATGGCGTTGAGCTTATGGCGTTCAATATCCTGCAGCGGCCCCGGCACTTTCTCTTCCAGACACTTACGCAGCCAGGCCATATCTGCCGGGTCGTAAAGCATCATCGCCTCGGCGGGCAGGCCATCACGGCCGGCACGGCCGGTTTCCTGGTAATAGGATTCGATGTTGCGCGGGATATCAAAGTGAACCACAAACCGGACGTTGGGCTTGTTGATGCCCATCCCAAAGGCCACCGTCGCCACCACGATTTGCAGATCGTCACGCTGAAACGCTTCCTGCACTCTGGCGCGCTGTTCGCTGTCGATACCGGCATGATAGGCCCCGACGCTCAGCCCCCGGCTCTGCAGGCGCGCGGCGGTGTCTTCCACCTTCGCCCGGCTGTTGCAGTAGATAATGCCGCACTTGCCGCGCTGATCCTGAACGTAGCGCAGCAGCTGATCGGTGGGCTTAAATTTTTCCACCAGGGTGTAGCGGATATTGGGACGGTCGAAGCTGCTGATCTGGATCAGCGGGTCCTGCATGTGCAGCAGGTTAACGATGTCGTTACGGGTGGTTTCATCGGCGGTCGCGGTCAGCGCCATCACCGGCACCTCCGGGAAGCGTTCACGCAACCGGCCCAGCGCGCCATATTCCGGACGGAAATCGTGCCCCCACTGCGAGATACAGTGCGCCTCATCCACCGCCAGCATCACGGGCTGCCAGTGTGCCAGATTGTCGAGGAAGTTATCCATCATCAGGCGTTCAGGGGCGATATAGAGCAGCTTCACCCGACCGGTGCGGCAGTCAGCCATCACCGTCTGCTGCTGTTCGCGCGTCATGGTGGAGTTGAGACACGCCGCGGCTACGCCGTTTGCCAGCAGCTGATCGACCTGATCTTTCATCAGTGAGATCAGCGGCGAGACTACCAGCGTCAGGCCTTCGCGCACCAGCGCCGGGATCTGATAGCAGAGCGATTTACCGCCGCCGGTGGGCATGACCACCAGACAATCGCGCCCGCTCAGCGCCTGATTGATGATCGTCTGCTGACCGGGACGAAACTGCTGGTAGCCGAAGGTATCCTGCAATACCTGCTGCGCCAGCGCTTCCTGATTGAGAACTGCCGAGGTTGCCACGCGATTCCTGTCGTACGTTAGGGATTAGAACAAGTCGTTGAGCGTTACACCCACACCCAGACGCGTCTGGCGATGGTTGTAATCGATCAGTGATTCACCGTAGCCGCTGAACACCTGCGTATAGAAGCGGACATGCTCACTGATTGGGTAGCTCCAGGCCATCGTCGCACCGCCATAACCGCTGTTCCAGTTATAGTTGCCTTCAACGCTGAAGATACTGTCGCCCAGCTTATAGCCCAGCCGGGTGCGGTAATAACCCATATATTTGGTGATATCGGGGTTGTCGTCATTATTTGCCCCGTCCGGGATGCGATACCAGGGTTTGATCTCCGCCAGGAAGTTCCCGTTCTCCGCCATCAGCCGCGCATAAACGCGGTTCCAGCTGCGCGAAGTGGGATCGCTGCGTCCGTTAGACTCATGATTCAGACCCAGTTCGACATCCCGCAGTGTCCAGCCACCCAGCGAATAATCCGTGGCCCAGCCAAGGAAAATCTGCGGCTCATAATTGGTCTCACGGAAGGGCGAGGATTCACCGCGATTCGACAGCTGCCACCAGGAGCGCTGGGTGTAAGAGGCGGCCAGCACCGAGTTATCACCCAGAATACCGCGCCACAGCGGAAACGCCAGGCTGAGCTGGAATTTCACTTCATCTTTGCGGGCATTTTCTCCCCAGTTATAGGAGGAGATCGCCTCTTTATTCAGGTCGCTGGTGTAGGTGTAGAGCAGATAGTTGTTCTCGTAAGGATAGAGAACAAACGGATTATCATGCTTCTCCAGCAGGTTAGCAATGATGCTGCCCTGAACCTGTGGCGCGTCATGAACCTCTTTGATCTGAGCTTCATCTGCCTGCGCCAGCGCAGGAATTATCAACATTGCCGCCAGCAAGGCGCGATGCTTACGCATAAAATTCTCCGGTGAGCGCTGCGTATCAAAACAACTGAAAGGGTGTCGTAAAAAGCAGGCCATTCTACACGCAAATGGCAGTGAGCAAGAGTGCTGATTTCTTAAACTGGAAACCCCCTCGCAGGCGGCATAGAATACACAACTCATTCAGATTGCGCGCCCCTCTGGCCCGATTTTTTCAGGACACATCATCATGTCATCACCCGTGCTGACACCGCAGGACGCTCGCCAGCTGGTCGGCGAAATTTTCGTTTATCACATGCCCTTCAATCAGGCGCTGGGTCTGGAACTGATGCGCCTGGAGGCGGACTACGCCGAAATCAGCTTTGCCAACAAAACCATGCTGGTGGGCAACCAGGCACAACAGATCCTGCATGGCGGGGTGATCGCGTCGGTTCTGGATGTGGCGGCTGGTATGGTCTGCGTCAGTAACGCGCTGACCCGTCAGGAGAGCATCAGCGAAGCCGAGCTTCGCCAGCGTCTCTCCCGCATGGGCACCATCGATATGCGCGTTGACTATCTGCGCCCCGGACGCGGCGAGCGCTTTACTGCCACCAGCAGCCTGCTGCGTGCCGGTAACAAAGTCGCCGTGGCGCGCGTCGAGCTGCACAACCAACAGGGCGACTATATCGCCACGGCAACCGCCACCTATCTTATCGGCTAAGCACGCCATCTGGATCTCATATGGATACGCAACAAACCCGCCAGGGCGTGGGTTTCGCCCTGGGGGCTTACTTTATCTGGGGCATCGCGCCGGCTTACTTCAAACTGGTGAAGCAGGTTCCGGCCACGGAAATCATGACGCACCGGGTTATCTGGTCTGCGCTGTTTATGCTGCTGCTGATTACGCTGAGCCGCAGCTGGCCCGTCGTACGCAGCGTGTTATCTCAGCCAGCAAAAGTGCTGATGCTGGCGCTGACCGCGCTGACCATTGGCGGCAACTGGCTGCTGTTTATCTGGGCGGTGAATAATCAGCATATGCTGGAAGCCAGCCTGGGTTACTTTATTAATCCGCTGATTAATGTGGTGTTCGGCATGCTGTTTCTGCGCGAGCGTTTCCGCCGTCTCCAGTGGCTGGCGGTGCTGCTGGCCACCCTCGGCGTGCTGGTGCAGCTGTGGCAGTTCGGTTCGCTGCCGGTGATTGCGCTGGGGCTGGCGCTGAGCTTCGCCCTGTATGGTCTGGTGCGTAAAAAGATTCAGGTCGATGCTCAGAGCGGCATGCTGATTGAGACCCTGTGGCTATTCCCCCTGGCGGCCATCTATCTGTTCGGCTTTGCCGACAGCCCCACCAGCCATCTCTCCGCTAACCCGCTGAGCCTCAACCTCAGGCTGGTCGCGGCAGGGATTATCACCACCATTCCGCTGATGCTGTTTGCGGCGGCCTGCAGCCGGCTGCGTCTCTCCACGGTTGGCTTCTTTCAGTATCTCGGCCCGACCCTGATGTTTATCCTGGCGGTCGTTTTCTACGGGGAAACCATCACGCCAGACAAGATGGTCACCTTTGGCTTCATCTGGCTGGCGCTGCTGGTGTTTGTCTGTGATGCGGTGGCGTTTTCATTCCGCACCCGTGCGCGCGTAGCGTGAAATAAAGCGCGCCATCGCCGGACCGGTCAGCAGGATGGTGAACAGACGCAGCGTCTGTAACGCCATCACAAAAGCCATGTTGACCTGGGTGCCCGCGGCAATAATCGCCACCGTGTCCAGCCCGCCCGGACTGGTGGCGAGATAGGCGGTCATCAGATCGATATCCAGCATCTGCGTCAGCATCCACGCCAGCCCGCCACATAACAGCATCAGCCCGAAGATGGAGGCGAGCATCTGCGGCAGCGTGCGCAGCGCCAGCAGGAAAATCGGACGGGTGAACCGGAGCCCGACACTCCAGCCGATCAGCGCGTAGGCCAGAGCCAGCAGCCACTCCGGCACCTGGAGTACCGCAACACCGCTGCCGTTCAGTGCTGCCCCCGCCAGCGCGGGCAGCAACAGCGCCCCCGACGGGATGCGCAGCCGGGTGCCCAGCCACGCGCCCGCCAGCATCACTGCCAGCGTGATGACAAAGCCGCGATTCAGGGCGGGAAACCAGAGCAGCGAGACGCTGTGTGCCTCGTCCCCCAGACCGATACGTGCCACCAGCGCCGCCGCCGAGGCGACAAACAGCACCCGCAGATACTGCATGAACGCCACCAGACGCACGTCGGCCCCAAAGTCGCCCGCCATCGCCACCATGGCGGATGCGCCACCCGGTGACGATCCCCAGGCACCGGTCGGGCCAGGCAGCTGACTGAAGCGCACCAGCAGAAAGCCCGATACGCCGCTGGCCGCCAGGGTCAGCAGCAGCACCGCCAGCACCACCGGCCACTCCTGAATCAGCGGCGTCAGAATCGACAGCGACAGGCTCTGTGCAATCATGCAGCCCAGTACCGCCTGCGCCAGCAGGAACAACCGCCTGTCGATGCGCAGCGTTGCGCCTGATAACCCCATCACCACGCCGACCACCATCGGGCCCAGCAGCAGCGCCGCGGGCACCTGAAAGTGGTGCAGCAGCGTCCCCAGCAGGACCGACACCAGCAGCAGCAGCGCCCACTGCGCGCGTAAGGATAAAGCGTCCATAAAAGTTAATTATTTGTAAAAACAAGGGGGACAGAGTACGCAGAAATGGCGACCGGAGCCAGCAGAACGGGCCATCTACGATGGCCCGGAACGTTTTACAGCCAGTTTTTACGTTTGAAGTAGAGATAAGGTGCCAGGCCCGCCAGGATCATCAGGCCAATCGCCGCCGGATAGCCAAAGCTCCACTTCAGCTCCGGCATAAACTCGAAGTTCATCCCGTAGCTGGAGGCCACCAGCGTCGGCGGCAGGAAGACAACGGAGACCACCGAGAAGATCTTGATGATGCGGTTCTGCTCAATGTTGATAAAGCCCATCGCGGCCTGCATCAGGAAGTTGACCTTCTGGAACAGCGATTCGTTGTGCGGCAGCAGCGACTCGATATCGCGCAGGATTTCACGCGCCTGCTCCAGCTGGTTGCCCGGCAGACGCGCTTTGCGCACCAGGAAGTTCAGGGCGCGCTGGGTATCCATCAGGCAGAGACGCACTTTCCAGCCGATATCTTCCAGCTCTGCCAGGCGTGACAGCGCCTGATCGTACTCTTCGCCCTGCTGACCTTCCATAATCACCCGGCTGAGTTTCTCCAGCGCGCTGTAGATGTTTTCGATCTCATCCGCCAGCTGTTCGATTTTGGTCTCGAACAGGTCGAGCAGCAGCTCAAACGCGTTACCGTCGATCAGGGTCTGGTTTCGGGCGCGCATGCGGTAGAGACGGAAAGCGGGCAGTTCGCGTTCGCGCAGGGTATAGAGGCGGCCTTCACGGATGGTGAACGCCACGGTGGAGTTACCGGCGTGGTCGTCCGCATCTTCATAAAAGAAGAAGGAGTGGATGTGCAGACCATCTTCATCTTCGAAGAAGCGCGCCGACGCCTCGATATCTTCCAGCTCAGGTCGGGTTGCCAGGCTCTGGCCCAGCTCACACTGCACCCGGTCACGCTCGCCCTCTTCCGGCTCGATCAGATCGACCCAGACGGAGGTGGTCAGCTTGTCGTTTTCGTCTTCCAGCTCCAGTCGCGTCAGGCGGCTGTGGTCCAGTTTAAATGCGCTCAGCATAGCAATACTCCCCATTGCAGACTAAATGGGACAAGGCAATCCGCCGTTCCTCAACACAGAACGGGCGGCCTGAACACGGAAACAGAGTTTCAAAGGTAAATCAGTGCTGACTCGTGCGACGGGATCAAAAAGGGAGGTCGCTGATAACCGCTAAGGCTACCCGCGTAAAGAGGTAGCCTTAGATGTTATGCCTGGTATCCAGGTCATTGAGCCAGCATCGACTGGGCGTGTCCAAGGCGTTGTCCTCTCATGATAATAGTGGGCGCATGTTACGCTGAGACGAAAAAGCCGTCAACCGCACGCTAAAGCGTTTCCAGCTTCGCGTAAGCCGCCACCAGCCACTTGATTCCCTGCCCCTGAAACGCCACCTGCAGGCGGCTGTGCTCGCCGCTGCCTTCCAGGTTAATGATGGTGCCTTCACCAAATTTGGCATGATGAACACGCTGGCCCAGCGAGAATCCGCTGTCATTTTTGGTCACCGGTGCCCCCATCCGCTGATGGCTGACCGGACGACTGACGCTGGCGCGCAGCCGCACTTCTTCAATGCACGTTTCGGGCAGCTCACCGATAAAACGGGAAGGACGGTGATACACTTCCTTACCATAGAGTCGGCGGGTTTCGGCGTAGGTCAGCGTCAGCTTGAGCATCGCACGGGTGACGCCGACATAAGCGAGACGACGCTCCTCTTCCAGCCGGCCCCCTTCATCCAGCGACATCTGGCTCGGGAACATCCCCTCTTCCATGCCGACGATGAAGACCTGGCTGAACTCCAGCCCTTTTGCCGAGTGCAGCGTCATCAGCTGAACCGCATCCTGCCATTTGTCCGCCTGACCTTCGCCCGCTTCCAGCGCCGCATGAGATAAAAACGCCTGCAGCGGCATCAGATCTTCATCTTCGTCCTGATAGCTGAACTGGCGGGTTGCCGTCACCAGCTCCTCAAGGTTTTCGATTCGCGCCTGACCCTTCTCGCCTTTCTCCTGCTCATACATCAGCCACAGACCGGAATCTTTGATCACCCGATCGGTCTGCACATGAAGCGGTAATTCGGCGGTTTCGGTCGCCAGGGAATCGACCAGCTCACAGAAGCGTTGCAGCGCCGAGGCGGCCCGGCCAGCCAGCGCACGGGTTTGCAGCAGTTCGCGCGTCGCCTGCCACAGTGTCATCTGACGTTCGCGGGCAGTCTGACGCACCACGTCGAGCGTCCGATCGCCCACGCCGCGCGTCGGGGTATTGACCACACGCTCAAACGCCGCGTCGTCATTGCGGTTCGCGATCAGACGCAGATAGGAGAGCGCATCTTTGATCTCCTGACGTTCAAAGAAGCGCATGCCGCCATAAATCCGGTAGGGCATGCTGCTCTGCAGCAGTGCCTCTTCCAGCACGCGCGACTGGGCGTTGCTGCGGTAGAGAATGGCGCAGTCATTGAGCGCCCCGCCGTTCTCCATCCAGACCTTGATGCGGTTAACCACGAAGCGCGCTTCATCCAGCTCATTGAAGGCGCAGTAGATAGAGATCGGTTCCCCATCGCTGCCGTCGGTCCAGAGCTCTTTACCCAGCCGGCCATTGTTATTGGCGATCAGGGCGTTGGCGGCTTTCAGGATGTTATTGGTTGAGCGATAGTTCTGCTCCAGACGGATGGTTTCCGCGCCGGGGAAATCCTGCAGGAAGCGCTGAATATTTTCGACCTGCGCGCCGCGCCAGCCGTAGATCGACTGGTCATCGTCACCCACGATGATCACCCGGCCGCTGTCACCCGCCAGCATCCGAATCCAGGCATACTGAATGTTGTTGGTATCCTGGAACTCATCCACCAGCACGTTGGTGAAGCGTTCGCGGTAGTGATTCAGAATGTGCGGCTTGTTGAGCCATAACTCATGCGCGCGCAGCAGCAGCTCGGCAAAGTCCACCAGACCGGCGCGGTCGCACGCTTCCTGATAGGCCTGATAGATGCGCAGCCAGGTCTGCTCGATCGGATTGCCGTAGCTTTCGATATGCTTTGGCCGCAGGCCTTCATCTTTTTTGCCGTTGATGTACCACATGCCCTGACGCGCAGGCCACTGCTTCTCATCCAGGTTCATCGATTTAATCAGGCGCTTAAGCAGGCGCAGCTGATCTTCACTGTCGAGGATCTGAAAGTCCTGTGGCAGACCGGCATCAAGATGATGAGCACGCAGCAGGCGATGCGCCAGACCGTGGAAGGTCCCGATCCACATCCCGCCCTGGCTGGTGCCAATCAGCTGCTCAATACGGTGACGCATCTCCGCCGCCGCTTTGTTGGTAAAGGTCACCGCCATAATGGAATAGGGTGAACAGTTCTCTACCGACATCAGCCAGGCGATGCGATGCACCAGCACCCGCGTTTTGCCACTGCCCGCGCCTGCCAGCACCAGCAGGTTACTGCGCGGGGCCGCTACGGCCTCACGCTGATTGTCATTTAACCCATCGAGCAGTTCAGAAACGTCCATAAGCACCGGTTACCAAAGAGAAAACGCCGTCATCGCGCGCGATATTGCGCCTGCCATAGGCAAGGCGGGCGGCAAAGCTGAAAGCGGCAACGACTGGATAAATTTACAGCCATTATAGCAGTGAGGTGAGTGATGCCAACCGCGAAATTTCGACATGCGGCAACAGGCGCGCGTCCGGGATATGCATCAGGTTGCCCTGCCGCAGGTTAATCCAGCACGCCTGCAGCCCGCCGCGCAGCGAACCCGCCACGTCAGTGGTGAGATCGTCGCCCACATGCAGGATATGGTGGGGGGCGATGGCAAGACGCTGCGCCGCCAGCTGATACATATCCTGCCACGGCTTGGCGCGCCCGTCGGGCCCGGCGCGCAGAGTGAACTGAAAATAGCCGGCAATACCCATTTTTTCCGGGCTGGCGTTGCCGTTGGTGATCGCCACCAGCGGCACCTTCTCCGCCAGCGCTTTCAGCGTCTGATGGGTTTCCTCCGGCATCACAACCTGACTCCGCCACTGGTGGAAGACCGCCATCACCTCTGCCGCGCCCGCCGTGGCTTCCGCCGCAGAGAGGCCGATATTCAGCATCGCCAGCTCAACCGAACGGCGGCGCCACTCCGAAACGTCGTGAAAGATGTCGGGCTCTCGCTGCAACAGCTCATCTCGCAGTTGCTGATAATCCTGCGGCGTAAAGTCGCGCAGCGCCGGATGAAAAGCCTGTAACGCGGCATGAGACTCCAGCGTGGTGCGGCGGATCACCGGGTAGTTATCGTAAAGCGTGTCATCAAGGTCGAAAGTCATGGCTTTGATGGCCGACAGCGGACGATAAAACTTCATTCGTTCTTTCCTCGTTTGGCGCGGGGATGCGCGGCGTCATACACCGAAGCCAGATGCTGGAAGTCGAGATGGGTATAGATCTGGGTCGTCGACAGGTTCGCATGCCCCAGCAACTCCTGCACGGCGCGCAGATCGCCGCTGGATTCCAGCAGATGCGTTGCAAAGGAGTGACGCAGCTTATGCGGATGGATATGACTGGCGACGCCCTGGCGAATGCCCCATTCGGCGAAGCGCTTCTGCACGCTGCGCGGCGAGATGCGGTTGCCGCGCGTTGAAAGAAACAGCGCATCATCCTGACAGCCGAAGGTCTCACGCAGCGGCAGCCACTGTTCGATCCAGGTCACGGCCGTGCGGCCAATCGGCACCCGGCGCTCTTTACTGCCCTTACCCACCACCCACACCTCACCGGAATCGAGGTCGACGTGGCGGCAATCCATATTGACCAGTTCAGAGAGACGCAACCCGCCGCCATACATCACCTCCAGCATCGCCCGGTCGCGAACAGCCAGCGGATCGCTGAGATCGATCTCCAGCAGCTGATTCACTTCGTCAACGTCGATATTCTTCGGCAAATGGCGCGCTTTACGCGGCGTCATCACCCCTTTGGCGGGGTTAGCGGCGAGCATACCCTGACTGACCTGCCAGTCCAGGAAACTGCGCAGGGCTGAGAGACGCAGCGCAAGGCTGCTGGCCGAGAGTCCGGCGCGGCGGCTGCGCGCCGCCATACTGCGTACCTGGGCGGGCTCCAGCGCGGCCCAGCTGCTGAGCTTCATCTCATCCGCAATGGCGACCAGCGCAGCGAGCTGGCGCGCATAGCTGCTCTGGGTCAGCGGACTTAACTGACGTTCCACTTTCAGGAAGCGCAGAAATCCGTCAACGGCCTCCTGCAGCATGCTGCTCATGCGCGTTCAACCCAGCGCGACAGCAGACCTGGCATCATCTGTGACAGGTGCTGCAACAGCAGCGTTCCCATGCCTGACTGATAGTGCTGGCTGTCGCGGCTGCTGAAAATCAGCACGCCGAGGTCGCCCGCTTCGCCCATCAGCGACATCGCCACCGAGCCGATCGCTTTAGCCTGCGGCAGCAGCAGCAGCAGTTCCGGGCCGTTGATGTTGCCGAGATAGTGATGCTGATGACCGAAACGCTGAATACGCAGCGGTTCGAAGGCCTGACGTGACAGGCTCAGCTGGAAGAAATCGGAGGGGGCACCCAGCAGCCATTTATCGCTGAACAGCCGCACGTTGGCACCCGCCAGCCCCAGCTCTCGCGCCCAGCGATGCAGACGGTTGAGCATATCCTGCAGGGAGTCAGCCGCGGCCAGATGGCTCTCCAGCGACAGCAGACGATCAAACAGCTCATGGTTGGCGCTGGCCTGCTCCATCAGCAGCGTAATCTCCTCTTCCAGCCGCTGGATGTGGTTGCGCTGACGCGCCATATGCCACTCCACCAGCGAGACGCTGCCGCGAACCGGATGCGGCACGGCCATCTGTTCCACTTCGCGGGCGTTACGGATAAAGAAATCGGGATTCTGCCGCAGATAATCACTGACGGCCTGATCGTCCAGCAGAACCGAACTGTCAGCCTGCTCTTCGATATTTTTCATAGATGAATAAACCCATCGTAGACGTGTGTCGCAGGACCGGTCATGTAGAGCGGCTGTCCGGCCCCTTTCCAGGTGATATGCAGGGTTCCGCCGGGCAGATCGACACGCACTTTGGGTGCCAGAATGCCCTGCTGGATGCCGCATGCCACGGCAGCACAGGCGCCGCTGCCGCACGCCTGCGTTTCTCCCGCGCCGCGTTCGTAGACGCGCAGGCGGATGTGTTCGGGATTGATGATCTCCATGAAGCCCACATTGACCCGCTCCGGGAAGCGCTCATGGCTTTCCAGAATCGGGCCCAGCAGTTCAACCTGTGCGGTTTTCACACTTTCAACCTGAATCACGCAGTGCGGATTGCCCATCGACACCGCGCCCAGCATCACCGTCTGTTCGGCCACGCGCAGCAGATAGAGGTTTTCCGCTTTATTGGCACGAAACGGCACCTGCTGCGGCTCAAAGTTCGGTTCGCCCATGTTCACGCGCACCTGATCGTCCGGCGTCACGGTTAACACCATGCGGCCATTCTGGGTACTGACCCGGATATCGCTTTTATTGGTCAGCCCTTTCAGCTGCACAAAGCGGGCAAAGCAGCGTGCGCCGTTACCGCACTGAGCCACTTCGCTGCCGTCGGCGTTGAAAATGCGGTAGTGGAAATCGAGATCGGGATCGTAGGGCGGTTCAACAATCAGCAGCTGATCGAAGCCGATCCCCAGATGACGATCGGCCAGCCGGCGGATCAATTCCGACGAAAAGAAGACGTTTTGCGTCACCGCATCCACAACCATAAAATCGTTGCCGAGACCGTGCATTTTGGAGAACTGCATTTTTTGCTCCGCCGGGTAAGCCATCAGATTAGTTCGCTTTTACGCCTGAATTGCCGGTTACCAGCCCGCCCACATCGGCTTTAGAGGCGTCCGCTTTCTGGCGTTCGGTCGGCGCTTGTTGTTTCTTCGGCTGATCCTTCGGCGGGAAGTAAAGCGGCCCTTTCAGACCACAACCTGCAAGGCTGATTACTGCCAGTGTCATGGCAAACAGGCTTATCACTTTCTTCATTCTTTATGCTCTTCATGTCCTTTACCTGGATGCTTATCATCGCAGTTGAAGGTGGAAAAGCAACAGGAAATCCCCGCAAATAGCGTGAACCTGATAAGCGGTCAGGAAGCGCGCGGCCACCTGCTGAACGCAGGCAGCCGGTCGGCATCAGTGCACCTGATAGCGTGGCTGATAGTCGCTGTTGTCGTTGTCAGGCTGGCTGGTGCAGAGCTGAGTCAGCGTCTGACTGCGGAACGGTATCACCTGAAAACGCTCGCCGGTGTTCACTATCTGGTAGAACTGCGGCAGGTTAAAGTTGATGAAGCTCGACCCGTAGGTAAAGCGATCGTGCGAGGAGGAGTAGAACCGGCTGACGTCGCGCACCAGCTCCTCTTTGCTGCCTTCGCAGTGATGATAAACCTCAACCCGGTTGGACTCATCCAGGATATAGATATTGAAGCCCTGGTCGTCCGTCGTGTTCTCGAAAAAGAACTGAATAATGCCTTCGCTGGCATAGCCGTTGACCACCGGCGGCAGCGGCGTCTGGTTGGTTTCGACTTTGATCGACAGCCCGTGCAGCTTGTTATTGGAGATCGCGCCATAAAACTCCACCGCGTTTTCCAGCTTCTGCACGGAGACGCTCATGCGTTCAAAGAAGAGTCCCCAGGTCTGGCCAGCCATACGCAGGGCCTTGAAGCGGCCAGGCTCCTGACGCGTGCTGGAGAGGCGCAGCTCAATGCACTCGGACACCAGCTGCTGAACGCGCGTGCGAATCAGACCGCGCAGATGCTGGCTGTAGCAGAAGACCTCTACCGTGTCTGGCGGTGCGGCATCCTGGTGCATCTTGCCCAGAATGGTTTTCAGTCCCTCGATCATCGCCTGTTCACCGCTGAAGTGCAGGGTTCGCACCTCATTCCAGGAGTTACGGTAAAGCAGGTCAATGCTGCCAATCAGACACTGCTGCTGCTGACCGAAGCTGAAGACATCGAGTTTGCGGAAGTCAAAATGCACCACCTGATTGCGGAAGGCCGCCGTCGGATCGTGCTCAAGGTTCACGATAATCGCCAGGTGACGAATTTCACACGGGCTGTAGAGCGCTTTGGGCGTCGGCGCAGGCAGGCGCAGCGGGAAGTGGCTGGAGACGTCGTTAACCAGCTCCTGCAGGCGCGCCAAATCGCAGGTGTCATTGCCTTTGATATGCAGCCGGGTTTTGCGGGTCAGCAGGCCATTAAACCACGCCCACGCCACCAGCTTGTTCAGATAGCGGTTATATTCCAGCGGCTGATGGCTGATGATCGAATCCATATCCGGCGCCTGGTTATAGAGATACCAGCCGGAGCGGTTGGCACGGCCAGGCGGCACATGAATAAAGGTCAGGTTCGGCTCAGAGAGATCGGGTGAAATCTGCGGGTTCACCAGCGTCACTTTGCCCGGCAGCGCCTCAAAGGCGGCATACAATTTACGGGTCAGCACGCCGATATCCTGCGGGCTGGCGCTCACGCTTAAATTGTTACGGCGGGCAAAGCGGATCAGGTTGCGATAGCTCTGCATCATCGCATCCAGCAGTTCATTGTGGGCTTCACGCACGCGCTCGATTTTCCACCCGGCGCGGTTATCCAGGATAGCGAGCTTCTCATCGTTCCAGCCCCACTCTTTCACCAGCTGCGACAAAATTTCGCGACGCCAGCCGCTGCGCTGCTGATGATCGTCCGTGCTGAGCTTTTCGCACACTTTAAGATAGAAACAGCGCCGCACCAGGTCGAGACGCGGCTGATCGTCGATGCTGGTCAGATAGTGCGTCACGCGCTCCAGCATCATGCAGTAAGGGTCCAGGCCGAAGCAGATGATTTCGCCATCGTGCAGACGCTGTTTAATGTCCATCGCCAGCAGCTGGGTGTTCGGGTATTCCCAGCTGTAGGCTTCCAGCAGCAGGGTCTTCAGCACCGCTTTATAGGGCGAATCGATGCTCTTATAGAGCTGCCACAGGCTGGCACCGAAATACTCTTCCGCCGACAGGGTGCCAAGGCCGCCCAGATCGAGCCACTCGTTGGGCGTCAGCACCCCTTTGGCGTAGAGCGACATCACGTAATCGTCGTAGTGATGCTCCTCTTCGCCCGGCACCATATTCCACAGGAGGCGTTTACCCGCCATACGCACCGCGGTGCGGTAAAACTCATCCAGCAGGAGAATGTGTTGCGTTGAGCCACAATCTTCACCGCCCAGACTGCCGCTTTCGTTGTGACGGAAGCGGTTCTCGTCGATCAGGAAGAAGCTCACTTCCACGCCCATCGAGACGCACCACTTCTGCAGCAGCGTGCATTTGCGCTGCAGATTCAGGCGCTCTTCATTATCCAGCCAGGATTGATGGCAGACCCAGATATCGAGATCCGAGACGCTGTTCTGCCCGACAGAGGAGGTGCTGCCCATAGAGTAGATCGCCGTGATCGGCATTTCACCTTTCGGCGCATCGGCATGGCGCAGGTCGCTGTCACCGGTGAGATCGGCCAGCAGCTGACGCTGGTTTTCATCAGGCGTGAAAAAGCTGATGCCATGTGGAACGTTACCTTCAAGGTAACCCGGCATCTGCGGATGTTGATAATGTAATAAGGTTGGCAGCAGACTGTAGACGCGCTGAAAAGCGGGTCCCATGGCAGCCAGTGCACGATCAACGCGCAGCTGGTTGATTGCATCCAGTCTCTGTTTCAGTGTCTCAATGTAGAGGTACAAGACGTTTCGCCTGATTGTCCCAGTGTTTAAGCACCCTGTTTCCCCGCTCTGCCGCTTATAAAAGTAAAAAAGTGGGCAGATAATTGCTGGAAACGTGATCAATCTAACACCCGGCAGATTGACCGTAAAGAAAGTTGCGCTACTTAACAGTTTAGCACGTTCTTACCAGCTTCCCGCCTTTTCAGCACTGGTTCCCACGTGATGGCTTGATAAACCGGGCCTGAAACCGCTCACAGGCCGTTTTCAATCCGTTGAAACTGACAGTATTCACCCAGAGATGATAGGATATTCAGTGAACGATAAAAATGGTTAACAGCATGTTAGACAAAATTTTCAGAATTGCTACAAGACAAAGCCCGCTCGCATTATGGCAGGCACATTATGTACAGCAACGCCTGATGAGCGCCCATCCGGGACTGCGCGTTGAACTGGTGCCAATGGTCACCAAGGGTGACATTATTCTTGATACGCCGCTGGCAAAAGTCGGCGGTAAAGGGCTGTTTGTCAAAGAGCTGGAACTGGCGATGCTGGATGGCCGGGCCGATATGGCGGTGCACTCAATGAAAGATGTGCCGGTCGATTTCCCTGAAGGTCTGGGCCTCGTAACCATCTGCGAGCGCGACGATCCGCGCGATGCGTTCGTTTCTCATCATTATGACAGCCTGGACGCGCTGCCTCAGGGTGCTATTGTCGGTACTTCCAGCCTGCGTCGTCAGTGCCAGATTAGCGCTCGCCGCCCGGATCTGGTGATCCGCTCTCTGCGGGGCAATGTGGGCACCCGTCTGAGCAAACTGGATGCCGGTGAATATGACGCGATTATTCTCGCCGTTGCCGGGCTGAAACGTCTGGGGCTGGAAGATCGTATTCGTCAGGCCCTGCCTGCTGAAGTCTCCTTACCCGCCGTGGGCCAGGGCGCAGTCGGTATTGAATGCCGTCTGGATGACACAACCCTGATCGGCCTGCTGCAGGCGCTGAATCACGACGACACGGAAGTCTGTGTCAGAGCGGAACGCGCCATGAATACCCGTCTCGAAGGGGGGTGTCAGGTGCCTATCGGCAGTTTCGCCGTGCTGGAAGGCGATGAACTCTGGCTGCGCGGCATGGTCGGTGCACCGGATGGTCATGTGATGGTCAGCGGCGAGCGTCGTGGTCCGCGGGATCAGGCCCGCGAGATGGGCATTTCACTGGCCGACGAGCTGCTGGACGGTGGCGCCCGTGAGATTCTGCAGGACGTTTACCAGGGGCAGCCACCGGCATGACCATTCTGGTGACGCGCCCGGAACCCGCCGCGGCAGAGCTGGTGTCACGCCTGCATGCCCTTGGCAGGCAGGCGTGGAGCCTGCCGCTAATCGAGTTCGCACCGGGCGCGGATCTCCCCTTTCTGCCTCAGAAGCTCGCCGCCCTCCGCCCGGGGGACCTGGTTTTCATTCTTTCTCAGCAGGTTATTCACTACGCGCAGCACGCGATCAAAGCATGGCCCGGCGAGCTGGACTATTATGCAATTGGTCGCAGCACTGCGCTGGCGTTTCACACCGCCAGCGGCCGGCAGGTAACATGGCCCCATGCTCATGAAACCAGTGAAGAACTGATTCAGCTGAATACGCTGCAGCAGATTGCCGGTAAACGTGCGCTGATCCTGCGCGGCGACCCCGGACGCGAATTGCTGGCAGATACATTAACCCGGCGTGGTGCTGAGGTGACGTTTGCTGCCTGTTACCAGCGCTGTCAGAAGCATTACGACGGGCCGGTCGAAGGCCGCCGCTGGCGCGATCGCGGCGTCTCGGTACTGGTGGTCACCAGCGGTGAAATGTTACAACAGCTCTTTTCGCTGTTCCCCGCAGTCGATCGCGAGGAATGGCTGCTCAACTGCCGACTGATTGTCGTCAGTGAACGTTTGGCTACCCTGGCTGCAGGATTGGGTTGGCAGGATATTCAGGTAGCCGATGGTGCCGATAACGATGCGCTGCTGCGCGCGTTACGATGAACTTAACAATGGGATGTGCCACATATGACGGAACAAAAAGATTCCTCCGCCATGGTTGAAGAAACCACCCCAGCGGTCGACCGCTCTCTCTCCAGCAACGACACGCCTCCGCGCAATGCGAATAAAGGTGGCATGGCGCTGGGGGCAGTGGCGATCGTCATTGCGCTGGCGATGGGTGCAGGTTTATACCTTTACGGGAAACATCAGGCTGATTTACAGGCACAAACCAATCAGAAGCTGAGTGACCAGCTGAGTGCGCTGCAGCAGCAGGCCAGCAGCGACAAACAGCAGCTGACCCAGCAGCTGAGCGGCGCTGAAACCGCACTGCAGACGGCACAGGCCCAGCAGAACGCGTCAGCCAAAGAGCTGGAAACCCTGCGTGAAAAAATGGCCGTGATTTCCGGCAATGACGTGCGCAGCTGGTTGCTGGCCCAGGCCGATTATCTGGTGAAGCTGGCTGGCCGCAAGCTCTGGAGCGATCAGGATGTCACGACCGCCGCTGCGCTGCTGAAAAGCGCCGATGCCAGCCTGGCCGACATGAACGATCCCAGCGTAATGAACGTGCGTCGCGCCCTGACCCAGGACATCAGCAACCTCTCCTCCGTCACGCAGGTCGATTATGACGGCGTGATCCTCAAGCTGAATCAGCTGTCGAACAACGTCGATAATCTGCGTCTGGCAGACAACGACAGCGATGATGCGCCGATGGACAGCGATGGCGGCGAACTGTCGGGTTCCGTGCGCGAGTGGCGTCAGAACCTGGTGAAGAGCTGGCACAACTTTATGGATGACTTTATTACCATCCGCCGCCGCGATAACACCGCGCAGCCGCTGCTGGCGCCGAATCAGGATGTCTATCTGCGGGAGAATATCCGCTCGCGTCTGCTGATCGCAGCGCAGGCTGTGCCGCGTCATCAGGATGAGATTTACAAACAATCTATCGATACCGTCTCCGCCTGGGTTCGTGCCTGGTATGACACTAACGATGCGGCAACGAAAGCCTTCCTTGCCCAGCTGGATGAGCTGAGCCAGCAGAACATCAATATGGATCTGCCTGACACGCTGGAAAGCCAGCCGTTGCTGGAACAGCTGATGCAGACCCGTGTGCGGAACCTGTTAGCTCAGCCCTCTGCCGCTGCCACTCAGCAGGGAGGCTAAGCATGCTTAAGGTATTTATCCTCTTTATCCTGCTGATTGCGGGCGTGGTACTGGGACCGATGATTGCCGGTCATCAGGGCTATGTGCTGATTCAGACTGATAACTGGAATATTGAGACCAGTGTCACCGGGCTGGTGATTATCCTTATTCTCAGCCTGCTGGTAATTCTGGCCGTGGAGTGGCTGCTGCGTCGCGTGCTGCGAACCGGCGCACGCACCCGTGGCTGGTTTACCGGACGTAAACGCCGCCGCGCCCAGCGTCATACGCAGACTGCGCTGATGAAGCTGGCGGAAGGTGACCACCGTCAGGCGGAAAAACTGCTCTCTAAAGATGCCGATCACGCGGATGTGCCGGTAGCAAACTACCTGCTGGCTGCGGAGGCCGCGCAGCAGCGCGGTGATGAAGTGCGTGCCAATCAGCATCTTGAACGCGCGGCAGAGCTGTCCGAAAACAATACTATTCCGGTAGAAATTGCCCGCGCACGTATTCAGCTGGCGCGCAATGAAGATCACGCTGCACGTCACAGCATCGATCGTCTGCTGGAAGTGGCACCGCGTCATCCTGAAGTGCTGCGTCTGGCTGAACAGGCCTATGTCCGTACCGGCGCCTGGAGTGCGCTGCTGGATATTCTGCCTGCGATGCAGAAAGCGCAGGTCGGCGACGACCTCCATCGCGACGCGTTGCAGCAGCAGGCCTGGCTGGGCCTGATGAATCAGGCGATGGCCGATCAGGGCAGTGACGGTCTGAAGCGCTGGTGGAATACGCTGAGCCGTAAGACCCGTCAGGATACCACGCTGCAGGTCGCCATGGCGGATCACCTGATTGAGTGCAACGATCATGACACCGCGCAGTCGATCGTGCTGGAAGGCCTCAAGCGTCATTATGACGATCGTCTGGTGCTGCTGATGCCCCGCATTAAAAGCGGCAATCCGGAAGCACTTGAGAAGGCCTTACGTCAGCAGATCAAACAGCATGGCGCAACGCCGCTGCTGCACAGCACGCTGGGGCAGTTGTTGATGCGTCATGGAGAGTGGCAGCAGGCAGCGGATGCTCTGCAGCAGGCGCTGGCACAGCGTCCTGACGCATTCGATTATGCGTGGCTGGCGGATGTGTATGATCGTCTGCATCGTCCGGAAGAGGCCGCTAAGATGCGCCGTGAAGGCTTACTGCTGACGCTGAAAAATAATCCTGGCGCCTGACAGGCGCAAAGCTAACTAAGCCGGGCTCGCCCGGCTTTTTTGTGCCCGCAATCTGCCGCTCCTTCTCCTCAGGCAAAAAAAAACACCTGCCAGTGGCAGGTGTAAGATCAGGTCGGTAAGACAACCGGGAGGTACCCGACTCAACGTGGTGTCTGGTAATCCTGTAAGGCTTTCGCGATACAGGCAGGCAGACAACAGGTACCTAAAATTGGCTCTGCATCATTCCCAGGTTTATGCAGCATCAGCAGACATAAGAGGTGGAATGAGCATCTACAGCAGGAGTATTGCACATGCCGTGCCAGTTTGAAGGTTATTTTAAAAAGTATTTTAAATCATTATGTTATCGAAGAGGCTGAGTGCTTCAGCGGAGCAGATGGCGGGTAAGTGTCGGTATCCGGCGACAGCAGACCTTTTCTCTGTCTCAGAATGGAGACAACAAGGTCAATCTCTCTGTTAACGTAACAATAACAATGATTTATTTGTCTGCGATTCCCGACGCTGCTCAGACTGTTGGCCATATAAAAGCAGAGTAGCTTTGGTTGCCACCGCACCGCCCGCTCTCACCACAGTGCGGGCTTCAGGGAGTATACGCCTTTCGCAAAGACGCAAAAGACGCCATCCATGGCAGGCTCAGCGCGGGCCATCCCTGGCCCGCTATGCTTTGCTACAGGCGTATGCTCCCTTCGCTTCACGTATGGCAGACGCATCAGATACTTACAAGGAAGCTTTGGACTAATGACAGATCTAAACCCGGATGCATCTAACCACAGCGCATAAGCTCAACGCGCAGGGAACACGGTCAGAAGAGGAAAGCGTCCCGCCGCCCGGATAAAAACGCCGGGAGCGTTTTTGAACAACGCAACGCGTTGGCCCATTTACGGGCGCACCTCATGGATGAGGTGCGTAATCGCGTGGGCCGAGCGGCCATGGATGGCTTAAGCGACTTTTCGATCTGACCGGGTTACCTTCGCAGGCTCGAACTGACAGCAACATTGTTACACCGCACCCACCCGGTCTGGCCCATATCTCCCGCAGACATTCAAATCCACTTTTCTACAGACGAAAAAAAACCTGTCTTTTCAGACAGGTTTCTAAAAATGGTCGGCGAGAGAGGATTCGAACCTCCGACCCACTGGTCCCAAACCAGTTGCGCTACCAAGCTGCGCTACTCGCCGATTTTTTTAACTGTTTTGCCTGGTGCGAAGAGAGGGACTTGAACCCTCACGTCCGTTAAGACACTAACACCTGAAGCTAGCGCGTCTACCAATTCCGCCACCTTCGCGTATCCCAGCAAAATCTGGGGTGGCTAATGGGACTCGAACCCACGACAACTGGAATCACAATCCAGGGCTCTACCAACTGAGCTATAGCCACCACTGTACTTAATGTTACAAGTCAAAGACCTGCAGCATGTAAATCTTTACTGCCAACCGCGGTAAATCAACCACCGAAGCTCATGCGCACAAACGATATGGCGCGCCCGACAGGATTCGAACCTGAGACCTCTGCCTCCGGAGGGCAGCGCTCTATCCAGCTGAGCTACGGGCGCGTAGCGCCGTTGCGGATGTGCATACTAGAGATAAGCGCCCATCGTGTCTAGTGCTTTTTAAATAAAAAGGCGCGTTTGATTACGCTTTGTGCATTTCGTCGACAAATAGTACATTTCCGCGCTCACCGTGCGTAAAAATGCGGCATTTATCAGCGATATCAGAGATCGCCGCGCCAGTGATAGCGCAAATATTTAAGCAGTTTTAACTGCCTGCGCAGGCGGCTCGGCTGCCGAATCAGACGGTAGAGCCACTCCAGCCCCAGCCGCTGCCAGATTTTGGGCGCGCGCTTCACATGGCCGGTGAAGACGTCGTAGGTTCCCCCTACCCCCATATAAAGCGCATCCGGCCAGTGTGCGCGGCACGCCAGCATCAGCAGCTCCTGACGGGGCGACCCCAGCGCCACGGTCACCAGCTTTGCGCCGCTGGCGGCAATCCGGGTAAACAGGGCATCCTGATCCGCTGGCGCAAAATAGCCATCCTGCGCCCCGACAATATTCACATTCCACTGACGACGCAGCTTCGCGCAGGTCTCATCCAGCACCTGCTGGCGACCGCCGACCAGAAACACCGGCGTCCCTTCCCGCCCGGCACGTTCCATCAGCGCCTCCCATAAATCCGCACCGGCAATACGCTGCACTGACGCCTGCGGATACTTTTTACGGATCGAGCGCACAATGCTGATGCCATCGGCATAGGCATACTCCGCCTGCGCCAGCAGCGTGCGTAATCCCTCATCCCGCTCGGCGGTCAGGATCTTCTCCGCATTGATCGCCACCAGAATGCCGCTGCGTACGCTCTGCGGCGGCATCAGAAAGCTCACCGCCGACGACATATTTTCGAAGCCATACAGGTCAACGCCGCGGATCCGGTACTGCGGCGTATCCGTTAACTGTGTCATATCTTCCGTTAATCCCAGAGGTTAATCAGAGCGGGCTGTGTAGCACCCGTCCACTGCGGTCGCGAATTAAACCTGCGCGATCCAGTAACCAGAAAAGTAATTTAGCCAGGCCAAGACAGGCAGCAAAAATGATGCAGAAAAACACCACGCGTGAACCGAAGGCATCCAGCCCTTCGCGTGCCAGCACGATCATGTTAAAGACCGCACCAAAACAGAAGCTTTGCAGGATAGCACCGCTGTAGCGGTTGGCCTCACGGCAGCCACGCTGGTAGATCGCATCGAAGGCTTTAATAATCATCCCCACCGCCACGGCACCGATCGGAATCGCCCAGACGCCGCCCATGACCACCAGCGAGCCGATCAGCGTCGGGGAAATGGCCAGGCCCGAATGGTTATCCAGCACTTCCCAGGTGAAGTAGTTCGCGCTGTTCAGCACGGTCAGCGGCCGATCCGGCCACAGCCAGGTGGGAATAAACACGTAGAAATCGCGCCACAGCGGTGCCAGCCCCTGAAACTCTATCCTGGCGTAGTTATCCAGCAGCAGGGCCAGATTCTCCCACGGTGAGAACGTATCCCGCGTCAGATAAAGGAAGGTATAAAACGCTTCATCGCCCATAACGTCCAGGTTATAGCGGCGCAGCGCCAGCCAGAACATTCCCGCGATAGCCATCACCCCCGCCGTTGCCAGCATCCACAGGGTGATCCAGCCGCGCGTGATACCGATAAACAGGAACAGCGCAAACGCAATAATGATATTGGCGCGAGTCCCGCCCACCAGCGCGTAGGTCAGCAGGCCAAAGGCCACCGTCACCACCAGAAACAGCAGCCAGTTGCGACGCGTCGGACGCAGAAAATAGGGGATCAGCATCGCCGGAATAAAGAAATAGAAGAAGCGCTTCAGCGCCACGCCCGACACTTCGCTGGAGAAGATCTGGTTATAGGCCGTCAGGCGGAACAGCAGAAAACCGTTGTGAATAAAGAACACCGTAACGGTGCCCAGCGCCACCAGCGCCAGAATCACACAGGTCAGGTGGGTTTCGACCCGGTTCATCTGCAGCCAGGGCTTTGCAGGCGGTGCATTAGCTGGTTTCAGCCGCACCTTATAACTGACGTAATAGATGGCATAAAACGCCGTGGCCGAGAGCAGCGCCTCCAGCAGGTTTTCCACCGGCACCACCTCAACATGAAACCGGAACACCAGCAGGGAGGTCAGCGGAAAGCCAAAGTAGAAGGTCAGTAAAAACAGCAGCGTGAAAAAGAGGTGGAAGTTAAAACGGACACGCTTAAACTCCCGCCAGGTCAGGGTCAGAATGAAACCCAGCGACAGCAGATAGACTACCAGCAGGCCGCCAAACTGCATAAGACTCATGACTTTTCCCCTTCGCTGAGCTGTAACGCTGCCCGCCAGCCTGCCAGATAACCGGGAGCGAAAAAGGCGATCGCCGCTTTATCACAGGTCATAAGCTGGCGACGCGCCTCGGCGATAACAGCAGGCGACAGCGTATCTTCGCTGAACAGGACCGGCAACTGCTGCTCTGCCACATCGCGCCAGAATGGATTTTTGCGGGTCAGCACAAACGGCACGTTCGCCTGGATCAGCAGGCAGAGTGTGCCTACCCCCTGCTGACGTTCAAACATAAAATAGCCGACGTGGCAGCGCGCCAGCAGCGCCAGATAGGCTTCAAACGCCATATTTTCACGTATCAGGTTCACCTGCCCCTGCGGGAACAGCGTATCCGCTGCGGCCTGAATCTGGCTGATATAAGCCTCATTGCCCGGCGGATAACCCAGCGGCACCTCAATACGCACCTGCTCACCAAACTGCGCGTGAATCGCTTTTAAACCTTCAATATGGCGGTTACTGGGATCCCCCGAGTTGCCCAGCAGCAGCGTGAACGGTTCCGTCGGATCGGCCTGCACCGCGGCGGCAGGCATTCGGGTCGGGAAATAGAGCAGTGAACCCGGCACCCGGCGATGACGCTGCTGAAAGTGGTGCAGATCCCCACGGGTGGCAAAAACCTGTGCCACCCGTCGCTGAGCTAACCGGCGAATGTGATAGAACAGGCGGAACTTCAGGCTGCGTGAGTCTTCATAAAGATCGGCTCCCCAGACATGCCAGAACAGCTGTGAACGGCGTAGCTTACCGCTAAGCAGTGCCAGCCAGATCCACGGGTTAAACTGGCCGTGACAGAAGAAACGCTGCTGACGATTTTTTGCCCGCTGCACTACCGCCTGCGCCAGCGCTTTCTTGCTGGCAAAACAGTCGATCCGCAATGCTGTGAAGGGGGCCAGACTCTCGGGCTGCCCGGTCACCACCATAAAATGGCGTGGCGAAGCCGCAGGCTGCTCAACGCTGAGAACGTCGTTGAAAAAACGCAGCACCGTAAGGTTGTGGTGGGGAATATCCGATCCCAGAACGTGAATTAAACTCATTTTTTCCGACAGTAAACAATAAAAGCGCCACAACACAGGGCAAAGTAAGCCATGTAGGTCAGCATATAGGCCTGTGCGGCCCCCGTTGCGCCATGTAACGGGATCAGCCAGCGTGAGAACAGGGTCAGTAACAGAAACTGGCTGATCTCAGTCAGAACATAAAAGCGCAGCGAGGCTTTGGCGATAACCAGATATCCGAAAACATAGGCGCCAACTTTAAAAACATCGCCGCACAGTTGCCAGACAAAGAGATCGCGCATCCCGCGAAAGGCTTCGGAGAAGAGCAGGCTGATGGCGAAATCGCGCAGCACCCAGACAGCCAGGCTGGCGACGGCCACGGCAGGCAGCACAAAGCGCAGCGCCCGGCCAATCTCCCGCGCGATGTCGCGCTTGTTATCGAGCCGTGCCAGGGTCGGCAACAGCCAGACGCTGAAGGTGGCGGTAATAAACTGCAGATAGGCATCGGAAATGCTGGTCACGCCCTGCCACAGGCCGACCTGCGCCCAGCCCTGCTGCTCTGCCAGCAGGTTACGCATCAGCACCCAGGCCACCGGCAGGGTTACCGCCGTGATCAGCGCCATCAGGGTATATTTCGCCAGATTACGCGCCAGCTCAGGATGCCATTGCGGACGCAGCCAGCTCAGCGGCAGCGGCGCGCGGCGTTTCAGCATCACCAGTGCCGGCAACAGCAGCAGGGCCGGCACCAGCGCCAGGCCGGTCAGTGCACCCTGATAGCCACCCAGCCACCAGCAGACCAGATAGCCCATGACCCCAATCAGGCTGCCAGCGATCAGCGCCAGCGCATTGCCGCGCGCGTCGCGATACCCCTTCAGCAGCGCCAGCGTAAAGTTGGCCCAGGCGATGCCGAGCTGAAGGAAAGCGACCACGCGGATAACGCCCTGATAGCGGTCATGACCAAACAGCGCCGTGCTGATCGGGGCCGCCGCCAGCAGAAACAGCAGCGCCAGCGCGCCGGAAAAGCCCAGCACCATGGCCGACGCCGTACCCACCAGCGCCCGTAGCTGGCCGGGCTGCTGCTGATACTGCGCCACATACGTGGTGACACCGTTGAAGATGCCCGCCCCGGCCAGTACACCCAGCACGGTAATCAGCTGACGAAAGTTCCCCGCCTGCCCCACACCTTCAGGACCGAAGCTGACCGCCAGCAGTTTCACCACCAGCAGACCAGACACAATTTTTACCAGCGTGGACGACGCGGTCCACACTGAGGCTCTGGCTAATGACATCAGGAAAAGAAGCTCAGCAGTGAGCTGATAACCGTGCTCTGATTATTATCTGACAGGTTATAAAACAGCGGCAGGCGCAGCAGGCGTTCGCTTTCCGCTGTGGTAAAGCGATCCTCCCCGACAAACTGCGAGAAACGCTCACCGGCGGGCGAACTGTGCAGCGGAATATAGTGGAACACCGTCAGTATCTCGGCTTCTTTCATCCAGTTAATCAGCGCCTGACGATCATCCTGATCGCGCAGCTTGATGTAGAACATATGGGCATTATGTTCGCAGCTGGCAGGGATCACGGGCAGGTCAATGCGTCCCTGTGCCGCCAGTGGCTGAAGCGCCTCATAATAACGCTGCCAGATACGTAAACGCTGCTGGTTAATGCGTTCAGCCGCTTCCAGCTGTGCCCAGAGGTAGGCCGCCTGCAGATCGGCCATCAGGAAGCTCGACCCCATATCGCGCCAGGTGTATTTATCGACCTGACCGCGGAAGAACTGGCTGCGGTTCGTGCCCTTTTCCCGCACGATTTCGGCGCGCTCGACCAGACTGGCGTCGTTAATCAGGGTTGCCCCCCCTTCGCCACCCGCCGTGTAGTTCTTGGTTTCATGAAAGCTGAAGCAGCCGATATGACCGATGGTACCCAGCGCACGGCCTTTGTAGCGTGACATCACACCCTGCGCCGCATCTTCGATGACAAACAGCTTATGTTTTGCCGCCAGCGCCATGATGGTGTCCATTTCACAGGCGACGCCTGCGTAGTGCACCGGGACAATGGCACGGGTTTTTTCTGTGATGGCCGCTTCAATCAGGGTCTCATCAATATTCATAGTGTCCGGGCGGACATCGACAAAGACAATACGCGCGCCGCGCAGCACAAAGGCATTGGCGGTAGAGACAAAGGTGTAGCTCGGCATGATCACTTCATCGCCAGGCTGCAGATCGATAAGCAGCGCCGCCATCTCCAGCGAAGCGGTGCAGGAGGGGGTCAGCAGCACTTTTTTACTGCCGAAACGCTGCTCCATCCACTGCTGGCAGCGGCGGGTAAAGCCGCCGTCGCCGCACAGCTTGCCGCTGCTCATCGCCGACTGCATATACTCAATTTCTGTGCCCACCACGGGCGGCGCATTAAATGGAATCATGACCTTTCCTGTAAAACCAGTAGGCGGTGCTGTCGAGCCGGGCACCGCTGCGTAAATAGAGGCGCATCGCCGTAAGATTGCTGAGCTGAGTCGCCACCCGAAGCTGCGCGAGCTGCCTGACCCGCGCCCAGTCCGCCGCCGCCAGCATCAGTCGCTGACCCAGCCCCTGTCCCTGTGCGTCGGGCAGGACGCCGAGCAGGCCGATGCGGGCATCGCCCTCCACCGCACGCAGCGAAACAAAGCCCTGCACTCCACCCGCGGCATCGCAGGCGACCAGGCACTGATCGTCAAACGCCCCGCGCACCGCATTTTCAATCCACTGCGCATAAAAGCGACCGCTGGCGTCCGGCGCATACCAGGGCGCACGAAAGCGGCTCTGACTGAAGAGCTGCGACGCGGCGTCACGCAGAGAGGGGATCTGTGCCTCACGCGCAATGCGAATGCCCGCCTGCCGCTCCGTCTGGTCAATCGCCAGCGTCAGATCGGCCTCGCCCTCCACCAGCTGGAACTGATGCTGCTGCAGCGTATCGATCAGCGCCGTTTCACCCGCAGCGACTTTCATCTGCATCAGTGCACAGGGATGGCGCAGCGCCTGTTCCAGTGGGGTGTCGCCTTGCAGCTCCAGCCGCACCGTCTCAACACCGAAGAATGCGCTCTCCCAGCTGAGGGGATTAATATTGACGTGGACGGGCATGTAATAAATCCAGCAGGTATTGGCCGTAGCCGGTTTTCGTCAACGCGTCACCCGCGGCGCGCAGCTGCTCGTCACTCAGCCAGCCGTTACGCCAGGCGATCTCTTCCAGACAGGCAATTTTAAAGCCCTGCCGTTTCTCCACGGTCTGCACAAACATGCTGGCTTCTACCAGACTGTCATGGGTGCCGGTGTCCAGCCAGGCAAAGCCGCGTCCCAGCAGTTCGACTGTCAGCTCCCCCCGATCCAGATACATCTGGTTAATGGCGGTGATTTCCAGCTCGCCCCGCGCTGAAGGCCTGACCTGTTTCGCAAACTCAATCACCTGATTGTCGTAAAAATAGAGTCCGGTTACCGCCCAGCGCGACTTCGGCTTTTCTGGCTTCTCTTCAATCGAGATCGCCTTAAAGCTGTCGTCAAACTCCACCACACCGAAACGCTCCGGGTCCATGACCTGATACCCGAACACCGTTGCGCCCTGATTCTGTTCCACGACTTTCCGTAGCTTAGGACTGAAACCCTGGCCAAAATAGAGGTTATCACCCAGAACCAGACAGCAACTGTCATCACCGATAAAGGATTCGCCGATAATAAACGCCTGCGCCAGCCCGTCAGGACTGGGCTGCACCGCATAACTGAGGCGTATCCCGAATTCGCTGCCATCGCCCAGCAGACGTTCAAACTGCATCCGATCGTCCGGTGTCGTAATGAGCAGGATGTCGCGAATCCCCGCCAGCATCAGCACAGAGAGCGGGTAATAGATCATCGGTTTGTCGTAAACCGGCAGAAGTTGCTTCGAGACTGCACGCGTTATCGGGTGTAACCGCGTACCCGACCCGCCCGCTAAAATGATGCCTTTCATCGCTGCTCCTTACGCGGATTTATTGCGATAAGCCGAGACGTTCACCCTGATAACGGCCATCAAGAATAGCCTGCCACCAGCTGGAATTGGCCAGATACCACGCCACGGTCTTACGCATACCGCTTTCAAAGGTCTCCTGCGGCTTCCAGCCAAGTTCATGCGCAATTTTACTGGCATCAATGGCGTAGCGCAGATCGTGGCCCGGACGGTCAGTGACATAGGTAATCAGATCGCGGAAATGCGCCAGCCCTGCAGGTTTTCGTTCTGCTGCCAGCTCTTCAAGCAGACTGCAAATCGTCTCAACGACCTCAATATTACGACGCTCGTTATGGCCGCCGATATTGTAGGTTTCGCCAGGTTTGCCCTGACTCACCACCTGATAGAGCGCGCGGGCGTGATCTTCGACGTAGAGCCAGTCACGAATCTGCTGTCCGTTGCCGTAAACCGGCAATGGTTTACCGGCCAGTGCATTGATGATGGTCAGCGGGATCAGTTTTTCCGGGAAATGACAGGGACCGTAATTATTTGAACAGTTCGTGACCAGCGCAGGTAACCCGTAGGTTCGCAGCCAGGCCCGCACTAAATGGTCGCTGCTGGCTTTACTGGCCGCGTAAGGACTGCTGGGAGCATAAGGCGTGGTTTCGGTGAAGTAAGCCTGGCTGTCATGCAGGTCGCCAAACACTTCATCGGTCGAGATATGGTGGAACAGAAAGGCGTTTTTGCGCGCATCATCCAGCTTCTGCCAGTAGAAACGTGCCGCTTCCAGCAACTGATAGGTCCCGACAATATTGGTTTCGATAAAGGCCACCGGGCCATCTATTGAACGATCAACGTGGCTCTCAGCCGCAAGATGCATTACGCAGTCTGGCTGATAACGGGCAAAAACCTGATCGAGCGCCGGACGATCGCAGATATCCACCTGCTCAAAATGAAAGCGCGGTGAGTCGGCAACACTGGCAAGTGAGGCCAGATTTCCGGCGTAACTGAGTTTATCAACCACCACTACCTGATGATCGGTTTCTGCGATCAGAAAGCGCACCAGTGCCGAACCGATAAACCCGGCACCACCGGTGATCAGAAAACGCCTCATCGCCACACACCTTTGGTGTCGACAATCCATTGCTGCTGTACCTGAGCGGCATCGATGGCGCGGAAGGCGCGATGATCCACCAGCATCACCAGAATATCGGCCTGGGCCAGCGCCTGCTCGCCCGGGACCAGTTCAGCTTTGCCTGCCAGCGCGTCAGCGATCTGCGCAATGTGAGGCTCAACCACCCAGGTTGTGCCGCGGTGCCACTCCGCAATCTTCTGCGCTACGCCCACCGCCGGGCTTTCGCGCAGATCGTCAATATTGGGTTTAAAAGCCAGGCCGAAGCAGGCGATGGTGATATCGCTGGCGCGCTTGCCGGTCTGGGTCAGGCACTCCGCCAGCGCGGTTTTTACCTGGTCCAGCACCCACTGCGGCTTGGCATCATTGACCTCGCGCGCGGTGCGGATCAGGCGGGCTAATTCGGGATTCTGCGCCACGATGAACCAGGGATCGACGGCGATACAGTGTCCACCGACGCCCGGCCCTGGCTGCAGAATGTTGACGCGCGGATGGCGATTCGCCAGCGCAATCAGCTCCCAGACGTTGATCCCCTGATCGGCGCAAATCAGCGACAGCTCATTGGCAAAGGCGATGTTCACATCGCGGAAGCTGTTCTCAGTCAGCTTGCACATCTCGGCGGTGCGGGCGTTGGTTTCCACACACTCGCCTTTCAGGAAAATGCGATACAGCTCGCTGGCGCGAGCTGAACAGGCGGGTGTCATGCCGCCGATGACCCTGTCATTATTGATCAGTTCGACCATCACCTGACCCGGCAGCACGCGCTCCGGGCAGTAGGCGACGAAGACATCGGGCGTCTCACCGTGCTGCGGGAAACGCAGATCGGGACGCGCCGCCGCCAGCCAGTCGGCCATCTGTTCCGTGCTGCCAACCGGCGACGTCGACTCCAGAATCACCAGGTCGCCCTTCTTCAGCACGGGGGCCATCGACTCCGCGGCGGCTTTCACAAAGCGCAGGTCGGGCTGATGGTCATCTTTGAACGGAGTCGGCACGGCAATAAGAAAGGCGTCCGCAGGCTCAGGCTGGGTGGTGGCACGCAGGTCGCCACGCGTGACGGCAGCATGTACCACCTGATCTAAATCGGGCTCCACGATGTGGATCGCGCCACGGTTGATGGTTTCCACGGCGCGCGCGTTGATATCCACGCCCACCACTTTTTTTCCCTTTGAGGCAAAAACGGCTGCCGTCGGCAGCCCAATGTATCCCAGTCCAATCACGGAGATGGTTTCAAAACTCATAATTCGGCTCGGTTATCTTTTAAGGCTTGTAAAATACGACCGCAGGCTTTGCCATCGCCATAAGGATTATGGGCATGGCTCATCGCCTGCCAGGCCTCATCGTCGCTCAGCAGTTCGCTCACGCTGGCCACGATAGTGGCGACATCGGTTCCTACCAGTTTCACGGTGCCGGCATCGACCGCTTCCGGCCGCTCGGTGGTGTCGCGCATCACCAGCACCGGTTTACCCAGCGACGGCGCCTCTTCCTGGATACCGCCGGAGTCGGTGAGGATTAACCAGGCGCGGTTCATCAGCCAGACAAAAGGCAGATACTCCTGCGGTTCAATCAGAATGATATTTTCAATGCCGCTGAGTATCCGGTTAACCGGTTCGCTGACATTGGGATTGAGGTGCACCGGATAGACAATCTGCGCTTCCGGATGCTGGCGGGCAATCTGCGCCAGCGCGCTGCAGATCCGTTCAAACCCGCCGCCAAAGCTTTCACGACGATGACCGGTGACCAGCACCAGTTTCTTCTCCGGATTGAGAAACGGATAGCGCGCGGCCAGCTGCGCATTCAGATTGGTGTCATCCAGCACCCGATCACGTACCCACAGCAGCGCGTCAATAACCGTATTGCCGGTCACGATAATGCGTGAGTCGGCGAGATTTTCCTGCAGCAGATTCTGTCGCGAGCGCGAGGTCGGGGTGAAATGCAGGCGGGCGAGATGGCCGGTCAGCTTACGGTTGCCCTCTTCCGGCCACGGCGACGCGAGATCGCCGGTGCGCAGCCCGGCTTCCACATGGCCAACCGGAATCTGATGATAAAAGGCGGCCAGACTCGCCGCCAGCGTGGTGGTCGTGTCGCCGTGCACCAGCACGATGTCGGGCCGGAAGTCGAGCAGAACGGTTTTCATGCCCTCCAGGATGCGACAGGTGATCTCCGTCAGCCCCTGCTCAGGCCGCATGATGTTGAGATCGTAGTCCGGCTGCAGTCTGAACAGACGCAGCACCTGATCGAGCATTTCGCGATGCTGGGCGGTAACGCACAGCCGTGATTCAAACGCGGGATCCTGCGCCAGCGCCTGAACCAGCGGGGCCATTTTTATCGCTTCGGGGCGAGTACCAAATACGGTCAGAACTTTCACACTGTTTCTCTCAATCATGCGTGTCTGACATCAGACGCGGACGACGTGCCAGCGCCACACCCGCGCCGGTTAATGCCCCAACGGCACCCCACATAATCATCATGAACAGACGTCGCGGGCTGTCACGTGATACCGGCTCTTCCGGCGTACGCAGATAACGGTAAGTCTGGAACTGGCTGTTCAGTTTGGGTCCGGTCTGCAGCGTGGCCAGCATAGCTCTGTTTTGATCATAGCTGATATCGAAGCTGGGACCGGTGGCACGCAGGGTTTCAAGCTGTCCCTGCAGCACGGGCTGGCCCAGCAGGAAGAGATCGCTGTCCGCCAGATTTTCACCCGCTTCGCGCGTCTGTTTCTCGTTGATACCCTGCTGACTGGCGATCTTCAGCGCCTGCTCCAGACGGTGCTGCTGGCGCTGGAACACGGCGTTCGCCACATCTTCCTGACGTTTTACCTGCGCCTGCAACTGATCGGTGCGCGCCTGCCAGGCCCCTTTTAACTCATCGTTCAGATGACGTGCGGCACGCTCGCTGGCGTAGGCAATATACTGACGCAGCAGGTTGTTGGCGTCGCCTGCGGTTTCCGCTTTGAGTCTGACGTTGTCCGGCAGGTTATGTGCCGCGTCCGCCGGGGTGAAGAGAATGTTGCCGATCATGTCGTCAAGTAGCGCGGCATCGTTGTGCGCGTTGCCGGTTTTACGACTCTTGTAGTAGTCGGTTTGCTGCCAGAACTCGCGACGCGTATCCCACGAGGCGAGCTGCATGACGAACTCCTGATAGACCTCATCCATCACCGTTGGCGAGGGCGCCGCCAGGGTTAACGCGTTGTTCCGCACATCCAGGTTGGTCAGAAACTGCTGCTGTGCATAGTAGGAGCCCAGCATATTTACCGTCGGACGATCGGTGATCGCCGTGGTGCTCCAGACCTGTTTCAGCAGCAGCGTCGCCAGCCAGGCGACCAGGGCAAACAGCAGGGCCAGCCCCACAATCCAGCGCTTGCCACGCCATAACCGGCAGCCTAAGCCGCGAAGATCCAGTTCGTTGTCCACAACGTCAGAAGGCATGGCAGAGATATCCTTTAATCAGCATCGGGTTCATTTATTTTTTGCTTCGCGATGATGGCTCAGACGGCGCTTGATGCGACGGATACGCCGCGCCACGCGCCATGCATGTTTCAGGCAGTAGCCATAAACCATGAACGCGCCCAGGAAAAGCAGCAGCATCACCCACTCAGGGATAAACGCCAGATACTCACCCAGCACCCCGATACCGGCGAGAATCGCGGCCGCCACGGTAATCAGCACAAAGGCCTGACGCGAGCTGAAGCCGGCGCGCATAATCAGATGGTGGATGTGCTGACGGTCAGCCGAGAACGGGCTCATGCCTTTGCGCAGACGGCGATACATGATCGCCACCATATCCATCAGGGGAATGGCGATGAGCCAGAGGGCGGTCACCGGCGTGATGGGGTGACTCAGACCCTGGGTGGTTTCCAGCAGAATCCAGATGATGGTGAAGCCGATCATGGTGCTGCCGGCGTCACCCATAAAGACTTTAAAGCGGCGGCCAAGAAAGCCCAGGTTGAGCAGAATATAGGGCAGCGTGGCGGCGATCATCGCAAAGCACCACATCGCCAGGCTGGTCTGGCCGTCGAAATAGAGGATGATGCCCATAGCGGCAAAGGTCACTGAGGAGAGGCCGCCCAGCAGACCGTCGATGCCATCCACCATATTAAAGGCGTTAATCGCGGCCCAGACGGCGAACAGCGTCAGCACATAGCCAAAGGGGCCCACGATCAGCTCGAACGGACCGACGATAAAGCCCAGACTCAGCAGATAGAGTTTTGCCCCCACCATCATGACGACAGCGACCAGCGCCTGAACCACCGCGCGGATTTTAACGCTGATATCAAAGCGATCGTCGAGCGCCCCGACCAGCACCAGCACACCGGCACAGCCCAGATAGAGCAGCGCGTGTGGCAGATAGTAGTTGGTAATCGCGAACGTGAAGCAGATCCCTGCGAACACGGAAATGCCGCCCACCAACGGAATCGCGCCATGATGGCGTTTACGTGAGTTAGGCTTATCAACTAAACCAATTTTTTTAGCTGCTTTTCGAGCAAAAAAGAGGAAAGCCAGTGAAAAGAGAAAAATTAAACCAAGCTCAGTACTCATAGTGAGTAAATTCACGTTAAACGCTCTCAGCTAACATCCCGCACAACAATACGCGAAAAAGCGCGTTTATCGCTGTGTCGGATTCCGAATTCTGCATCAAGAGACAGACGAACGGTCAAAAATTCGCCATCACTACCACAGTCATTATAAATGCTCCTGCCAGTGTTCAATCCTATAGCTCACAAATGAAAAACGCCACGTCGGGACGTGGCGTAAGGGCGATTTTCTGCGAATCTGGATTAAAAAAGCCGAATCAGTGGTCCGGCCTGGCCGTATCAGATTATGAACGCTTCATCATGTCGAAGAATTCATCGTTGGTTTTCGTCATCGCCAGTTTGTTGATGAGGAACTCCATTGCGTCGATTTCGCCCATCGGGTGAATGATCTTACGCAGGATCCACATCTTCTGCAGCTCTTCCTGAGAGGTAAGCAGCTCTTCTTTACGTGTACCGGAGCGGTTGTAGTCGATCGCCGGGAAGACACGTTTTTCAGCGATTTTACGGGCGAGATGCAGTTCCATGTTACCGGTACCCTTGAACTCTTCGTAAATCACTTCGTCCATCTTCGAACCGGTATCAACCAGCGCGGTGGCGATGATGGTCAGGCTGCCGCCCTCTTCCACGTTACGTGCAGCACCAAAGAAACGCTTTGGACGATGCAGGGCGTTGGCATCCACACCACCGGTCAGGACTTTACCTGACGCCGGCACCACGGTGTTATAAGCACGCGCCAGACGGGTGATGGAGTCGAGCAGGATGATGACATCTTTCTTATGCTCAACCAGGCGCTTGGCTTTCTCGATGACCATTTCCGCAACCTGAACGTGGCGTGACGCCGGCTCATCGAAGGTTGAGGCAATGACTTCACCTTTGACCAGACGCTGCATCTCGGTCACTTCTTCCGGACGCTCATCGATCAGCAGGACCATCAGCACGCAGTCCGGGTAGTTGTACGCCAGGCTCTGCGCGATGTTCTGCAGCAGCATGGTTTTACCGGCTTTTGGCGGTGCAACAATCAGACCACGCTGACCACGACCGATCGGTGACGCCAGGTCCAGAACGCGGGCCGTTAAATCTTCCGTTGAACCATTACCCCGTTCCATACGCAGACGCTTGTTGGCGTGCAGCGGCGTGAGGTTTTCGAACAGAATCTTATTACGCGCGTTTTCCGGCTTGTCGTAGTTAACTTCGTTAACTTTGAGCAGCGCAAAATAGCGTTCACCTTCTTTCGGTGGACGGATTTTGCCAGAGATGGTGTCACCAGTGCGGAGGTTGAAGCGGCGGATTTGGCTGGGGGAAACGTAGATATCATCAGGGCCGGCGAGGTAGGAGCTGTCTCCGGAACGGAGGAATCCAAATCCATCCTGAAGAATCTCCAGCACGCCATCACCGAAGATGTCTTCGCCGCTCTTCGCGTGCTGCTTCAGGATTGAAAAGATAATGTCCTGCTTGCGCATGCGAGCCTGATTTTCCAGCCCCATATTTTCGCCGAGAGTAATCAGCTCAGCAACCGGCGTATTCTTTAATTCGGTAAGATTCATAGTGATGGGTTCTTAAACTCGGGGTAATACTCGGAATGTTTGTCGTGAATGGTATGGCAACTAATCCATGCCGTTAATGGCTCTTTTCGGCTCTTCCCGACGATCATCGAATGGAATGGCGATCGGTATGCAGGGAGATGTCCGAATGTAATGCCAGAGTTGGAGCTAACCGTAAGATTGCTGAACCGTTCTATCTTTATAAGGTACAGGGCGAATGGGTTCAACAAGGGAAAACTTTAGATGCTAACTACAAGGTAAGTTCGTAATGCAGTGTGAGTAAATTAGCACGCCTGAAAGCGAACGTCCAGCAGCAGGAGATAAATTCACCACTGCCAGACATTCAGTCCTGCATTAAGCCAGGTTGGCGTTCAGGAACTCTTTCAGCTGGCCTTTAGACAGCGCGCCCACTTTGGTCGCGGCGACTTCGCCATTTTTGAACAGCAGCAGCGTCGGGATACCACGAATGCCATACTTCGGTGCCGTGCCTGGGTTATCGTCAATATTCAGCTTAGCGATGGTCAGCTTGCCATCATACTCTTCTGCAACTTCATCAAGGATTGGCGCGATCATTTTGCAAGGACCACACCATTCAGCCCAGAAATCTACCAGTGTAACGCCGTCGGCTTTCAGCACGTCGGTGTCGAAACTGTCATCAGTCAGATGAACGATTTTATCGCTGCTCATGTTTTACTCCACAAGATTATGCCTGGCGAATTGGCGTAATATATACCAATGTTGGTTGACTTTATTTCATCGGATACGCTTTCGTAAAGCGATAGTAAGCTGATATTCTACCACACTATGAGCAAAACACACTTAACTGAACAGAAGTTTTCCGACTTCGCCCTGCACCCTAAAGTGGTTGAAGCCCTTGATAGTAAAGGCTTTCAATACTGCACGCCGATTCAGGCGTTAGCTCTGCCTTTTACGCTTTCAGGGCGTGATGTTGCAGGCCAGGCGCAAACCGGTACCGGCAAAACGATGGCGTTTCTGACGTCAACGTTTCATCATCTTCTCTCTTATCCTGCGGCGGAAGGTCGTCAGGTTAATCAGCCACGGGCACTTATTCTTGCGCCAACGCGTGAACTTGCTGTGCAGATTCATGCAGATGCCGAACCCCTTACCGCCTCAACCGGCCTGAAACTGGGTCTCGCCTATGGCGGAGACGGTTATGATAAACAGCTGAAAGTGCTGGAGCAGGGCGTAGATATTCTGGTGGCCACCACCGGTCGCCTGATCGACTACGCGAAGCAGAATCACGTTAACCTCGGTGCCATCCAGGTCATGGTGCTGGACGAAGCCGATCGCATGTTCGATCTCGGCTTTATTAAAGATATTCGCTGGCTGTTCCGCCGTATGCCGCCTGCCACGCAGCGCCTGAGCATGCTCTTCTCGGCAACGCTCTCTTATCGCGTTCGTGAACTGGCGTTCGAGCACATGAACAGCGCGGAATATGTGGAAGTGGAACCGGAGCAGAAAACCGGCCATCGCATTCAGGAAGAGCTTTTCTATCCGTCTAACGAAGAGAAAATGCGCCTGCTGCAGACCCTGCTGGAAGAAGAGTGGCCGGATCGCGCCATTGTCTTCGCAAACACCAAGCACCGCTGTGAAGATATCTGGGGCCACCTGGCCGCTGATGGTCACCGCGTTGGCCTGCTGACCGGCGATGTGGCACAGAAGAAGCGCCTGCGCATTCTTGATGACTTCACCAAAGGGGACGTGGATATTCTGGTCGCGACTGATGTTGCTGCCCGTGGTCTGCACATCCCGGCGGTCACCCACGTCTTTAACTACGATCTGCCTGATGACTGTGAAGATTACGTTCACCGCATTGGCCGTACCGGTCGTGCAGGTGCCAGCGGACACTCTATCAGCCTGGCCTGTGAAGAGTACGCGCTGAATCTGCCATCGATTGAAGAGTACATTGGCCACAGCATCCCGGTCAGCAAGTACAGCAGCGAAGCCCTGTTAACCGATTTACCGCCGCCTAAGCGTCTGCAGCGCAGCCGTTCCGGCAATGGCCCACGCCGTGGAGGCAATAACGCTAATCGTCGCGGTGCGCCACGCAACAACAACCGTAAACGTTCAGGTTAGGCCACCATGCTCAGCGCGTCGTCACTTTATGCAGCGATTGATTTAGGGTCTAACAGCTTTCATATGTTGGTGGTGCGCGAGGTCTCTGGCAGTATCCAGACCGTGGCAAAAATCAAGCGCAAGGTTCGCCTTGCCGCCGGTCTGGATGCCAGTAATCAGTTGTCAGCCGAAGCCATGGCGCGTGGCTGGCAATGCCTCCGGCTCTTCTCTGAGCAACTGCAGGATATTCCCCCCGATCAGATTCGCGTGGTGGCGACCGCCACGCTGCGTCTGGCCGCGAATGCGCAGACCTTCCTCGATACCGCCCAGCAGATTCTTGGCTGCACCATCAACGTCATCAGCGGTGAAGAAGAGGCGCGCCTGATTTATCAGGGCGTGGCTCACACCACGGGCGGCTCCGACCAGCGTCTGGTGGTGGATATCGGTGGCGGCAGTACCGAGCTGGCAACCGGCGATGGTTCGCACGCGTCGGTGTTGTTCAGTCTGTCGATGGGCTGTGTCACCTGGCTGGAGCGCTTCTTCAGCGATCGTCATCTGGCAAAAGAGAATTTTGACCAGGCGGAGCAGGCTGCCCGTGAGATGATCCAGCCTGTCGCCGCGCAGCTGCGTCAGCAGGGCTGGCAGGCCTGTGTCGGTGCGTCCGGCACGGTACAGGCGCTGCAGGAGATTATGGTGGCGCAGGGCATGGATGAGCGCATCACGCTGAGCAAGCTGCAGCAGCTTAAACAGCGCGCAATCCAGTGCGGCAAACTGGAAGAGCTTGAAATCGAAGGGCTGACACTGGAACGGGCGCTGGTGTTTCCCAGCGGTCTGTCGATCCTGATCGCCATTTTCCAGACGCTCAGTATCGATAGCATGACCCTGGCGGGCGGCGCGCTGCGTGAAGGGCTGGTCTACGGCATGCTGCATCTGCCCGTTGACCGCGATATCCGCACCCGCACACTTCACAACGTCCAGCGCCGGTTCAGCATTGATGTTGAACAGGCGGATCGTGTGCGTCAGCTGGCGGAGAGCTTCTTCCGTCAGGTTTCCACCTCGTGGAAGCTGGATCAGCGCTGTCGTGAGCTGCTGCTCAGCGCCTGTGCGATCCACGAAATCGGCCTCAGCGTCGACTTCCGGCATGCGCCACAGCATGCGGCTTACCTGGTGCGTCATCTGGACCTGCCTGGCTTCACCCCGGCGCAGAAGAAGCTGCTGGCCTGCCTGCTGCAAAACCAGAGCGGCAGCATCGATCTGGCGCTGCTGACCCAGCAAAACGCCCTGCCGCCGCGTCTGGCGGAACGGATGTGCCGTCTGCTGCGGCTGGCGATTATTTTCTCAACCCGCCGCCGCGATGACACCCTGCCAGCGGTACGACTCCAGGCGGACGATGATGCCCTGCATCTGACCCTGCCCGCTGGCTGGCTGGAAGCGCATCCACTGCGCAGCGAGCTGCTGGAGCAGGAGAGCCACTATCAGTCCTATGTCCACTGGTTGTTAACCCTGTCGTAATACCTGCGTCTGAGGCGAATCGCCTTCGCCTCTCCGCCCGACGCGCTTACCCTTTTCTGGCTTTATCCAGCATCGCCCGCAGACCGGCAACCCGGCTCTGCCCGGTTTTCATCCGCTCCTCGGCACTGACCACTTTGCGTTCCGTCTCCCACTGCAGATCGTCCTGCGGCAGCTCCAGCAGAAAACGGCTCGGTTCCGGTCGCACCAGCTCGCCATATTGCCGCCGTTCACGGCAGAGGGTAAAGGTCAGCTCTTTCTGTGCCCGCGTGATGCCGACGTAGGCCAGACGACGCTCCTCTTCGATATTGTTCTCATCGATGCTGCTCTGATGCGGCAACAGCCCCTCTTCCATGCCCACCAGGAACACATAGGGGAACTCCAGCCCTTTGGAGGCGTGCAGCGTCATCAGCTGCACCTGATCCAGCTCTTCATCACTTTCACCGCGCTCCATCATGTCGCGCAGGGTAAAGCGCGTGACCACCTGGGCCAGCGTCATCGGCTCGTCGATATCGCTGCCCTCCAGCATTTCGGTCATCCACTGAAACAGCGTGTTGACGTTCTTCATCCGCATTTCTGCGGCTTTCGGACTGCCGGAGGTTTCGAACAGCCAGCTTTCGTAATCGATGCCGCGAATCAGATCGCGGACCGCGTTGACCGGCTCGCGTTCGGTCAGCTGGATGATCTCATTCAGCCAGTGAGTAAAGCGCTGCAGATGCTCCAGGCCACGTCCGCTGAGCGTCTGACCCAGCCCGACATCAAAACTGGCATGAAACAGGCTCTTGCTGCGCAGATTCGCCCATTCACCGAGCTTCTGCAGCGTCGCCGGACCAATCTCGCGACGCGGTGTGTTGACGATGCGCAGGAACGCGCTGTCATCCTCAGGGTTAGTCAGCACGCGCAGATAGGCGAGCAGGTCTTTAATCTCCGGCCGTGAGAAGAACGAGGTGCCGCCAGAGATGCGATAGGGAATGCGGTTCTGCATCAGAAACTTTTCAAAGGTGCGTGACTGATGGTTACCACGGTAGAGAATCGCGTAATCTTTGTACTGCGTTTTGTTGATAAAGTGATGCGCAATCAGTTCGCCGGTGACCCGCTCCGCTTCATGCTCTTCGCTGTTGGCGGTCACCACTTTGAGTTCGCTGCCCTGCCCCAGTTCGGAGAAGAGCCGCTTTTCAAAGACGTGCGGATTATTGGCAATTAGGATGTTCGCCGCTTTCAGGATGCGCTGCGAGGAGCGGTAGTTCTGCTCCAGCTTCACCACCTCCAGCGCCGGAAAATCCTGACTCAGCAGCACCAGATTCTGAGGCCGCGCGCCGCGCCAGGAGTAGATCGACTGGTCATCATCACCCACCACCGTGAAGCGCGCCCGCGCGCCAACCAGCAGTTTAACCAGCTCATACTGGCTGGTGTTGGTATCCTGGTACTCATCCACCAGCAGATAGCGGATACGCTGCTGCCAGCGTTCACGCACCTCCTGATTACGCTGCAGCAGCAGCGTCGGCAGCAGGATCAAATCGTCAAAATCGAGGACGTTGCACGATTTGAGATGCTGACTGTAGAGGCCATAGCAGTGGGCAAAAATATTCTCCTGCTGTGAACGCGCCTGCGCGGCCGCGCCCTGCGGATCGATCAGGTCATTTTTCCAGTTTGAGATGGTGGAGATGAGCTGCTGCAACAGCGTCTTATCCTCCTCCAGCCACTCTCTGGTCAGCTCTTTCAGCAGGGCGAGCTGATCCTGATCGTCGAACAGCGAGAAGTTGGACTTCATGCCCAGCGCCGCCGTTTCACGCTTGATGATCTCCAGGCCCAGCGTGTGGAAGGTGGAGATCAGCAGCCCGCGCGCCTCTTTGCGACCCAGCGTCTGCGCCACACGCTCTTTCATTTCGCGCGAGGCTTTATTGGTGAAGGTCACCGCAGCGATGTGTCGCGCCTGATAGCCGCACTCACGAATCAGATGGGCGATTTTATTGGTAATTACGCGGGTTTTGCCCGATCCCGCGCCCGCCAGTACCAGACAGGGACCGGTAACAAATTCGACGGCACGTTGTTGGCTGGGGTTTAAACGCATATAAGAAATCGCCTGATTGAATCAAAAGAAAGGGGTTTATACTGGGCGGCAATTATACACAACCGAGATACCAACATGGCGAAAACCGCGGCGGCTTTACACATCCTGGTCAAAGAGGAAGCGCTGGCAAAAGAGATTCTGGCGAAACTGGCGAAGGGCGGCAATTTCCAGCAGCTGGCGAAGAAGCATTCGACCTGTCCTTCCGGCCGTAAGGGGGGCGATCTGGGCGAGTTTCGGCAGGGACAGATGGTACCGGCCTTTGATAAAGCGGTCTTTACCTGCCCGCTGCTGACGCCTTACGGGCCGGTAAAGACCGGCTTTGGTTATCACATTATCAAAGTGCTCTACCGCAACTAGTTACTTCTTCTGCTTCATCTGCTGCAGAACGTTGCTGCACTGGTTGTCTTCGTTGTCGCTGGGGGAGATCAGTGCCAGCAGCGCCGCTGCCGGTCCCACGACCGCACCCAGCGCCACGGCAGCGGCCCCACGGGCCAGCAGTGGCCCCGCTTTCACGCCCGCATCCGGATTCTTAAAGGTGCCGCGCACGTAGAGCGGGGAGCGCAGCGTGACGATGCGCACACCTTTACTCTCCGGATTGATCGACAGGTCCAGTCGCTCACTGGCGAAGTTGGCGTTCCCTGACACATTGATAATCGCGTTCTCGGTATCAAACACAAACAGGTTCGGCGTCGCCAGACCATTCTGCAGTCTGATATCGGTGGCCGCACAGTTGATGCGCACCTGATCGTCGCCAAAGAGTTTGCCGACTACGTAGTTACCCACGTTAAGTCCGGCGATCTCCATCAGATTGCGGCTGATCAGCCCGTCATTCATCAGCAGCTTCAGCTGACCGTTGCTGGTCGCCAGCAGGTCGGCGACCGAGTTGCCGGTGCCGGTAAAGCTGGCATCACCGTTGAGCTGACCCAGGCTGTTCTTCATCGCCTGCACATCCGGGAAAAGCTGACGCAAACGCAGCTTGCGTGCATGCAGGTCAACCCGGCCACGCATCGGTGAGCGATCGCCCTCCAGCCGGATAGTGCTATTAAGATTGCCGCCCGCGATACCAAAGCGCAGCGGGTCCAGCAGCAGATCGCCGTTTTTGAGCTGTAAGTGGGTATAGAGATCGCTCAGCGGCAGTGAGTTGCTGTGTTCGATACGTTTGCCGCTGAACTTCACGTCGGCATCCATCACATCCCAGCTTTTGGTTTCAAACCTGTCGTGCGGCAGTACACGGTCAGCAGGCTGATTCGATTTCTCACCGCGCCGGGCTTTGGCCTGGGCGGTCTTCTCACTCCCTTTGCCGGAGTTCACACCAATCAGCGGCCCCAGATCGGCCATGCGCAGTTGCTCAGAGGTGAGTTCCCCGGTGAGGGTGGGACGCGGTTTGCCCTGCGTGTAGATCAGCGAGCCATGAATATCGCTGTCGCCGATATGACCGTTAAATTTCTCATAGCGGTAGACCGCGCCCTTTTCCCCGCTGAATTTCGCGATCAGATGGCCGTCCGTTTCATAAGGCGGGGTATCAGGCAGCAGAACGCCGGTCAGGCCATAGAGGTTCGCCAGCGTATCGCCGGAGAAGCGCAGACGCACATTCAGTCCGCCCAGGTTCATCGGGTCCTGCACGCCCCCGGTTACCTGAACCCGCGTGGTGCCGTTTCGCACATCGGCCTGCACCGGGAAAGGGGTGTTCTGGCTGCGCAGCGAGAGCATGCCGCCAATCCTGCCTTCACCGCTGAGCTTTTCATTGTTGTAGGTGCCACTGGCCTGCCAGCCAAAGACGAAGTCTCCCGCGCCCTTCTGCTGATCGTCACCACCGGCAATCTGCGCATAGGGCACCGGTTTGCCCAGCGGATTCACCTGTACCGTGACATCTGCGCGGTTAACCGCATCGCGATAGCGGATTTGCCCCTGATCAAACAGGATATTATCCAGCCGGAAGGACCAGGCCGAGGGCGCGCTGTCCTTGTCATCCTTGTCACTACCGGCGAGATCGAACGTCCAGTTATTCTTTTTATCCGCCGTCTGAATCAGGCGCGCATCGGGTCGCTGCAGCTTAATCCACGGGATGAAAAGCTCTTTGTGCAGCAGCGACAGCGGTGCCAGCGTCGCGTCGGCCCGTTGCAGATGGACCATGGTGACATCAGGAATGCCGGGCGGGTTACCCAGCATGATATCTTCGGCGTGTATCTGCGGCCACGGCACCCAGCGCCGCCAGCCCGACTCGTCGCGATGGCGCACCCAGTCGATCCCCAGATCCCCGCGGATGGCAAAAGGACGATTGAGTTCGGTTGAGACTTTCTGATTGATGGTGGGCTTCAGGCGGTTCCAGTCAAATGTCGCGATCACCACAATAATCACCACAATCAACAACACCAGAATGCCTGCAACCCAACTGACGATTTTCCCGGTACGCGACATGTCGCTTTCTCCTTGCTCTTTCACGGCCTGCGTTAAAGATAGTCGAGACGGCGGGCAACGGCATCAGGGAAGCTGGAGAGTCAGATGATTCAGTTCAGAAAATGGGACAGGCCGCGAAAAGTAGTAGCCCTGAGCCGCGATGGCCGGGGAATGCCTGACCTGCTGCCACTGCTCTTCCGTTTCCACGCCCTCGACAATCACACCGTTACAGTAGCGATTGATGAGCGCCAGCAGCATCGAAAAGAGGCTGCGCCCTTCATCAGAACTGCCCAGCAGAATAAACAGGTCGCGCGACAGCTTGATGTAGTCATATTTCAGTTCGGTCAGCGCGGAGAAATTGGCCATGCCAGAGCCAAAATCATCCAGCCACAGCGGGCCCAGTTCCGGGATCTTAGCGACTCTCTCCGCCTGCGGCAGCGCATGATGCTCTGTCAGCTCAAAGCGGATCCAGGGCAGGCGGGCGATCAGGCGACGAATGGCGGGCCGGTGCTGAATGGAGAGCAGCGAGGGGCCATCGATGTTGACCGACGCGACCACACCGTTGCGCTCAAAGAAGGCGGACCACTGCGTCAGCAGTTCCAGCTGCTCATAGATCACATTAAGGCGCTGGGCGATATCGAGCCCGGCAAACCAGGCCTCGGGTGACAGATTCCGTTCCGGCTGGGCAGGATGAGAAACGGCGGTCAGCAGTTCAATGGCGAGTAACCGACCGGTTACCCGATAGATAGGCTGGAACCGATAGCGCCGCTGGCACTGTTGCCAGAAAAGCGGGGTTTCCGTTTGATAATCAGGGTCAATTGAAGACGGCAGCCATTGACTAATACTCTCCATCACCATGGTATTTTCCTGGTTGATAATATGTCCCCAAAACGGGTGACGCAGCTGCGATTATCGTGAGTGTCTGTGGTAAAGAGATGAACGACCCGGCCACAAAAAGGGAAAGTCTATCAGCTGCGTCGCCCGCATAATCGGTAAAAAAAGCCGAAATTAGCGCCTCTTATCCGCCAGATTAGCCCTCTCCTGCACCTTAAGCTAAATCAAAACAGCGTTTTAAAAGCGTTGACGACTGCCATACCAGACGCGAGACTGAGCACTCTACCACTACGGGTTGCAAACCATGACGCAGAAGAAAATTGCCATTATCGGCGAATGCATGATTGAGCTGTCGGAAAAGGGTGAGAACATCAAACGGGGTTTTGGCGGCGATACGCTGAACACGGCGGTTTATCTCGCCCGCCAGGTGGATGAGCAGCAGTTACGGGTCGATTACGTCACGGCGCTGGGAACGGATTCGTTCAGCGATCAGATGATAACCGCCTGGCAGCAGGAGAAGGTCAACACCGGCCTGATTCAGCGTCTCGATAATAAAATGCCAGGCCTGTATGTGATTGAAACCGATGCGGAGGGCGAGCGCACCTTCTGGTACTGGCGCAGCGACGCTGCGGCCCGCTACTGGCTCGACAGCCCGCAGTCAGAGGCGATCGCCGACCAGCTGGCGCACTATGACTATCTTTACCTCAGCGGCATCAGTCTGGCGATTCTGCCCGCTGCCAGCCGGGAGAAACTGATGCAGCTTCTGTCCCGCTGCCGGGCAGAGGGCGGCAGGGTGATTTTCGATAATAACTATCGCCCGCGTTTATGGGCCGATCGGGCCAGTGCGCAGAGCGCGTATCGCGCCATGCTCAGCTGTACGGACATCGCCTTTCTCACCCTGGATGATGAACATCTGCTGTGGGGCAAGCAGCCGCTGGAGGAGGTTATCGCGCGAACCCGCGAAGCAGGCGCCAGCGAAATTGTGATTAAACGGGGTGCGGAGGCCTGCCTGGTCGCCACGGGTGATGCGCCGCTGATTGAGGTGCCTGCGGTCCGGCTGGCGAAGGAGAAGGTGGTGGATACGACGGCCGCGGGCGATTCGTTCAGCGCCGGATATCTGGCGCGCCGCCTGACCGGCGCATCGGCTGAAGCCGCCGCACAGCGCGGGCATCTGATCGCCAGCACGGTGATTCAGCATCGTGGCGCGATTATTCCGGCAGAGGCGATGCCTGACTGAACTGCATCTGATAAAGCCGGGCATAAGCGCCGTTCTGCTGCAGCAGCTGCTGATGCGAGCCGCGCTCAACGATCCGGCCCTCTTCGATGAGCAGGATCTCATCGGCTTTCTCAATGGTTGAGAGCCGGTGCGCAATAATCAGCGTGGTGCGGTTCTGCTGCAGCGTCTCCAGCGCAGACTGAATCGCCCTTTCTGAGCCGGTATCGAGGGCCGAGGTCGCTTCGTCGAGGATCAGAACGGGACTGTCGCGCAACAGGGCGCGGGCAATGGCAATGCGCTGGCGCTGTCCACCCGACAGCAGCACCCCATTCTCCCCAATCATCGTATCCAGCCCGTTCTCCATCTTATTGATGAATTCCATGGCATGAGCCATCTGCGCCGCCTGTTCGACCGCGGCGCGGCTGAAGAGATCACGACGGGCATAGGCGATATTGTTGGCGATGGTGTCATTGAACAGATGAACATGCTGAGAGACCAGCGCCATCTGCTCGCGCAGCGAGGCCAGGGTGTAGTCACGCAGATCGTGCCCATCCAGCAAAATTTCGCCGCTGTCGATATCGTAAAAACGCGTGAGCAGGCTGGCGAGGGTCGATTTACCTGAGCCGGAACGGCCTACCAGGGCGACCGTTTTCCCTGCCGGTATATCAATATTGATTGCGTTCAGGGCCGGCGTTTCCGAACCGGGATAGGTGAAGCTGACGTTGCGGAACGCGATATGACCGGCGGCGCGTCCGATAACGCGGGTGCCCTCATCTTTTTCCTGCTCAGTATCCAGAATCGCAAACAGTGTCTGGCAGGCGGCCATGCCGCGCTGGAACTGCGCATTGACGCTGGTCAGGGACTTTAACGGACGCATCAGCATCAGCATGGCGGAAAAGACCGCGCTGAGGGTGCCCGCTGTCAGCGTCGTCATTACCGACGGAAAACTGGCCGCATAGAGCACAAAAGCCAGTGCGAAAGAGGCGATCAGCTGGATAAGCGGATCGGACAACGCGGTGGCCGACACCATTTTCATCCCCTGGCGACGCATCCTGTTGCTGACCTGCCCAAACCGCTCTGTCTCCACCCGCTGACCGCCGAACATCAGCACCTCTTTGTGCCCTTTCAGCATCTGCTCAGCATGGGAGGTGACCTGCCCCATTATGTCCTGCATGTTCCTGCTGATACGGCGAAAGCGCCGGGAGACGATGCGGATCGCCAGCGACACCACGGGCGCCAGCACCAGCAGGATCAGGGAAAGCTGCCAGCTGTAGTAAAACATCATGACAAACAGGCCAAGGATAGAGGCACCTTCACGCACCACCGTGACCAGCGAGCCGGAAGAGGCGGAGGCGACCTGCTCGCAATCGTAGCTGATGCGGGAGAGCAGCGTGCCGGTTGATTGCTGATCAAAGAACGCCACCGGCATCCCCATCATATGGCTGAAGAGGCGACGGCGCAGGCTCATCACCACTTTACCGGAGACCCAGGAGATACAGTAACCGGAGATATAGCCGCTGACGCCGCGGATCAGGATCAGCCCGATAATCACCAGCGGCATCCACAGCAGCATCCCCGCATGCCGCCTGCCCATCACATCGTCCAGCAGGCTTTTCAGCAATGTCAGCATAAACGGGTCTATGGCGGCGTTGACGATGAGGGCTATCCCGGCGACTACCAGGCCCAGCCTGAAGGGTGAAATGGTGGGCCACAGTCGCGTAAACGTCTGTCTGGCAGAGAGTGTGGGTTCAGACATGGCATGCATCTTACCGTTGTGTAGGAACGGATGATGATATGTTAAACCGTATCAACCAACCGGAAACTGCCCTGTCGCCATGAATCATAAACAGTCTCAAATGAGACTGGTACTTCTCCCCTGCCTCCAGGCCCGGATCTGGCGGGGATAAAATCATTATCGCCTCTTAAGCGCCCGCAGTGTGATATCCGGTAAATTGCGGCTAGTAAAGCGAGCCATGCCGCTCATTTCCCTTACGCTGAAAAATTGTGGTTAATCGCACAGGCGACCCGGCCATCCCCTTCAATCAGACTTATAATTTATTGAATAAAATTAGCCAGTTATAACCAACCGAGCGCCACCAGGCATAGTCCGAATCTGCCCGATTCGGCCCTTTTCGGATGGACGTTCGCCGTAAAAAAGACCATCTTTTAATCAACAACAGCAGGACGCTGTGCTCTCCGGCCATGAACAAAACAACTAAAATATTCTCCGCATCAGGACCTATTTATGCACACAGAAATCATTAATATCTGGCCACACGGTGATGCGCCAGGTGCCAGCGATTCGCGGGCACAGCCGCAGATCGTCGATATGGCAAAAGAGTATGAGCCTTACGATCGCGCCGCCACCGGTGTACGTTGCCCGGAGATGGCGATCTGGCATCCGGTCGAATCCAACGGGATCACCCTGCTGGTCGCGCCAGGCGGAGGTTATCAGCGTGTGATGATCGACCGTGAAGGCAGCGCCCTGGCGACCTTCTTCACCTCAATGGGCTACACCCTGGCGGTCATGACCTACCGCCTGCCCTATGATGGTCATCATGAAGGCCCCGATGCGCCGCTGGCCGATGCACAGCGCGCCGTGCGTGTGCTGCGTGAACGGGCGCAGCGCGGCCTGAATGGAAAGTACATTGTGATGATGGGCTTTTCGGCGGGTGGCCACGTCGCGGCCAGCCTGGGCACACGCTTCGCGGAAAAACTCTATCCGGTGCAGGATGGCGCAGAAAACTTCTCACCTCGCCCGGATGCAATGATCCTGGTCTATCCGCTGATCAGCATGCGTGATGGCATTGCCCATGAAGGCGCCCGAACCCGCCTGCTGGGTGCCTGGCCCGATCAGAAAACGATTGAGGCCTACTCCCTGGAAACCCGGGTTCACCCGCTGGTGCCGCCAACGCTGTTGATCCACGCCGCCGACGACGAAGCCGTTTCGGTGAATCACAGCATGGCGTTTTTCAGTGCGTTGCGGGAGCATAAAGTCCCGGCAGAGGTGCATTTCTATCAGAAAGGCGGGCACGGATTTGGTATCCGCGGTGTGGCAGATTTGCCCCTCGCCAGCTGGCCGATGTTAGTGACCGAGTGGCTCAGGGCAAAGACCTGATCTTAAGCCGCAGGCGGCACGTCTTTGACGTTGCTGTCCGGCGGCGTGGCTTCATTGCTGGCCGCCGGTGCCGCTGACGGTGCCATCACTTTGTCCCAGCTGTTTTGCAGGCTTTTCACGTTGGTTTCCGCTTCGCCTTCCGGCTGGATCAGAACCATCATCAGTTCCTGGGTCAGCTGCTGGCGCAGCTCCTGGTTTAACTGCTCGCGGGTCAGACCCGCCAGGAAGGCCTGCCGCAGCTTCTGATACTGCTCAGGCGCAATATCGACCACCGCGTTCTGCTGGGAGCGCAGCCGCTGGCTCATCAGCACATCGGTGTCAGTGCGGGCATAGGTGGTGAACAGCTTATTCAGCTCCAGCAGCTTCTGCGCCATCAGCGCATCAAACTCCTCCTGCGGTAAGCCTTTATCGCGCACATTAGCCAGCTCGCGAGCCACCAGATTCATATTCTGCGCCAGACTGTCGTTGCGTCCATCCAGATTGATCGAGCACTGCGCACGCTGATAGAGCACGCGGCAGTCAAATCCCACCTGTATGCCCTGCGCTTTGCTGTCACTGAGCGCGCGCTGAACGTGCCAGAACAGCGCTTCACGGGCCAGATCGCCCTGCCAGTAACGCTGCAGATTCTGCGAGTCACGAATCGGCTGCCACGGCGTATCCCACACCAGTGAGAGGCGATCCTGCGTCATGTTGCTGCTGACCAGATTCACTGGCTCGTGCGGCAGCGGGGAGAGGGTGGGCAGTGGCGCAGGCGTTTCGCGTTTGCCGGTCAGTGCTGAGAAGGTTTTGTTGATCTGCTCAGAGAGGTTGCGGCTGTCGACATTGCCGACCACGTAGAGCGTCATCGCATCCGGGGTGTACCACTGATGGTAAAAGTCGTTGAGCTGGGTTAAATCAACCGGGGCGCGTGGCTGCGCCGCAGGATCGTGCGCCAGCAGCGCCGAGCCTTTGAGGCGGTAGCGCCACCAGACATCCTGCGTATCTTTCGGCCAGGTGGCGACCGGATCGGAGGCCGTCAGCGCGGTGCTCACCACCTGTTCGGTAATCGCCATATTGCCCGCCGTGGCCGCCAGCCAGTTCAGCGCTTCTTTCAGCAGCTCAGGACGGTTGTTCGGCAGGCTCAGATTATATTGGGTGGAATCATAAGAGGCGATGACGGGCGGCAGGGGGCGCTGAGGATCCATCGCCTGCTGCCATAGCGCGCGCTGCTGCTGGGTGTCGAGCGCGGTGTTGTGCACCATGGCCAGACGCGACAGCAGATGGCTGAAGCCGGTCTGTTGCGCACTCTCCACCAGTGAACCGGTGTTGACCACCAGCCGCAGTTCGATGCGGTCACTGGGGCGTTGCGGTGTGGCCAGTAACTGCCAGTTAAATCCGTTATCCAGCTTGCCTTCCTGCCAGGCCGGATCCGGTTGCAGCGTTTCTGCCTGGAGACCATAGCTGCTTGCTGCCAGCACTAATCCACCAACCAAAAGCCGAATTCTGGTGCCCTGCATGTGAACCCCTACTCAAATAATTCAAATATCGTTATCACTGGCGCGACGTGCCGCTGTTATTAACGAATCGGCTGGCGCCGAATCGCGCTGTTATCCAACAACAACGTGTTTGACCACAGGAAGTTCAGGATGTCGCGCAACGAAGTGAAAAACGTCAAAAAAAACAAGTGGGGTTTATTATGCAAATGCCCGCTGTCAGGGCAAGCGACAGCGGGCATTTGAGGGGATTTAAGTGAAATTCAATGATTAAACTGAAGATTCGGACGCTTTATTCTCTTTATTCTGGCCGGCGAGCGTGTCATTGAGCTGTTTGTGATCCAGCTGGTCGACCCATTTCGCTACCACCACGGTCGCCACACCGTTTCCGATCAGGTTGGTCAGCGCACGCGCTTCGGACATAAAGCGGTCGATACCCAGAATCAGCGCCAGACCCGCCACCGGCAGATGGCCGACCGCCGAGAGCGTCGCCGCCAGCACGATGAATCCACTGCCGGTCACCCCTGCCGCGCCCTTCGAGGAGAGCAGCAGTACCACCAGCAGCGTGATCTGATGGAAAATATCCATGTGGGCATTGGTCGCTTGGGCGATAAACACCGCCGCCATGGTCAGATAAATCGAGGTGCCGTCGAGGTTAAAGGAGTAACCGGTGGGGATCACCAGCCCGACCACAGACTTCTTACAGCCCAGCTTCTCCATCTTATCCAGCATGCGCGGCAGCGCCGACTCGGACGAGGAGGTGCCCAGCACAATCAGCAGCTCTTCTTTGATATAGGCGATGAACTTAAAGATGCTGAATCCGGCAAACAGACGCGCAATCAGCCCCAGCACAATCACCACAAACAGCACACAGGTGATATAGAAGCAGACGATCAGCTGGCCGAGCTGCACCAGTGACCCCACGCCATATTTACCGATCGTGAACGCCATCGCGCCGAAGGCCCCTATCGGTGCCAGACGCATGATCATGTTGATGATGCCGAAAATGACTTTCGAGAAGCTCTCAATCACGTTGAAGATCAGCGTGCCGGTGTTACCCAGACGATGCAGGGCAAAACCAAACAGAATGGCAAACAGCAGCACCTGCAGGATGTTGCCGCTGGCAAAGGCGCCAATCACGCTGTTAGGAATAACATCCAGCAGGAAGGCGACGATGCCCTGCTGTTCCGCCTGCTGCGCATAGACCGCCACCGCTTTGGCATCCAGGGTGGCGGGATCAACGTTCATTCCTGCGCCTGGCTGCACCACGTTAACCACGATCAGACCAATGATCAGCGCGATGGTACTGACAATTTCAAAATAGAGCAGCGCGACAGCGCCGGTGCGCCCGACGGCTTTCATGCTTTCCATACCGGCGATGCCGGTCACCACGGTACAGAAGATGACCGGGGCGATAATCATCTTGATTAACTTAACAAAGCCATCGCCCAGCGGCTTCATCTGGGTCCCCAGCTCCGGGTAAAAATGGCCTAACAAAACGCCGATGCCAATCGCCATCAGCACCTGGAAATAAAGGCTTTTAAAAAGTGAGGTTTTCATAAACAGGTGTCCACTAACGCCGTGAGGTGATGTTGTCGGATTCGTTATTGTGACTGGCGGGCAACAGAGGTGGCGCCTGACAGTAACCCGAAAATAACACTGTGTTTACGTGATTAATACAGGGCGACAAACCCCCAGGAAATGTCAGGATCGTAATTCTGAACTGAAACGCTTCAGCAAGGGGTTTTGTAACTAAAATTCTCGCAAAATCAATGAATCAGGCAATTATTGCGGCAGTGAGGAGTTTTCTATCCAGGCCTGATTGAATCGGGTCAGAGGCAGCGCTTCCGCGTAGAGGTAGCCCTGTCCGATATGAATGCCGCGCGCCAGCAGCCAGTCACGCTGCTCCGCGGTTTCCACGCCCTCGGCAATCACCTCAAGGTGGATAATCTCGGCGATAGCCGCCACGATGCAGACCATGGTGTCGTCATCCGGCAGCGCCGCCACAAAGCTGCGATCCATCTTCAGCTTGTTGACCGGCAACGCTTTCAGCTGATGCAGATAGTTGAGATTGGAGTAGCCCATGCCGAAATCATCCAGCGCCACCGCCACCCCGGCCTGCTGCAACAGTCGCAGCATCGCTATCGCCTGTTCTGCATCATCCAGATGCGCCGTTTCGGTCACTTCCAGCACAAAAGTGCCAGGGGCGATGCGGTGACGGGTCAGCAGAGACTGCAGATGGGAGACCACGCCCGTATCGCGCAACTGTACCGCAGAGATATTCACGCTCAGCGGCAGCATCATACCCTGCCGCTGCCAGCCAGCCAGAATGCGGCACGCCTCTTCAAACACCCAGCGTCCCACTGCGCTAATCACGCCTATCTCTTCGGCGCTGGCGATAAATTCTTCCGTCAGGCCGTAACTGCCATCCGGCTGGCGCATACGCAGCAGCGCTTCCGCGCCCGCCAGTGCCCCGGTGCGCATATCGACCTGCGGTTGCAGGTAGAGAGCAAACTGCTCATCGTGCAGACCCTGCAGAATGTCATGCTCCTGGGTCAGGCGTTTCTGTGCGCGCTCGGTCAGCGCGGCGTCAAAGAAGAGGATCTGATTTTTGCCCTGATGACGGGCCGACATCATCGCCGAGATCGCCCTGTCCAGCAGTTCACTTGCGCTCAGCGGCTGATCGTCGCGCAGCGCCAGACCGATGCTGACGTTAGGGCGCAGCTGCAGCTGGTGCAGGCTGACCGGCTGATTAAGGCGAATCATCAGATTGCGCGCCAGACGCAGGGCGCGGAACGGATTACTGGCGCGCTTCATCAGCAGGACAAAATCGCTGACGCCGGTCTGTGCCAGCAGGGTGTGGTCATCCAGCGTATGGCGGATCTTCTCCACCAGCGTCAGCATCAGCGTGTCGCGCTGCTCATCGCTGAGTATGCCGTTGGCTTCCTGCAGGGTTTCAATGCGGATCACCATCAGACCCAGCGACCGGTCAGGATTGCACATGAACTGTTCGACCAGCGCCAGGAACAGGGTGCGGTTGGGCAGGTCGGTGACCGGGAAGTGGGTGGTCAGCCGGCTCATCTCATCATGAATCGACTCCAGCACCTGCTGATTGCGGTTGTAGCTGCGCACCAGCATGCCGATTTCGTCATCATGATGGCTGTGCGGCAGGGAGAGTTTATGGGTCAGAATCGCCTGTGGCGGCAGCTCCTGCAGCTCGCGCGAGAGATGACGCAGCGGATGCACCACCAGCCGGTTGATGCACCAGCTGATCGCCACGGACAGGATCAGCGCCAGCAGCAGATAGGTGATGATCATGGTCGAGAGCGTGCTGAGGATAAACTGGTAGACGCGCGTTGAGTTCGCCTGCAGCACCAGATAGGCCAGCGGCTTTGGCATTCTGGTATTTTCTATCGAGTAGAGCGGCAGGGTAATCTGCACCGGCAGCTCAAACAGGCGGGCCACCAGACGCGGCACCGGTTTTTCCGTCTCAAAGTCAGCATGCAGCGCCTGAAACGCATTGGGCAGCACCACATCGGCGCGCGACAGGATACCGGCCGGTTTCAGAGAGTGAAGAATGTGTTCGGCCCGGGGGATATCGGCCCGCAGCACCGCTTCCGACAGCGGCTGACGAACGGTGTGGGCGATATTCTCCATCTGCTGGGCGTAGTCAATCCTGCGCTGCTGCACAAAATGAAACAGTTGGATGACGATAAAAATACTGATGGTGATAACCGCAACCAGCGAAACCGTCGCCATCTGCTTTATCGTAAGTGACCGGCTTACGCGCAAAAATTTCTCTCCTGACGATGAAAAAAGCCCAGATAGCAGACAGTACAATGCCAGCCAGTATATCCCATAAACTGACTTTTTTACCGTCTGAAAAGTCCGGCTTTTTCCCGGTCAGGATTATTTAAAATCCGCGTAAGGGGTCAGCGGCTGCGGCGGCATATCCAGGTCCCCTTCCCAGCCACCGGCAGCATAGCGCACATAAAGCAGACCATGACTCGGGGTGTAATCCTTCGCCTGCTGGATATCCACACCGGCACCGATAAACCAGTTCGACGTCAGCCGTCGCTCAATCACTGCCTGCAGCGTATAGCCGGTACCGCCGCCGGAACTGCTGGCAGAAGAGGGGTTACTGGCAAGGGTATAGCCCGGATTAACCGGATAGCGCTGCTGGGCATGGGTTTGTGAATGGGACCAGGAGACAGAGCCGCCCAGATCAAACGACCAGTTCTCTGTCCGCTGCCGCCAGGTGACCGGCACGGAAAAAGAGAGATACTGCTGCGGGCTGTAGTAGCCGCCCTGGCCGAAAGTGTAATCGCTGAGATCCTTCTGATAGTGCCAGAGCATGCTGTTCAGCCCGACGGTCGCCCGGCGGTTGTCGCTGTTGATGAGCTTATAGTAATAGCCGCCCATCAGGCGCTCGCGGCTGTTATCGGCGACATTTTTGCCGGTGATCTGATGCGCACTGATGTCGCCCCAGACGCCATGCGCGCCGCCCTGATCGTAACTCAGCCCGATGCTGCCGCCGGTGGCCACCACGCCGCCCCAGCTTTTGCCGCCGCTGGCTGCGGGATCGCGCGTCCCGGCATAGGAGAGCAGCGAACTGGCTATCGGCCTGCGTGAGGCCGTCAGTGTGACGCCGAGCTGTTTCACATCGGTTTTCCAGCTCAGGCCGCCGGTCCAGTTCGTGACTTCAAAACCCAGCGGCGTGGTACCGAGGTCAGCGGACCAGGTCGCGTTATGCCAGCCCGCGGCCAGCGCCGTCCCGCTATCGCGCTGGCGGTTGTCACGATTACAGCCGCCAGAATTGGCATCGTCGCAGCTGCCAAACAGGGCGTCGATGCTGCCGTTCCGGGTGGTAAAGGTGCCTGCGGAGACATCGACCCGATCAAGACGGAAAAAGCCCCGGCCATCGGCAAACGGATGTTCCGCCTGCAGCATGGTGGTGTGCGCCGTAAAATCGGAGATGCCGCCGGTGCCGCTGTTGCGTGAATAGTCCTGCTGCACCGTGAGCGTGGTCTGCTGCTGACGGTAGAGATCGGCCGTGTCGCTGCGCAGGCTGCGCTTCAGCCAGTCATCCTGGGGATCGTTGCGGGTTGCGCGGCTGATATTGCCACGGCTCGCGATGCCGCTGGCCGTCATCGCCTGACGATAGTCTGCCAGTGCCTGTTCAGGCTGCTGCCGCGCCCCTTCCAGCCGTGCCGCGTCACGATAGACCAGCGCTTTATCCTGCGAAGGGGGCAGCGAGGCGGCACGCTGTTTCAGATCGGTCAACAGCGCCGCGGCCCGCGTGGTTTCACCGACTGCCTGCCACGCCAGCGCCGCGCGGCGATCCGCATTCAGCGAGCTCTGCTGCGGCGGCAGCGTCTCCAGCGACTGACGGGCTTCGCCGTTGCGCTGCAGCGCCACCAGCCCCTCAATCCGTCCCAGCGCCGCATCGCGGTTGTCCGCCTGGCGCGACAGCACCTGCTGATACCCCTGCAGCGCCTGCTGCGCGTCCCCCCGCGCCAGCGCCCAGTCGGCCAGGGTCAGATCGCGGCGGCTGGAATCCGGCTGCTGCCGAAGCAGCGCGATTGCGGCAGGCTCATCGCCCGCCTCGCGCAGGGCATCGGCCTCGGCAAAGCGCTGATCCTGCGTCAGGCGGTCAGCCAGCTGACGCATATCGCTGCTCCATTGTGCTTCCGGCAGACGATGCAGCGTGGCGCTGGCCTCAGCAGCGTTATCGTTGCCCGAGAACCAGAGGGCGGCGGCGTAGAGCGCGGTGCTATCCTGCGGGTGCTGCTGCGCCACGCCGCGCATCACCGCCTCCGCCTGCTGCGCACGACCGCTGTTACGCAGCGCACCCGCCAGCCGGTAGCTGAGCCAGACGTCATCCGGCGTCAGCGCCAGTGCCTGGCGATAGCGATCGGTGGCCTGGGGCCAGCGCGCCTGCTGCGCCAGCGCATCGGCCTCCGCACGCAGGCTGTCGCTGCGCAGCGTGCGAATCGTGTCGGCCAGAGCGCGCTGCTGGTCGGCGGGCAGCGTATCGATAAACGCCATCTCGCGGGCGGGCGACACCGTCCGGTAAAGCCCTGCCAGCCGCCGCACCGCGGTGATATTGGTGCCATCCAGCCGGCGCGCTTTTTGCCAGAACCGTTCAGCGCCGGGCGCATCGTTGCGCGCCATCGCCACATCACCCAGACCAATCAGGGCGTAGCTGTCGCTGCTGTCATAGGTTTGCGCCGCGCGGTAGGCCTTTTCAGCCCCGTCGATATCGTGCTGCGCCAGCGCTTTATCACCCTGTTCAATCGCCAGCCAGTAACGACTGGTCTGCAGCAGCGACTGCCATTTGCCTATCAGCGTGCTCTGCTGACCCGCCTGAATCGCGCGCTCCAGCCAGCGAATGGCCACCTCACGATGGCCCGCGCGGGCCTGAATCTGCCCCATTGCGCCCATCAGTTCGGCATCCCCGGGATTGCTCTTCAGCGCCCGTTCAAGGGCGCGCATGGCGCTGTCATCGTTACCGGCATCGACCCGCGCCAGCGCCTGCATCCGGTCACGATAGGCGGGATCGGCCAGCTGGCTCTGCTGCTTCGATAACGCGTCCACACCCTGCTGATGAGGCTCGCCGTCGGTAAATACCGCCAGATAGGCCTTCAGCTGCGCCACGCTGCTGTCGCTGACCGGCTGGTCAGTGATCTGCTGCAGCCAGAGGTCGGCGGCGGCCTCACGCCCGCCGCCGCGCTCCGCCAGCCGCTTCAGCTGTGTAATTGCCTGCTCCGGCTGCTGACGCGCAAAGGCCATGCGGGCGATCTGTAATCCGACCCCGACGTTGCCAGGATAGCGCTGCTCCAGCACCTGAAGCTGCTGCCAGGCCAGATCCTCCTGGCCGGGAAGGCGCGCCACCAGCCGCCAGTACTCCAGGGCAATATTGGGATCGGGGAAGACGCCGTTAAACAGGGCATCGTAGGCGCTTTTCGCCTCCGCCAGTCGTCCTGAGGTGGCAAGCAGCCGCGCCTGCTGCAGTTGCTGCCGTCCGTCAGACGACATCATGCGCAGGCCGGCGGCAGATTCCCGCGCCGCTGCGGAATCGGGCGCCAGCCGGTTGAGCTGATCCAGCAGGGTCTGTGCGGTGGTGAGATCGCCCTGATGCAGCGCCAGTCGCAGACGCGCCGCCAGCACCTGGGGATTCTCCGGGTCAATCTTCTCCAGCCGGTAGAGCGACTGCTGCACCAGCTCATACTTGTTGGTCGATTCGCCGATGCGCACTTGGGTCAGCAGCCAGTCAACCGGTGAAACCTGCGGACCGGCGACAGGCGCAGCCTGCCCCGGCAGCGCACCCAGCAGGCCGATCAGCACACCTGCCCGCAGCAGAAGCGACTTATTCATCTTCATCATCAAGCAGACGGCGGCGCGAAATAAGGCGCATCAGACGCCAGACCAGCATGGCAAACAGCACCACGACACCCACCGAGCAGAGCGCCAGCCAGAAAGGATGGGTAGCCAGCGCGGCCCAGAGCCGCTCCCACCAGGGGAGGTGGCCCACATAGTAGGTCTCGCCGACACGCAGACTGTTCACACCCGACTCACGGACAATTGCCGTAGAGCCTGAGATGGCCGCACGTTTGCCGCTGTCAGCCAGCGCCTCATCGAGCAGCTGCCAGCTGCGCGGACTGCCATCGGCGAGCAGCGCAACCACACTGCGCTGATCGTAGAACGGCGACTGGAAACCAATCACGGTGGCCAGCGGACCCCGGGAGCCGATGGCGGTGGTGCTTTCTGCGCTGCGTTCCGCCTCGCTGAGGGTCTGAGCCGGCAGAGATGCCCGTCGCGCCGGGGTTTTCAGCCAGCTGGCGGTGGCGTCAACCAGCGCGCTGATCCGGCGGTCGTCCTGAAGATCTTTGGGGATGTCGCCGATCAGCAGCAGATCCGCGTCCTGCTTCTGCGCCGTGCGCCAGTCGTCGGTAAGCTGCACGCGCAGCGCCGGATACCCGGTCTGCGCGCCGATATTGCCCAGCGCATTCAGCAGGGTAGCGACCTGCTGCGCATCCGGATCCGGCTGAACCAGCACCAGCGTCTGGGAGAGATCGGCGTAGCGGCTGAACGGGAAGCCGGCATTCGCCCAGGTCTGCAGCGACGGCATTTCGATGTAGTGGCGATAACCGGAGAAGTCGATGCTGGAGTTGTCGTCCACCACCACATGATTGCTCACCGGGGTGACGGTTTCGCAGCGTCCGTCCGCCGTGCCCCCCATAAAGGTGGTGGCATAGTCGAAATCGAAACGCAGCTGATTCATTACGCCCAGACGGAGCGCCGGGATTTTCAGCTCATGACTCTTGTCTGTCGTTCCCTGCAGCAGGGGAAGGTGCAGCAGCTGCTGTCCGGCCGTGTTTTTCGGCTGCAGCGGGTAGTCCTGAATGAACTGATTGTTCAGGTTGACCGCCAGCCTGGAGCCGTCCGGCTGGGTGGGCGAGGTGTAACGATAGTTCAGATCCATATCGATACCGCGCGCCCGCACCAGGAAGAGATCGGGTGGCAGATTCAGCGTCAGGCTGATCGGATTAGGCTGCAGACCGTCAGACTGCAACTGATTTTCATATTGCGTCAGCTCGGCAAAAGTCGTGCGGCGATCGGTGCGTACCCAGTTTGGCGCATCATAAGGCTGGCGCGGGGCCAGCAGCGTGACGCGATCAATGGTGGAGGTATCGCCCCGCAGCAGTAACTCGCCCTGCGCAATGCCCTGCACGGCCGTCAGCAGGTCGTCATCGTTGCGGCCCAGAATCAGCAGCATTTTCGCATAGGGATTGTCAGGCTGACTGACGATCTCTACGGTCGGTTTGCTCACCGGTGGCAGATCTTTCAGGAATGCCGGGCGCGCATCATTGGTGGCAAACACCACCGCGTGCTGTTGCTGCGGCAGCTGATTGTAGAGGACCGGGAAGCGCTGGCCGCGCCAGGCGGCTTTGCTGCCAAACCAGGAGGCGAGGATGGCGGCAGCCCGCTGCTGCGCGACATCGGGCTGGGCGGCAAACACCATCGGCAGGGTCAGCGGCCGCGTGTCGCGCGCATCAAAGAAAGGCTCCGGGAAGTGTGACAGGTCATTTTTCAGCGGCAGCTTTTGCAGCGTCAGATCCAGGCTGCTGGCTTTACCGATATCGAGCCAGATGGTGCTGTTGGCCGGGTTTTCACAGATGTTGGCGTAGTGACCGACCAGCTCAAAGCGGACGCGGTTAAAATCGGCGATAAACCGGGGGTCCAGCGTCAGCTGCGTCTGATTCTCTTTGCCGATCTGCTCCGGCGTCAGGGTAATCAGGCTCACCAGTTCATCGTTGAGATAGATCTTCAGCTGCGACAGGGTCGGCAGCAGCGCAGGCGATGGCCGATAGCTGAGGTTCAGCATAGCACTCGTGACGACTTCGTCGCTGCGCACCCCAAACTCAATCTGCCCGGTGGTGCGCGTTCCGCGCAGCGTCATGCTGCCTGGCGGTGGTGCCAGCTTAGCAAAACTCAGCTGGCTGTTTCGTAGCGGCGCAGCCGACGGCTGCGGCACGGCCTGCTGCGCCGTTTCTCCGGCCGCGCTGACCGGTGCATTTTCCTCTGCTGCAGCGCAGCTTAACGTTGCGGAACCCAGCAACAGCGCAGCGACCCACCTGTTTATTCTCGTTGTCGTCATATCATCAACTCAATGCAGATTTTTTGAGGCGGGCACGCGTCCGATGCCTTGCGGCAAAAGCGAAGCCAGCCAGCTTACCCCAGCGGTAAGCAGGTTAAACAACCGACGTAACTGCGGCGGACCATATTCCGCCAGGCGCAGATAACCTTTGAAGCCGAGGATCATGATATCGGTGAGGCTCTGCACCGGTTTATCTTCCGGGAAACCGTCCTGCCACAACGCCCAGGTATCGGCACGGGCGAAGGTACACTGGATAAAATCGATGTGCTGCCGGGTGGTCAGGGACTCAAGACGAACGCCCGCCCGACGGCCAAAGACGCGCTGCACCGTGCAGGGGAAGCTGAACTCCTGCTGACCGCGACGCAGCAGCAGCCAGACCTTTTCATCCTCCCGCAACGCATCCGGCTCGCGCAGCTCCAGACCCACCCCGCCATCGGAGTAGTCCCGCAGCGTACAGGGCAGCATGTGGCCGTTTTCGCGCGCAATGGCGGCAGGCATCGCAATCTCCACGCGATGGGCCTCGCGGATCTGCCGGGCTTCAACCGAGACCGCTACCGCGCCCCCAAGAATCACCATGTTGTAGATGACCCACACCAGGCTGACCCACACCGTTAACACCTCGTTGGCCGGGCCGTGCTGCATGCGCCAGAACGCCATCCCTACCCCCGCCAGGTTAAGCAACACCAGCAGCATATAAGGCCGGGTGATGACCCAGTCCAGATGCCGCTTCTCAACCAGCCCGCCTTTGGCGGTGACGTTAAACTTGCCTTTGTGGGGATTGATCAGCGCAACGGTCGTGGGCAGGGCGATATACCACGCCAGCACCGTTTCGTAGACTTCACTCCAGAACGAGTGCCGCCAGCGCCCCTGAATACGCGAGTTGGTCAGGCTGGTGTGCAGCATGTGGGGCAGCACATAGACCGCGATCGCCAGCGCGGGCGCGTAGATGATGTAGGCGTGGCAGAGCAGAAACGCCAGCGGAGCCAGCAGGAAGATCAGCCGCGGAATGCCGGAGAGAAAGTGCAGCATGGCGTTGGCATAACAGAGTCGCTGTACCCACTTAAGCCCTTTACCGAACAGGGGGTTATCCAGACGGAAGATCTGCACCATGCCGCGTGCCCAGCGGATTCGCTGTCCGATATGCGCCGACAGGCTCTCGGTCGCCAGTCCGGCGGCCTGAGGAATACGGATATAGGCCGAGGTGTAACCCAGCCGGTGCAGGCGCAGCGAGGTATGCGCATCTTCCGTTACGGTTTCGACCGCGATGCCGCCAATCTCCTCCAGCGCGGTGCGGCGCAGAATGGCGCAGGAGCCGCAGAAGAAGGTCGCATCCCAGGTATCGTTGCCATCCTGAACCAGGCCGTAAAAGAGTGATCCCTCATTCGGCGTGCGGCGAAAACGGCCCAGATTGCGCTCAAACGGATCGGGCGAAAAGAAGTGGTGCGGCGTCTGCAGCATGGCCAGCCGGGGATCTTTGATAAACCAGCCCATGGTCATCTGCAAAAAGGCGCGCGTCGGCACATGGTCGCAGTCAAAGATCGACACGAAGTCGCTGCGGCAGTGCTTTTTCAGCGCATGGTTGATGTTGCCCGCTTTGGCGTGTTCATTCGAGGGACGCACCACATAGTTAACGCCAATGCTGGCGGCGAACGCGCGAAACTCGGGCCGGTTGCCATCGTCCAGCAGATAGATGTTAAGCCGATCTTTCGGCCAGTCGATACCCAGCGCGGCGTAAAGCGTCGGCCTGACCACGCTCAGCGGTTCGTTATAGGTCGGAACCAGCAGATCCACCGACGGCCACAGCGCACGATCGGCAGGCATCGAAACCGGCTGACGGTTGAGCGGCCATAGCGTCTGGAAATAGCCCAGCACCAGCACCACCCAGGCATAGGTTTCGGCGGCGATCAGCAGCAGACCCAGCACCAGGCTGAGCGGGTCATCCCAGTTGAGTGTCGAGGTGTAACGCCACCAGAGATAGCGGCAGGATACGGTCAGCGACAGGACGATCAGCATCATGGTCGGTAAGCGGCCCGGCACGCGCCGCACCACCATCGCCAGACTCCAGAGCAGCAGCACAAAGATAAACTGCGTCAGCAGGTCAAAGGGCTGGCTGATACAGAGCAGCGCCAGTACCGACGCGATCACGCCCATCCCGGCCAGGAGAGCGTAACGCAGCAGGGGCGGCAGTCTCTTCAGCCGTTTTTCCGCCCGCGCGCCCAGCCCCTGCGCCTCTGCCTGCCTGCCACGCCTGTCGAGCCAGCGATAGACCCGCTGCCGCCAGCCAGCCAGCGTGGCGAAGCCGTTCACGCGGCGGCGGCCATCACCCGGCAGGATAAACACCAGCCAGAGCGTCTGGATCAGATAGCGCACAGGATCAAGCGGCTGCGGGCGTTCGGGCGAAATATGCGGATAGAGGCGGCGGCGCTGCTGAATAATCTGCTGCCAGCCCGGTGCCTCCAGCCGCAACAGCGTCACGGCCAGCCCGCACCAGAAGAGATGCAGCGCGCTGGCGAAGCGGGATGCTCCGTTGTTCCGGGCGGTGCTGTAGCGACGCTGCAACGCCAGCCAGGCGGGTCGGGTCAGCAGCCAGCGCAGCGGGTTCATACGCGATCGCCTTTCAGATGAAGCAGCAGCCAGTTCGCCAGGGTGGTGAGCTCTTCGCTGACCAGCGCGTGGGGCCGGTATTCTCCGACCGGCTGCTTCATCATCAGCGCTTCTGACAGCGCTTCATCACGGTGGATCAGCAGCGGGATCAGCGGATTCAGCGACGCCATCCAGAGCTGATGCAGATCCTGCTGCAGGCGGCTGTTGGCGTTGAACTGGTTGATCAGAAAACGGGTCGCCGCAGGAAAGCGTTGCTGACTCAGGCGCAAATGGCAGTTCGCATCGGGCGTAATGATGCCGAGCAGGCCATCCAGCTGCGCATAGAGCGCCGCATGCCACGGCGCGCTTTCGGCGGGCAGATCAAAAATTATCCAGCCGTAGCGCGCCCGCAGCGCCGGTAGCGCCGCCAGCAGCGGGGCAGCAGTCGTGCTGTCCTGAACCGCAGCGGAGGCGGAAGCGGAGAGCTGACCATAGGGGAGCAGATCCGGCCCCTGCGGATAGCGCCGGGCGCTCTGCAGCCAGTCGCCGCCGTGACACAGCGCCTGCATCCAGCCCTGCTCCGCCTGCACCGGCAGATTAAAATGCATGCCGAGCTGGCTGACCGGCGAGCCATCAATCAGCAGAACCTGTTCACCCAGTGCCGACAGCGCCCAGCCGAGGCCCGCGCAGAGAGAGGAGGTGCCGACACCGCCCCGGATGCCCTGAAGTGCCATCAGCGCCATCAGCGATGCGGCTCCGGCTGTGCGGCAACGGTTTCGGTTAATAATGGCCAGCGCGATACGATCTCTGCCAGCCGTTCTTCGCGGGCAATATCGATATAACGGAACGCGTGCAGAGAAAAGGCGTCACGCAGTGCGCTGATATCATCATGAGGTCCACCCTCAACGGCGACCGGCGTATAAACATTCGGGTTTGTCATTATTTTTCGCCACGAACAAACAGTGTCGGATTGAGGACAGCGGCCTCTTCGCCTTTTTTCTGAAAAGGGGTTTCCAGAATAAGGACGCTATCAGAAAAGCATAATTGGCCTGTCGCAGTAATTTTTAATTCGTCAGGTTACAACCTGTACTGACTATAATAAACTAGCCTGGGCTGGAACAATATCGAATTCAATATGAAAAATTCTTTTTCACTGGGGCTGCGACAGGTTCAGCCTGAAGTCATAACGTTGCAAAATCCCGGTTTTTATTGGGTCACCTGCGCACGCCAGCAGGATATGCGTGCCTTTATTCGACAGGTTATTTCTCAACAGCATGCCGCCACGCTCATCAGCGCCGGGCTGCCGCCCCGCGAGCTGCTGACGCCCGACCTGACGGGCGGCCCCGACCGTATCCCGCTCTTTTCTCTGCCGGCAAATAAAAAAAGTCTGCTGCAGCTGGAAAGGGATTTATCCCGCACGCTCAGTCATAAAAGTGGGCTGGTGATCTTCAGCAGCAGTACGGCGCAGTGGGATAAATTAAACGAAGCGGAGTTGCGTGACTGGATAACACGCATGCGCAGAATGTTGCGCAAACGAAATATTACATTTCTCATCGTCACTACCGGTATTACTCTTTTTAATCAGACCAGCACGCTTCAGCGTTATTATCGCCAGATAGACGGACTGGCTTATTTAACCGTTGAGCAGGATAGCTGGCTGTATCAAATAAGCTGGTGGTATACCGGCGAAAGACTGTTTGCCGATCGCACGCTTCGTCTTGGCTATGAAGATGCGCATTTCTTTGCGTTAAAAGAAACGCAGGAACCGCTGAGCCTGAATGACGAGCAACACTATCTGGCCGATAAAAGCGTGCTTGAAGGCGCGCCGCCGCTTTCCCGCCAGTGGCAGCTGTTTGATGATAATCAGCAGGTCTGGTTGCAGGCGCAGCAGGCCCATGCGGCCACCGTGATCTTCAGCCTGAATCACAGTGAACAGATCGGTGAACTGGCAAAAATGGTGCACAGCCTGCGCCGCGCGCGCGGCAACGGGCTGAAAATTGTGGTGCGTGAGATGGGCGTCAGCCTGCGTTACAGCGATGAGCGCCTGCTGCAGGCCTGCGGCGTGAACACCATTGTGCCCACCACGGCGGCGATGTCGCGCTTTCTCACCATGCTCGAAGGGATTCAGGGGCAGCGGTTCAGTCGTCGCGTGCCCGCCAGCCTGGATGCGCTGATCGCCTCCCTGCAGCCGCTGCATGAAAAGGGCTATCTGCGCCTGGATGCGTTCTGTGAGGCGGTCAGCCAGTTAATCAGCAACACCCTGCTGCCGGAAAATGACAAAGGCCTGCTGGTCGCCCTGCGCCCGGTGCCGCAGCTCACCCCTCAGCAGGTTCTGACGCTCTGCAAACCGCGCCGCTTTGGCGATCTGGTCACGGTGCTGGAGGATCGGGTGATTCTGTTCCTCTCCTCCTGCCGCTACAACGACCTGGATAAAGCGCTGAAATTTATCTTTTCACTGCCGCACGATGAGCTGTTTGCCAACCGGATTATCTGGTTTGAGGACAACCAGATCCTCGCCGAGATCGGCAACATTAAAAAAATGACGCCGATGGCGCTGCAGGTGCTGACGCCGGTTTCCGATTCGGTGCGCACCGCGGAGACCCCGCCAGTGGCCGCGCCGGAGCGCCCGGTTCCGCAGCCCATTACATTACTGCCGGAGAGAGAGTCCTGATGAACCTGATGGATTGGGTGCAGATTGCGCTGCTGCTGCTGTTCATTCTGCTGATCGCCAGACCCGTGTGGCAGCAGTGGCTGCCGCGCCGCTGGAACGGTCTGCTGAATCGCCTGTTACCTGCACGTGCGCTGAAGTCTGAGGGGCACTGGCAGCGTCAATCTTCAAAAACGGATGCCAACATTAATGAAAAATGATCAACCCGCTGCGGCCCACGCTTCACGTTTGTGGTCCTGCTGGCGCGGCCTGGGCGGCTGGAATTTCTATTTCTTAGTGAAGTTTGCCCTGCTGTGGTACGGCTATCTTAATTTTCACGCCCTGAGCAATCTGGTGTTTCTCGCCTGGCTCCTCTTTCCGTTGCCGTCGCTGCGCCTGCATCGCCTCCGTCACTGGATCTCCCTCCCCATCGGGATCGGGCTGTTCTGGCATGACACCTGGCTGCCCGGACTCAGCAGCCTGCTCAGCCAGGGCGACCAGCTGGCGGGCTTCTCCGCCGCTTACCTGCTCGATCTGGCTGACCGCTTTATTAACTGGCAGATGTTAGGTGCGCTGTTTGTGCTGCTGGTGATCTACCTGTTTATTTCGCCCTGGATCCGCATCACCGTGCTGGTGTCGCTGATGATGATCTGGCTCAACGTGCTGACTATCGCCGGCCCGGCGATGTCGCTGCTGCCCACGCGCGCCGCCACGCCGCAGGTGGTTCTGAACCAGACGCCCGCCGCCGCCAGCCAGCCCGCGGCGGCACCGGAGGGACTCGATCAGTCGGCTGCCCCCACCAGCGCCAGCCTGACCGCCTGGCTCAGCCGCTTTTATGAGAGTGAACGCAAGCGCGTCACCCACTTCCCTGACAGTCTGCCAGCCGATTCGCAGCCGTTCGACATTCTGGTGATCAATATCTGTTCGCTCGCCTGGTCTGATATGGATGCATCCCAGCTGCGTAATCATCCGCTGTGGCAGCACTTCGACATCATGCTGACCAACTTCAACTCGGCCACCAGCTACAGCGGCCCGGCAGGGATTCGCCTGCTGCGTGCCAGCTGCGGTCAGACCTCGCACAGTGACCTCTACAAGCCCACCGATTCACGCTGCTATCTGTTCGATAATCTGGCGAAACTGGGCTTTAAAGAGCAGCTGATGATGGATCATACCGGTGTGTTCGGTAACTATCTCAAGGAGTTACGCGAGTCAGGCGATATTCAGGCTCCGCTGATGTCCCAGGCGGGTATTGCGCCGGAACTGACCTCGTTCGACGGCTCGCCGGTGCTTAACGATGCCCAGGTGATGCAGCGCTGGCTGGATGACCGCAGCAAGAGCAGCGATGCGCGCAGCGCCACCTTCTACAATCTGATCCCGCTGCACGACGGCACGCGCGACCTGGGCAGCACGAAAACGGCCCCGTGGAAGCCGCGCGCTCAGCTGCTGTTTGACCAGATCGACGCCTTCCTGACGCAGCTGGAGAAATCGGGCCGCCGGGTGATGGTTCTGGTGGTGCCGGAGCATGGTGCCGCGCTGCAGGGCGATAAAATGCAGATGTCCGGCCTGCGCGATATCCCCAGCCCCGACATCACGCACGTGCCGGTGGGAATTAAGTTTGTCGGCATGAAGGCTCCGCATCAGGGACAGCCCCTGAATATCGATGCGCCAACCAGCCTGCTGGCTGTCTCAGAGCTTGTCTCGCGCGTGGTCGATGGTCAGGTGTTTAATGCGCCGAATGTGAACATGTCGGTGCTGACGGACAAGCTGCCTCAGACGCCTGTCGTGTCGGAGAATGATGGTGCGGTGGTGATGATGTATCAGGGCAAACCCTGGATCCGGCTTAACGGCGGCGACTGGGTCGCCTACCCGCAGTAGCGCAGCGATGAAGGGGTTCAGGCGCGTCGGCGCGCCTGAACCGGAGTGAACCCGCTGCTATCCGCAACAGGGCGCTGAGCAATCAGCGCTTCTCCTGAAAAGCCTGCCAGGTCAGTAACTGCAGGCTGGCCGAAAAGTAGTTCTGATCCGCCGCCAGCGTATCGCTCAGATAGCCCGTCTCATTCAGCGTCAGGTCACGAACTGCCAGCAGTCCGCCCTCAAGATGGTAAGGGGCCGGGGTATTCGCCAGCACGTCAAACCAGGCTGGCGTCAGCATCCGGCTGTAACCCTGCCAGACGCGCTGAAACGGCACCAGCGCCAGACTGTGCGGGTCATACCACCAGATGTTCAGCGGCACGCGAATAGCGTCGTAGCTGAAGCGGCTGGAATAGCCGACTGCCGGGGCAACCGATCCGTCAGCATTCAGCGCCACCCAGTCCAGCGGCAGGCCGGTTTTCCCAAAGCTCAGCTTACCCAGCAGATCGAAACCGTCATTGATCAGCTTATCCCAGACCTGGAGATGGCTGCGCTCGCCAAACTCATGCCAGGCCTGAAACAGGAAGTAGGAGGGATTCAGCACCACAAAGCTGCCTTTGTTAAAGCCCTGCGCCCCGGGCAACAGCACGGTGTGCCCGCCAAAATTCGCCACGTCCAGCCGGATGATGGCACGCTGGATACGGTCAGAGGCCTGCTGATAGCTCTCTGCCTGCCACTTCTGCGCGGCACGCTGTAGCGCCCAGGCGAGCAACACATCACCATCCGAGGCGTTGTTTTTGTCGGCAACCGGGTTGTCACTGCCCGGCACATAGCGCCAGTAGAACAGCTCGGTCTGCGGATTACGCAGCTGGGTGCGTGTCCACTGCCACAGCCGATCAAAGGTGGCGCGGTCATCGTTAGCGACCGCCAGCAACATGCCATACCCCTGACCTTCGGTGTGACTGACATTGTTATTGGCGGTGTCGATGATCCGCCCTTCAGGGGTAACAAAACGGCTTTTAAAAGTGTCCCAGCCGCTGGCACTGGCCTGCGCGCTGCAGGCCAGCAGTAACACTGAGCAGATCCAGCCCAGCCAGAATGGCTTACGTTTCATAATTGATCCTATTGATATCGATAGTACAGCGTACTGCCTTCACTGCGTTCAGCCGTCACCGGCACCCGGTTGCTGCCGCCCTGCCCCTGCAGCCAGCCCGAAAAAAGACCGGCCAGCACCGCACCAAACGCCGACTGCCACTCAGCCGGTGAAAGGATGTTGTCGCCTGCCGGTATAGCGTGACAGGTAATCCGCAGCGCCGCCTCTTCCGGCTGAAGCTGCACAAACCCCCAGTTAAAGCGCGCCAGCTGCAGATTACACTCGCGCTCCAGATCCTGCACGGTGCGTGCCGCTGGCAACGGATAGCGGGTCGCCAGCGACTCCCCCATGCGGTAGAGGAAGGCTTCCGCCTCCTGCTGACCGGCGTTGGCGATCATCCCCTCAATCAGCACGCTGACCAGGTCAAACCAGCCCGGCTGCCAGGGATGCGAACCGCCCGAATGCTCACTCATTACTTCTCTCCGAACAGATAGCGGACATAGAGCTGCGCGCTGCTTTCGTTGTAGTCACCAAAGGTGTCATAGCCCAGCTGGCCGCCAATCGTCACATCTTTATTGAGTTTATAGTCAGCCCCCGCGTGCAGGTTATAGCCGACGCCGTTTTTACTGCCACCCGAGTAGTACGCCTCTTTCACGCTGCCACCGGCGGCAAGCGCCTCCAGCTGCGACTGCAGCCGGGCATCGGCCGGGAAGTACGCACTCTTATCCTGGCTGTAGCTCTGATAACCGGCGGAACCGCCGATGTTCACTTTCAGATCGTTAAACCGGCGTGAGAACTCCACCGGGAAAGAGACCGCCGCGTAGTTCTGCGGGCTGAAGTAGCCGCCCTGCCCGTAGCTGAAATAGCTGAGGTTTTTCGAGAAGTCCATCCACGACAGGCTCATCCCCACTTTCAGCTCGCGGTCGTCGCTGTGGAACGGACGAACATAAGCGCCTGCCGTCGCCTGCAGACTGTTGTTGCTGGCAACATTTTCGCCCAGATAGCTGTAAGCGCCTGCCCCGGCATAGAAGCCCGCATCGCCATTGTCATAGCTTAACAGGGCGTTAGCCCCGTTCTTCGTGACGCGGCCCCAGCGTTTGCCGCTGCTCTTATCCTCTGCGCCCACGTATGAGAGCAGGCTGTCGGTAATGGCGCGGCGCTCGCCGGTCAGGATCAGCGTCAGGAAGTCGGTCAGCTTCGGTGACCACTGAACGCCGCCCACCAGGGTACTGAGATCCTGCCCCAGCGGCGTACTGCCGAGATCGACCTTGTAACGGTCGCCCTTCAGCGCCAGATTCAGCTCCACGCCCGACGCCGTTTGCGAATCGGTGGTGGCGTTCGGCAGATCATTGACCGTAGCACCGCCTGCGGCGACCACATTGCCCTGGCTCAGCGCATTGGTGCCGAAACGACGCCACGCATCGGCCGCGCCGCTGCCCGCCGTGAGCGAGACCGGCGTGGCGGTAAAGTCAAAGCGCGCCTTTTCAAACGGCACGGTAGAGAACGTCAGCGGCGCTTTGGCTTCGGTGAGTTTGCTCAGGCCTGACTCGCCATCACGCCCGCGCACCTGCACCATACCCTGACTCCAGGTGCCGGTTTTCTCCTGCAGCGAATCCATCATGGTGTCGATCTCGTGCAGCGTCTGCGCCTGTCGGGACGCGGTTTCGCTGCCCGCAGCCGGTTCGCCCTGTGCCGTCACCCCGGCAGGCGCTGCCTGCCACGGCAGCACGGTGCCGTAGCTGGACGCGGTGTGTCCTACCGGCGAAGTGTGGCGATTGATAAAGGGGTTATCCGCCAGCGCCAGCCCGCCTATCGTCGGCACGCTGCCGGGCTGCGCACCCTGCAGGCCGATCAGCTGACCACGCGCGGAACGCAGATAGCCCATCGCCTGCGTATGGTCGCCATTGGCTTCCGCGACGCGCGCCAGCAGCAACAGGCGATCGGCCGACGGCGCGGTGCGGTTAAGGCCGCGACTCAGCGCACTGGCGCGCTGCACATCGTTCTGCGCCAGCGCCACGTTGATGGCCCCGACACGGGCATCCTGAGTCGGAGTATCCTGGGTCATCAGGTAGTCATACACCACACCGGCATCCCGGTTCATCTTACCGTCCTGGTAAAGACGGGCCATCGCGAACATCAGATCGCGGTTCTGTGGATCCTGCTGCAGGGCACCAATCAGCTTGTCATAGGCCACCGCATACTGCCGCTGCTGCCGCAGGCGATCCACTTCATTAATCAGATAGCCATTGCGAATGCCGGCCAGCTGGGTCGGGGTACTGCGCGCCTGCAGCTCAGGGTTACTGAGAAAGCGCTGTGCCTCGCTGCCGAGGCCCGCCTGATTCAGCACCGCCATCTGCGCCGCATAGTCGCCCGCATTCCCCTGCACGCCGCGCTGCAGGTTCGCCCGCACCAGCGAGACGGCGCTGGGGAGATCGCCCGCCTGTGCCAGCTTCTGCGCCAGGTTACCGGCATCAACCGGATTCGCGGGCGGATTGACCGTGAGCGCTTTCAGGGTATTGGCAGCGGCGGCCGTGGCCCCCTGCGCCAGATAGCGATCGGCGGTGCTCATCTGCAGGTTGAAATTGACCCGCTGCGCCAGTTCACGCATCGCTGCGGTCTGTGCGCTGGCGGGAATGCGTGACAGCAAGGTGCTGGCCTGCTGCCAGCCGCCGCTTTCGCTGGCGTTGAGTGCGCCAGCATACAGCTCGCTGCTGCTGGCACCGCTGCGCATGACCGGCTGCATCACGTTAGCGGCCAGCAGCGTATCCCCCTGCTGGCGGTAGAGCCGGGCCAGATCGAGCCGCAGCCACCCCTCCGTGGGATAGCGCTGAATAGCCTGTTGCAGCGTCGCCATCGCCGCGGCGCTGTTACCGGCGGCCAGCTGACGCTTCGCCTGCTGGCGCAGCGCATCGGCTTCATTCGCCCGCGGTGCGACGCTCTGGCGTACGCTCTCCGGCAGGGAGCCCAGCAGACTGCCAGCTTCAGCCGTGCGATTCTGCTGGCGCAGCACGTAGAACAGCCCCTCTTTGGCGCTGCGGTTATCCGCATCGCTTTGCAGGATTTCGCGGTAGATCTGCTCTGCCTGAACGGGCTGATTCGTGCGGCGCAGCACGTCGGCGCGGAACAGCCTGGCGGCCAGCCCTTTTTCGCCCTGCGCCTGCATCAGCGGTTCGCTTAATGTCAGCGCCTGTGCGCTGTCGCCGTTTTTCAGCGCCTGCTGCGCGCTGGCCAGCTGCGCATAGAAGCGGGCATCCTCCGCCTGCTGCTGACGCGACGCACTCTGATCGCCGCCAAGCTGCGCCGCCCGCTGCAGATAATCGGCCGCTTCCTGATAACGTCCGTCACGCTGGGCCACGTAGCCCATGCCCGCCAGCGCATCCGCATCCTGAGGATTGGCACCCAGCACTTTCTCAAAGCTGGCCTGCGCCCCGCCGACATCCCCGCTGTTGAGCGCGCTGAAGCCCGCCCCTTTTTCTGCGCCACCCACGTTCTTACGGTAGTAGTCCATGACCGCTGTGTCCTGCGGATGACGCTGCTGCCAGGTCTGATAACGCGCCGCATCGGCGGGCTGCGGGCCGAGCCACAGCAGCGCCTGACGCAGTGAACGGTCAGCATCCTGATTGCCGCTCGCCAGCGCGCTCAGCACCTCAATGCCTTCACGGCGGGTCGACTCCTGATAGGTCAGCGCTTTTCCCAGCGCCAGCTGCGCACCCGTGTCCTGCGGATGCTGCGCCGCAAACTGCCGCAGCGCCTCGACGGCCTGCGGCAGCAGCGTGCGGTCGCCGGCCATAGTGAGATAATATTCCGCCGCCACGCTGGCGGGCGGCTCATTGCCGCTGAAGGTGTTGCGCCAGGTCTGTAACGCCGCCGGTATATTGCCGCTGCGCGCCTGCTGACGCGCCAGCGAAAGCTGCGCCTGCGGAATGGTCTGCATCTGGCGCGCATTATCCAGCTCGCTCAGATGGGGATCGCCAGGGGCAACCTGACTCAGGCGGGCGCGATACTGCGCCGCCGCCGCCGTATCGCCGCCCTGCTGGGAATAGAGCGCCAGCAGGTAGAGCGCCTGGGTGTTGCCGGGTTCCACCATCAGCACCTTCTGCAGCGAAGCCTTCGCCAGATCGTCATGCGCCTTCTGGTGCCAGTAAGAAGCCTGGTCGAACAGCGCCTGCAACGCCGGGTTGCTGCTTTCCGCCGCCAGCAGCGGCGAAGAGAAGATCAGCGTGCTGCCCAGCAGCAGCGCATGGCGGATTCCGGCACTTATCAGAGTCGTGTTCATTCTTTTTATCCTTACTTCCTGCCGGAATCACGGCCCTGCTTTGGATGCAGACGCCGCCAGGCATGGCGCTTCAGCATCGCCCAGGCCGCACTGCCCACCAGCGCAGAGACCAGCAGCGCCGCCAGTGCCAGCAGCACCGAGTGCTGGTTGGCGTACCACACTACCATCATGTACCAGGGCATCTCGCCGCTGGGGAACTGTGCGCCGACGCGGAAACTGCGAATGCCGTTTTCATCGGTAATGATCGCGGTATCGCCGCGCACGGCGGCGTTGATCTGCGCCGAACTTAAATCGTTGTGCAGTCGCAGCAGCTGGTCGTCGCTGGTTGCGACCGTCATCACCACCAGTCGATCGGGGTTCCACGGCGAGCGATAGCTGAGGAAGCCGCGCCACGCCTCGTTGGAGGAGAAGTAGCGATCGGCATCCAGCTGCTGCCGACTCCAGTCGCCGGTCAGCCAGCCGCGTAATTGTTCCAGCGTATCCGGCTCTTTCACGCCAAAGGTGTTGCCGCTGGCGTCGTACGGTGACGCCGCCAGCATCGCCTGATTAAAGGCGCTGTTGCCGGTGGTGCTGACCGCCAGCAGATCGCTCTGCTGTAAACGTGCCAGATGGGTGCCACCAGCGGGCAGACCAAACATGACCTGATTCTGCGTCAGCGCCACGCCGGTGGCATTCCCGGCGCGCGCCGCCAGATCCAGCAGCGTCGACAGCTCGGCGTTGCTGGGGGTTTCCTGCAGCAGCAGCGTGGTCTGACCGAAGTCGGCAAGGCGCGAGAACGGGAATGAGGCCCCGACAAAGTAAGAGAGGTTCGGCAGCATACTGAAGTGGCGGGTATGGCTCAGATCGATCCACGAGTCCTCTTCAATCCGGCTCTTGATGTTGTTATTCAGCAGCACGCCGCAGGGCGCGTCGGCGCGCGGTTTAATATTGAAGTAGAGCGCCAGCTGGTTATCGCCGTAGATCAGATAGGGTTCGAGATTAAGCCGATACTGCTCCTGCCGCGCATCCCCGCCTAAACGGTGCCAGGCATTCTCCAGCAGACCGACTTTGTTCACCGTCAGGTTGCGCAGGAAGGTGCCGTTAAGCATGACGTTAAGGAACGAATTCTCCTCATCAATCCAGGTTTCCGACGGGAAACGATAGTGCAGATTGACCGGCACCGTGTCGCCATCCCACAGGAAAAGGTCAGGCGCGGCGCGGAAGTTCACGCGCAGGGCGTCGTGCCAGATGCCGCTGCTGGTCAGGCTCTGATCTTTGCGCAGCAGTTCGCTCAGGCGCACCGGACGGTCCGTGTTGATCCAGCGAGGGGCATCGTAAGGCTTACGGCTGTCAGGGAGCGGCGAAGAGACCGGCAGCTGGCTCTCATCGGTCGCCAGAGGCTGCGTCAGCCGGTTTGCCGCCTGACGCAGCTGATCCGCGTTGTTGCCACTGATCAGCAGCAGTTTGTAGACCGGATTGATGGGGTTATCCACCAGCTGCAGCATCGGGCCGTTGCTGGCCGGGAAGGTCAGCGTGCCGATGCGCTCTCCGGGATGACCAAACAGGATGCCGTTGTTCTCCGGCAGCTCACCGCGCACCACCGGGAAACGAATCCCGCGATAATCACTCTGGATGCCGAGCCAGGATGCCACCAGCGCCGCCGCACTCACCGCATCGGGAGAGAGGTTGCTGGCGAAGCCGATGGTCACGGTGGCGGCGGTCATCCGCTGAGGATCGAGGAACGGTCGCGGGAAATTGCGCAGGCGGGTGCCGATATTCAGCTGCTGCCCCTCAAGGTGCAGGGAGGTTTGCGGCAGGATGGTGACCTGATACTGCTGTGCGCTCTCTTTCTCACACAGCAACTTGTCCGCATCGTTGATTTTAAAACTCAGGTTGTTTTCAGAGACCACCATCGCCGCCGGGATCTCCAGCTCATAGTCGCTGACATCGCTGTCGGTCGCGCCCAGCGGCAGTGTGCCGAGCGGCTGACCGTTCAGCATCAGCTGCAGCGACGTATTCCGCGCTGCCAGTGCGGCTGAGACGCGCAGCGATAGATTGAGCCGCGCATTGGTAATCACCTCATCGCTGGGCAGGGTAAAGGTAATGCCTGACTGTAACTGGCCGCCGGTCAGCGTGATGCCGCGCGTCTGGCCCATCTGCGCCACGGAAAGGGTGCTGCTGATCGGCTGATTGATCGCCGCCATGACCGGTAACGGCGCGTCTGCCACCGGTGCTGTCGCCTGGCCTGGCGCATAGGGCAGCGCGCTGGCGGCCGCTTCCAGCGCCGGGTCCGCACTGCTCAGCCCCTGCGGCAACGGCACCGCTGACAGCGCACTGCTGTCCTGCGTGACGGCTCCGCTGTGCGCCGTCGGGGTCGCAGCATCGCCCGTCGCGGCAGGATTCTGCTGAGCGGCTGTCGCCTCAGCGGCAGGAACCGCTGCGGCTGGCGCTGATCCTGGCGTGTCACCGGGTGAGGCGGATGGTGACGCTGCGGAGGGAACCACTCCGCTGGCCGGGGCCGCACTGTTCACCGGTGCGGCAGAGGGCGCATCGCTGGCGGATGACTGGGCCGCGCCGGTCGCTGGTGCCACAGAGGGCGCGGCTGGCGACGTTTCGCTGGCCGGAACCTGCGCGGAATCAGTTCCCGGCGTGGCAGACGCTGCGCTGTTCCCGGCTGCCGCAGCTGGCGCGGCTGGCGACGTTTCGCTGACCGGAGCCTGCACGGAATCGGTTCCCGGCGCGGCAGACGCTGCGCTGTTCCCGGCTGCCGCAGCTGGCGCGGCTGACGGCGTTTCGCTGGCCGGAGCCTGCGCCGAATCGGTTTCCGGCACGGCTGACGGCGTACCCTCTGTGACAGACGGTGTGACCGGAGCCGCCCCGGGCGGCGTCGGGGCTGAACTGTTTACCGGCGCCACGCCGCTGTTGTCCACCGCCGCTGGCGTTTCCGCACCGGCAGGCGTCAGCCACAATGCCGCCGTCAGTGAACTGGCCAGCAATGTCTGCGTCAGGATCTTCATGCCGCGCCATCCTCTTTCGCCGCCGCGGCAACCGGGTCGACATTTTTACGTTTATCGTGGCGGCCCTTCCAGGTCAGCCAGAACAGCTCAAACACCGTACGGATAATGGTGCCCAGCGAGATCAATGGGTTGTCCTGTTTATACTCCGGCTGAATCCACGCATCGGCACGCGCCAGCACCACGCGCACCAGTTCGCGACGGCGCGCCAGCGGCATCGCTTCAAAGCGCAGACGAATGCTCTCCGCATCGCCGGAAATCTTCGTGACCGGAAGCGTAATCGCGCCTGACTTCAGCAGCAGATCGATCTCTTCGATTTCATCAGACTCGTGACGCCCGTCGGGCGCGTCGAGTTGCGCGCCCCCCATGGAGAGGTTACTGGTCAGCGTGCGCGATGAAATGCCGCTGGCGTAGTGAATAATCGTCGGGATCTGCACCTCAATACGGATGGTTTTACGCACCTGTTTGGTTTCGCGCGCCACGGCAATTGCGGCCATCAGAATGATCAGGCTGAAAATCGCCCAGCCGACGTTCAGGGCAATCACATAGGGATCGACGCCAAAGTAGTCATGCATCACCGCCCGCACCACGCCAGCCACAATGCCGATGCTCAGCAGCAGCGCCACGATCACGTGCGGACGCACAATATGGAAGTCGAAGAAGCCCTGATCCAGCACGCCGCCTTTATCGGTCACGTTAAATTTGCCATGTTTAGGCGACAGCAGGGTCAGGATGGTCGGGATCACCAGGTGGAAGCACATCACCGTCTCATAAATCTCGCCCCAGAAGGTGTAGCGGAAACGGCCATTCATGCGGGAGTTCACGTAGAGTGACATCACCAGATGCGGCAGCACGTAGGCGAAAATCAGCGACGCCGAGGAGTGAATAATGTTGAGGTTAAACAGCAGGTAAGCCAGCGGCGCGGTCAGGAAGGCGACGCGCGGCAGACCAAACTGAAAATGCAGCATGGCGTTGAGATAGCAGAGACGCTGCTGCCACTTCAGACCCCGGCCAAACAGCGGGTTATCGACGCGGAAAATCTGCGTCATGCCGCGCGCCCAGCGGGTACGCTGAATGATATGCAGCCCCAGACGTTCCGTGGCCAGACCGGCCGCCAGCGGGATCGACAGAAAGGCCGAACCCCAGCCCAGCCGCTGCATTTTCAGGGCGGTATGCGCATCTTCCGTCACGGTTTCAACGGCAAAGCCGCCAATCTCTTCCAGCGCGGAACGGCGGATCACCGCACAGGAGCCGCAGAAGAAGGTGGCGTTCCAGTTGTCATTGCCCTGCTGCACCGGGCCATAAAACAGCGACCCTTCGTTTGGCATGCTGCGCGCGGCACGCAGGTTACGCTCGAAGGGATCGGGTGAGTAGAAGTAGTGCGGCGTCTGAAGCAGCGCCAGTTTTGGGTCGTTCAGAAAGGGGCCGACCGTCGCCTGCAGGAAGGTGCGGGTCGCGACGTGATCGCAGTCGAAAATGCAGATCAGCTCACCTTTGGTGATTTTCATGGCATGGTTAAGGTTACCGGCCTTGGCGTGTCTGTTGTCGTCGCGGGTGATATAGCCCACCCCCACATCGGCCGCGAAGCGGGCAAATTCGCTGCGCTTGCCATCATCCAGCAGGTAGACCCTGAGTTTGTCGCGCGGGTAATCAATACACTGCGCCGCCAGCACGGTGTCGCGCACCACTTCCAGGCTTTCATTGTAGGAGGGGATATAAATATCCACCGTCGGCCACAACCGGGTATCGTCCGGCATCGGAACGATGGTGCGTTTTAAAGGCCAGGTGGTTTGCAGGAAGCCGAGAATTAAAATCAGCCAGACGTAAAGCTCCGCCAGATATAAGCCAATCCCTAAGATAGCCTCGACTTCGGAATTAAAATGCAGCGTCTCTGTCGTCCGCCACCAGATATAACGGCTGGACATTAATGCCGAGAGGATCACCATCACCACGGTAATTTTGCGGCTCTTGCTGAAACCCAATAAAAACATCATGCCGATGCTGATCAGACCAAAAATATACTGTTTCTGGCTGTCCATCGGCGTAGTGATGATCACCGCCGCAACAGGTGCAAGCACCAGCAGCAGCAGGTAAAACCCGATTTTACTCATGATTCACCCTGAGAAGCGCTGTGTAAATCAGCTGTCTGGCGAAACCAGCCGGTTAAAAATGGTGAGTACGGATAGGTGCCTGAACTTCGCCATTGCCCACGGTGATATTGAGAATGCTGCTGACGCGTTTCGCGATCAGTTCAATATCAAATGCCGCGGCGGAAGCGGGGCTGAAATCGTAAACAGACTGCTGAGACGCGTTGGCTTCGCCAACACTTTCATCACGGTGAACCACGCCCAGTAAATTATCCCCCAGCCGCTGCTGCATAAAGGCCGTCACATCGCGATTAATATTGCGGCGGTTATCGCACTGGTTCAGGATAAAATAGTGCCCCTGCTTATTATTAAGCGGTTTACCGATCATCCGGTTCTCTTCTATCTGCGGTAATAACGAGACCGATGCGGTATCCGCTAACATCACCACTAAATGCATATCGGCCAGCGCCGTCATGGCTTTAAGGGCCGGACCGGGGCCGGGCGGAAAATCAGCCACAATCACCAGGCCGGGATAATTGAGCACCGTGTCGAGACCGCGCTGAATAAAGTGGGGATCTTTCATCAGGTTCTCTTCGAACCGTTCGCGCTGCGGCTCTGTGACGTCGCCATAAGGCAGAACAAAGATATTGCCGCCGGTGGTGAGAATCGACTGACTCCAGTCCGCCTGCTCTTCTGAACGCGCCACAAATCCGCGGCCGTCGTGGAGCGGCACGCCAAAATGCAGACGTAATGCGTTCTGCACATCAAAATCGATGGCCAGAACTTTGCTACCGGATCGCGCCAGGCTCCAGGCCAGATTCGCCGCCAGCGTGGTTTTCCCCACGCCCCCCTTCGGCGAGCACACACAAACTAACGGCATAGCGCAATCTTCTCCAGTAACGGTTTCAGTAAGGTTTCTTTCGGCAGGCTGACTTCACGTGAGCGGAACAGCGCGCCAAACCGTCCCGGCTCAGCATGAGGCGCGGACGGTGCCACCGCGGGCTGAAGTTCAGCCACGCTGGCGGGCCGGACCGGCGCGGCGACAGGTTCAGCGACGATGGCTTTTTGTGGCGGCGGGGGTGGCGGAAATAAGGACGACGGGCCCCGCTCAGCCGCTGGCGTGGCCGCAGGGACGCTGCTGCCTGCCAGGCTGTCGAGAATCGAACTGCGGGCCGCCGCCGGTTGCGCACTGAGCGCGGCGTAACGGGGCTGTGCCTCTGCCGGCGACGCAGAGAGCGTTGCGGGGCGCGGTGGCTCTGGCGGAGGTGCCGTAAACTCATCACCGCGCAGCGGCTGCGGTTGTGGCAGGTCTATTCGCTGACCGCCACCGAACGGCGTGTGATGCTCCTCCTTCGCCAGTTGACGAAGCAGTGCCCATTTACTCTGTTCCGCCGGTTCCTGCGTCTGGCCAGACATATCTTTAAAGGCGATGTCGAGCGTTTGTGTTTTTTCTTTAAAACGCTGCAAATCATCATAATTCTTCATTTGAGGTGGCCTGCCACAAGGGGGGAATTTTCCTGGAATATACCACATCCTGTTATTCGCAGTCAGGAAAACCTGATTATAAAAAAAGCATATTTAATTAACTATTTTAATCATACAGATTCGCTAATCTCCCGATGACGCCTTCAATAGCCAACCGGCACTTAAAATTAATAAATTAAACTTAAGTTAAACTGGCTATTCCTGTCTGAATAATGTTTCAGCAGAGAGGGCTCAGACATTTCCTGGTACAGCCAGCCGCACTAATATAACGATGGCACCGCTGAGGGAAGATGCAGCGCTGCTGGCGAATAACAGCGACGGGCTGTGATAAGGGAGGGAGAAAATAAAGCGGGTGGACTGATCGTCAGGCCATAACTCTGCCGGTTCAGGCTGAAGAGGGCTGAGCCCGTGCGATATCAGGAAACGCAGGCCCCGGACGGGGCCTGCCGATCCTTAACTGACCTTTTCTGCCACACCGACCGGCTGATTCTCATCCTGATCCACCGCAAAACAGGCAATCTCCTGTCCGCCGTAATTTTTCAGCTTCGGTTGCAGCTGCACACAGGTGCCAAAACGACGGTGACAGCGCGCATTAAAGGCGCAGCCCGGCGGCGGATTGAGCGGGCTGGGCAGCTCGCCGGTCAGCTTAATCCGCTCACGCCGATCGTCAGGATTCAGTCGCGGTGTCGCGGAGAGCAGCGCCTGGGTGTAAGGGTGACGCGGATGACTGAAAATCGCCTCTTTGCTGCCCTTCTCAACGCAACGGCCGAGGTACATCACCATCACCTCATCGGCGATGTGCTCCACCACCGACAGATCGTGCGAGATAAAGACGTAGGAGAGCCCCATATCCTGCTGCAGATCCATCATCAGGTTAAGCACCTGGGCGCGCACCGAGACGTCGAGGGCCGAAACCGGCTCATCGGCGATCAGGACGTCCGGATCGAGCATCAGCCCGCGCGCAATCGCAATACGCTGACGCTGTCCGCCAGAGAACATATGCGGATAGCGATCGTAGTGCTCGGTTTTCAGGCCGACTTTCGCCATCATCTCCAGCGTCTTCTCACGGCGTTCCGCTTTAGTCAGCTGAGTATTGATCACCAGCGGCTCTTCCAGAATCTGACTCACCTTTTTACGCGGGTTGAGCGAGCCATAGGGGTTCTGGAACACGATCTGGATTTTCTGACGGCGCAGCTTCTGCGCCTGGGGATCGTGTTTCAGCAGATCCTGACCGTGCCAGTAGAGCTGCCCTTCGGTCGGGGTTTCAATCATCGTCAGCAGACGGCCAAGGGTGGATTTACCACAGCCTGACTCGCCCACGACCGCCAGGGTCTTGCCCCGCTCCAGATTAAAGGAGACGCCATCCAGCGCCTTAACCAGACGCTCCTGACCAAACAGACCCTTTTTCACCGGGTAGTGCTTCTTCAGATCAATCGCCTGCAACAGGAACTGATCTCTGGTTGTTTCATGACTCATACGTTGGTCTCCCGGCATCGTCCAGCGGATAGTGACACTTGGACTGGCGTCCTGGAATGGTGCGCAATTCAGGTTCCACCTGACGACAATGATCGGTCGCATAGGGGCAGCGTGGGTTAAGCAGGCAGCCCGTCGGGCGGTCATATTTGCCCGGCACCACGCCAGGCAGCGAGGCCAGACGCGCTTTATCCGCCGCAAACTCCGGCAGCGCGCGCAGCAGCGCCTGCGTGTAAGGATGACGCGGCGCTTTAAAGATATCGCTCGCTTTACCGCTCTCCACCACCTGACCGGCATACATCACGATGATGTGGTGCGCGGCTTCCGCCACTAACGCCAGGTCGTGCGTAATCAGGATCAGCGCCATGTTCTCCTGACGCTGTAACTCCAGCAGCAGTTCGATGATCTGAGCCTGAATGGTCACGTCGAGCGCCGTGGTCGGCTCATCCGCAATCAGCAGCTTAGGCCGGCAGGCGATCGCCATCGCGATCATCACACGCTGGCTCATGCCGCCCGACAGCTGGTGAGGATAGACATCAAGCCGCGATGCGGGATCGGGAATTCCCACCTGGGTCAGCAGGTCGATTGCCCGCTGACGCCGGGTGCGTTTATTGCCGCCCTGATGCACCTTGATCGCTTCCATAATCTGGAAACCCACGGTGTAGCAGGGGTTAAGGCTGGTCATCGGGTCCTGAAAGATCATCGCCACTTCTGCGCCAACCAGCTGGCGGCGCTCTTTTTCGGAGATGCGCTTCAGATCGCGCTGGTTAAACTCCAGCTTTTCCGCCATCACTTTGCCGGGGAAATCGATCAGCCCCATGATCGCCAGTGAACTCACCGACTTGCCGGAGCCGGACTCGCCGACAATGCCGACCACCTGGCCCTGCTCAACCTGATAACTGATGCGGTCAACCGCACGAAACGGTGCTTTGTCGTCGCCGAAATGCACCGACAGTTTGTCTACATTTAATAACGCCATCTCGGTGCCTCTTTACTGCTTGAGTTTCGGGTCGAGTGCATCACGCAAACCATCGCCCATCAGGTTAAATGCCAGCACGGTAAGCAGGATGACCAATCCAGGGAAGGTCACCACCCACCAGGCACTTTGCGCATACTGCAGCACGTCGGAGAGCATGGTGCCCCACTCCGGCGTTGGCGGTTGCGCACCCATACCGAGAAAGCCCAACGCCGCCATATCCAGGATGGCGTTGGAGAAGCCTAATGACGCCTGCACGATCAGCGGGGCAAGGCAGTTAGGCAGAATATTGACGAACATCTGACGCAGCATACCGGCACCGGCCACGCCGGAGGCGGTGACATAGTCGCGGTTCACCTCCACCAGCACCGCCGCACGGGTGAGACGGATGTAGTGCGGCAGGGCGACAAAGGTCAGCGCGATAGAGGCGTTGACGATCGAGGGGCCAAAGATGGCGACCAGCACCAGCGCCAGCAGCAGGCTGGGCAGCGCCAGCATGATATCAACGACACGCATGATGATGACGTCGACCAGGCCGCCGAGATAACCGGCCAGCAGGCCGAATATCACGCCGAAAATCAGCGACAGCACCACCACCAGGCAGCCCACCAGCAGCGACAGGCGCGCGCCGTACATCAGGCGCGACAGCACATCGCGGCCCACATCATCGGTGCCCAGAATAAAGTTCCAGCTGCCCCCGTCCTGCCAGACCGGCGGATGCAGCAGCGCATCGCGGAACTGCTCAGCCGGCGCATGCGGTGCCAGCACATCGGCAAAAATGGCGCACAGCAACACGATGATGATGTACACCAGGCCAATTACCGCGCCTTTGTTACGTTTAAAGTAGTGCCAGAATTCCTGAAACGGGGTCATCGGCTTGGGTGCAACGGTAACGCTGCCGGGATCAACAACAGACATGATGCCCCCTTATTTCTTGTGACGTATGCGCGGGTTCACCACGCCATACAGCAGATCAACCAGCAGGTTGACCAGGATAATCAGTACTGCCGTGAGCAGCACACCGCCCTGCACCACCGGATAATCACGGCGCTGCAACGCTTCAATCAGCCAGCGACCCAGACCCGGCCACGAGAAGATGGTTTCGGTCAGAATCGCCCCGGCCAGCAGCGTGCCGACCTGCAGACCGATGACCGTGACCACCGGCAGCATGGCGTTGCGCAGCGCATGCACCACAATCACCCGCATCCGCGTCAGGCCTTTGGCGCGCGCCGTGCGGATGTAATCTTCACCCAGCACTTCCAGCATCGCCGAGCGCGTCATACGCACAATCACCGCCAGCGGAATGGTGCCCAGCACGATGGCTGGCAAAATCATGTGCATGACCGCGTCATGGAAGTCGCCCGGCTCACCCCAGAAGAAGGTGTCGATCAGCATAAAGCCGGTCAGCGGCATGCTGTCATCCAGGAAGACGGTGTCGCCGACCCGCCCGGAAACCGGCGTCAGGTTGAGCTGCACCGAGACCAGCATGATCAGCATGATGCCCCACCAGAAGATCGGCATGGAGTAGCCGGTCAGGGAGATGCCTACGGCGGTGTGATCGAAAATGGAGCCACGCTTCACGGCGGCCAGGACCCCAACCGGGATGCCCACCGCAACGGCAAATATCATGGCGCAGATGCCGAGTTCCAGCGTCGCTTTGAAGCGCGGAACAAACTCATCCCAGACCGGGATGCGGCTCTTGAGTGAAACGCCCAGGTCGCCATGCAGTACGCCGTTGATGTAGTTCAGGTACTGTTTCCACAGCGGCTGATCCAGACCCAGCAGCGTCATTAACTGTGCATGACGTTCAGGAGAAATCCCGCGTTCGCCCGCCATGATCAGCACCGGATCGCCGGGGATCATGTGAACAAAAGCGAAAGTGAGTAATGTAATACCGATGAACGTTGGGATGACAAGGCCCAGACGTCGGAGTATGAACTGCAGCATAATCCGGGTTCTCTCTTCTCCGCGCGACCGTCGCCGCGAGGGTTGTTATTGCTTACATCTGACGATCGGGTAGGTCCGACCGCGACGCAGTCAGACTGCGCCTCTACCGTTTCCAGTAAAACAGGGAGAAAAAGCCGGGGCGACGCAGGGCCGCCCCGGAAAAGGCGACAATTATTCCTGAATGTCTACCTGAGCAAAGTAGTGTCCGCCCAGCGGATCGACTTTGTACCTGGTGACTTTCTTGCTGACCGGTTCGTATACCGTAGAGTGCGCGATCATCAGCGCCGGTGCCTGGTCATGCATCACAACCTGTGCCTGTTTGTAGTACTCGATACGCTTCGCCTGGTCGGCGGTGGCGCGCGCAGGCTGGATCTGATCCTCAAAGGATTTATCACACCAGCGCGAGTAGTTAGAGCCATCTTTCGCGGCTGAACAGCTGAACAGGGTCGCCAGGAAGTTGTCCGGATCTCCGTTGTCACCGGTCCAGCCCATCATGACGGTCTGATGCTCACCCGCTTTGGCGCGTTTCAGGTATTCGCCCCACTCGTAGGTGACGATTTTGGCTTTCACGCCAATCTTCGCCCAGTCGCTCTGGATCATTTCCGCCATGCGGCGTGCGTTCGGGTTGTAAGGACGCTGAACCGGCATCGCCCAGAGGTCGATGGAGAAGCCGTCGGCCATGCCCGCTTCTTTCAGCAGCGCTTTAGCTTTCTCAGGATCGTAGGCGTAGTCTTTGACCGCGTCGTTGTAGCCCCACATCGTTGGCGGGATCAGGTTTTTAGCCGGCTGGCCTGCACCCTGATAAACCGCGTCGATAATGGCCTTTTTGTTGACGGCCATGGTCAGTGCCTGACGCACTTTCAGGTTATCCAGCGGTTTTTTCTCAACGTTGTAAGAGAGATAGCCGACGTTCAGGCCAGCCTGCTCATACAGGTTGATGTTTTTGTCCTGCTTCATGCGTGCGATGTCAGCCGGGTTCGGATAAGGCATGACCTGGCACTCACCCTTCTGCAGTTTGGCGTAGCGCACTGACGCATCCGGGGTGATGGAGAAGACTAAGCGGTCGATTTTTGGCTTTTCGCCCCAGTAGTTCGGGTTCGCTTTGTAGAGGATGCGCGAATCTTTCTGGTATTGCAGCAGCTGGAACGGACCGGTTCCGACCGGGTTCAGGTCGACGTTTTGCGGCGTGCCGGCTTTCAGCATGTTGTCCGCATACTCTTTGGACAGGATAGAGGCGAAGTCCATGCCGAGGTCGGCAAGGAACGGCGCTTCAGGGCGGGTCAGCACGAAGCGTACGGTGTTGTCGTCCACCTTCTCGATTTTGCTGATCAGCTTCGGCATATCCATGCCTTCGAAATATTCATAGCTGCCGCCGGAGACGCCGTGATAGGCGTTGTTTTTATCCAGCTGGCGCTCAAAGGTGAACACCACATCATCCGCGTTGAAGTCACGCGTAGGTTTGAAATCTTTGGTCGTCTGCCACTTCACACCCTTACGCAGGTGGAAGGTGTAGGTTTTGCCATCGTCGCTGACGTCCCACTTCTCTGCCAGCGCAGGATGCAGTTCGGTCGTGCCGACAGTGAACTCAACCAGTCGGTTGTAGATCTGACGTGAGCTGGCATCGTAGGTGGTGCCCGAAGTGAATAACTGCGGGTTAAAGCCTTCCGGAGAACCTTCAGAACAGTAGACCAGGGTTTTTGCCTGAACACCGGCGGCGACAGTCATAGCAATCAGGCTCAGACCGACCTTCAGCATCCCGGATTTAGCCAGGGAGTTGATCATGCTTTTGCTCCATTGTGATGTGATGTTGTGTGTATTGCCTGACCTCTGGTTTTTTTATGCGGTTCAGGCGTACCACCGAACAGGTGGTTAAATCGCGCTACGTTTTTTTTGTTTTTCCGAAGCGGGTTGGGCATTCAGAAAATTCCGTAACTGCGGCTTATTGACGCATCAATTTGTCAACAGTTGCAAAGAACGTCAATACAAGGGTTACTTATTTACACAGAGTGTGAGGAATAGCATGCAACGGTAATAAATACCGTTTCCGCACAAAAGCCATACAATGCACAGTGCTGCAGCCCCGATATCCGTGCATTGTGCTGGATGCCAGCTTTATCGCTAGTGATTCTCACCGCTAAAAAACTTAAAACTTTTACCGGCAAATGTTGAATAACTGAACGATTCACCGTGCGTTATGACGTTCATCCAGCGGAATATGCTGGTTTTGATGTATAAGAAATCAGCATGTTGCTGCTTTCGGTCATAAGAAGAACGTGTCGCGAATTATGGTGGCATCTCTGATGTGGCAAGGCCTGCGAGCAGGAAAACGGCGATAATAACGGCTGGCAAGCATCTGGCGCGGCGAATGCCTTTTTCTGGAACTTTCTGGAAGAGGACAGATAAAACGTGAAGCTGTGAAGGACGCGGTGAGCCGGTTCACTGTGAGAGCGCGTCTATGATCGTATCTGCTTAGCGGGGAGATCGAGCCTGCTCAGGTAACCCGGTCAGATTCATTTGAGGTTCAGGTCTGGATAGCGTCAGATGCGACTGCAGGACGTGAAGCGAAGGGAGCATACGCCTGTAGCAAAGCATAGCGGGCCAGGGATGGCCCGCGCTGAGCCCGCCAGGGATGGCGGGTTTTGCGTCTTTGCGAAAGGCGTATGCTCCCTGAAGCCGGCTCAGCATCAGCCGCCACCTTTCTGAAACGGGATGCGGCTGCCGGGAATACGTTTCCTGAAGCCCGCTCAAAAATCACTCTTTGCCTTTCAACAGACGAAAAAAAACCTGTCTGAAAAGACAGGTTTCTTAAAGATGGTCGGCGAGAGAGGATTCGAACCTCCGACCCACTGGTCCCAAACCAGTTGCGCTACCAAGCTGCGCTACTCGCCGATGGGGGCGCATGTTACTGCTACCCCGGATTAGCGTCAACCGCTTTTTAAGCTTTTGCCGCCGATCGCCTGGAAAGCATGCGGTTACCGGAAATCAGCCGCCTGCCCTCCCCTTTCGTACACCATTACAGCGATTTAGCCTGACTTTTCGCCGGTGCCTGGCACCAGTTATTGGCCGGGTTAATGCCGCCATCTGGCGAGGTATACCCCAGACAACCCAGGATGGTATCGAACAGCTCAACGTGACGATGGGTTCGCCCCACACGCTGCTGCGCCTGCAGACGCTCAAAATTATTGCGGTTCTGGCTGTCTTCCAGATACTTATCAGACGCCCAGACCATCATCGGCACGCGGAACTGCTCAGGCGGCGCCATCTCGCGCGGCGTGCCGTGCAGATGCATATTCTCGCTGATCGACTCCCCGTGGTCGGCGGCATAGAAGACAATCGCCTTCTTATCACGCAGCTGATCCAGCACGCTGTCCAGCATGCTATCCACATAAAGCACCGAGTTATCGTAAGCGTTGATCAACTGCGCTTTGCTGCAGGTCTCATCCACCCCCATACACTCCGGCTGATACTTCGCGAAGCTGCGCGGGTAACGCTGTGAATAGAGATAATGCGACCCTTTGGTATGCAGGATCACCAGATGCTTGCCCTTCGGGAAACGATCCAGCGACGCCTTCATCTCAGGCACCAGCAGCATATCATCCACGGCTTTGCCCTGATTGCGCTTCTCGGAACCGATCTGCTCACGGAAGGCAAAGTTATTGGCATTAACGTTGTCGTAGAACCAGACTTCGCTTTGCATCGCAAACAGCTCAGAGGTGAAGCCCAGCTCTTTCATCACCGCAAACACATTCTGCTCTTTCAGCGTACGGCCCGGATTATTCATCGTGCCGCCTTCGCGCACGAACATGCAGCGCAGCGACAGCTTGGTTGCGGTATCACAGGATTCACCCCGGAACGCGACCAGATTTTTCTCTTTCGACAGTTTAGGCGTGGTGTCACGCTCATAACCCAGCATACCCATGTGATCCCAGCGCGTGGTCTCACCAATCACAAACACCACATAGGTATCATCCAGCCCGGCAGGCGCGACGTAGGTAAACTTCTTCGCCGGATCCAGCAGTTCCTCGCTTTGCAGCGACTCATCCATGCGGGTCCAGGCAAACAGTCCGACCGCCGCCAGCCAGTTGGAAGGAAGATAGGAGTGCGCGACCACGCCGCCGTAGCTCGGCAGATCGATGTTCGTGATCTCTTCATTATGCTTCTGCAGCTTGTCGAAATAACGGATTGGCAGCCAGACCAGCGCCACGCAGAGCAGCATAATCAGGGTCGGTTTCAGACGCTGTCCCGGCGTACGCAACTGCTCATTCAGCGTCATGCTCAGCCGGTTGCGCCAGATCATCAGCAACGGTAACGCACTGACCAGCACCATCCACAGAACGAAGTGGTAGCCGATCACCTCTTTAGAGAGATCGGTGTCGGTGGTCATCACCGACGCCACAATGCCGTAGCCAATCACCACGTTGAAAAACGCCATGTAATAGGCGGCGGCAACAGAAATCAGCACAATCAGCGTGGCGAGCACGCGATAAAACCACTTGCCTCCCAGCGACAGCAGACGCATCAGGAAGAATGTCAGCAGCACGATCGCCACAACCTCGGTGACCGCCGTCAGCCAGTTCGTGACTGTAGATTGCTTCAGAAAACCGTCAAAACGACGATAGAAAATCGGTAAATTCAGCAAGATACCGAGATAGAGCGCCAGCAATAGCGATAACTTTTGCTGCGTTAGCGTTTTAATGTAATTCATGAAAAAGGGGGTTTCTCCGGTGTGAAGCGCCTGACAAATCTTTAATGTGACTGCCGAATCGCGGCAGAGTTCGCTGAATAAGCGGGCCGGACAAGATGAAGGAAAATTCTGAACGGGTTTATGGGCTATAACGCGAGGTGGCCCAGTAAAACATGGCTGCGTTTGATAGACCAGAAAATAATCTTTGTCGACCTGATTAGCACATTTTTTGTACAAGACAGATCGTGGCGGACAAACAGAGGGTGGCAGAGCGAAATCGGGGATGGAAAAAAGAGGGCCTGAGAGACTCAGGCCCGCTGTTCGCTTAGCGAATAATATTCAGCGTCACGTCAATGTTGTTGCGGGTCGCGTTTGAGTAAGGACAAACGATATGCGCCGCATCAACCAGCTTCTGCGCTTCTGCTTCATCCATGCCTGGCAGATGGATGTTCAGGGTCGCTTCGATACCAAAGCCGTTGGGAATAGGACCGATACCAACTTCACCTTCGATCCAGGCATCTTTTGGCATGGCGATCTTGTCACGGCCTGCCACAAACTTCATCGCACCGATGAAGCAGGCAGAGTAGCCCGCAGCAAACAGCTGCTCAGGGTTAGTCGCTTCGCCGCCTGCACCGCCCATCTCTTTCGGGACACCCAGTTTCACGTCCAGTACACCGTCAGAAGAGGTTGCACGACCATCACGACCACCGGTTGCTTTGGCTTTGGCGCGGTAAACCACTTGTTCTAAAGACATGACATTTCTCCGTTACGCTATTTAATCGCCCGCTACTTATCTGTGCGATATCAGGCGATGAGGTTTAACGGGTGCCACGCACCCGTCAGCAATTTTTATCGGGACTGGTTCAGGTTATCCCGCAGCCCATCCAGCTCTGTTTTCAGCGCCAGCAGGGTCTCATCGTCACAGGCTGTGGCGCATTTCACCGCTTCAGGAATAGAGGCGGCTTTAATGCGCAACGCCTCGCCCGCTTCGGTGAGCGTCACAGCAACCTGACGCTCGTCCTGACGGGTACGCTGCCGGTTAATCAGACCTGCGCTCTCCAGTCGTTTCAGCAGGGGCGTCAGGGTGGCGGAGTCTAAAAAGAGCTGCTCGCCGATCTCTGAGACGGTGACATCATCTTTCTGCCACAGCACCAGCATCACCAGATACTGCGGATAGGTGATGTCGAGCTGGCTCAGCAACTGGCGATAGACTTTATTCATCGCCAGGTTGGCAGAGTAAAGCGCAAAGCAGAGCTGCTGATCGACCAACAGTGGCATCGGTTTCACTTTTTTGTCATCTTGATCACTGTTCATGGTGTTTAATATAGGTAGCGCACTAGATAATTGCAAGCAAACTTTTATCAGGGGAACAGGCATGCAGAATTCACTGGAAGAACAGGCGCGTCGTTTCGCCACCGAGGCGCATGCCCGGGCCGGTCAGCGCCGCAAATATACCGACGAGCCTTACATCGTTCATCCGGCGGCGGTCGTGGAGCTGGTGCGCAGCGTCAGCCATGATGATGCCCTGCTGGCAGCCGCCTGGCTGCACGACACCGTGGAAGATACACCGACCACGCCGGGCGATATAGAAGCCCACTTCGGCGCGCGCGTGGCTAGCCTGGTAGAAATGCTGACCGACAGCGCGCCTGCCACGGCCAAAAATCGGGCAGCCCGTAAACTGGCGCACTTTCGCCATACTGCCAGCGCCAGTCCTGAGGCGCAAACCATAAAACTGGCCGATATCATCGACAATACCCGCGCGATTGTGCGCTTCGATCCTGACTTTGCCCGCGTCTATCTGGTGGAAAAGCAGATACAGATTACGCTGCTGAAACAGGGCGATGCACAGTTATGGCAGCAGGCTTCCACCATTATAGAGAGTGGGATCGCACAGCTGCGGGAATCACCCTATAACGTCCCGGAAAGCTGGTTCGTGAAGCAGGCCGCCAAATACAGCGAATTACATGCATAAAAAACCCGCCAGCGGCGGGTTCTTTTCTGAAGCAGGCTTAGTCGAGCAACTGCCGTCCAAGATAGGGATTGGCATGTAACAACTTCATCAGTTTCTGTGCCGTCGCAGAAGGACGGGTGCGCCGGGCTTCCCAGCTTTTCACGGAAGATACGCTGACGCCCATCACTTTAGCAAACTCATCAACCTGCATGCCGGTCATTTCGCGCAGGCGCTGTGGCTCTGGCTGAGCGGGTTGCTGACGCTGAATCAGTAAGTCGGCGGCGCGATCATCACGTGTCAAAACAATCTGCTCAAGGCTGCTGAGCAATTCAAACATCGGGTCTTTTAATTCCATAGAGAACTCCTTAAAACTCGCTATGAAGCACGTGAAAGTAGAGAGGTAAGAGCCTCAACCTGGGGCTCTGAAACCGGGCCTGTTACAGGCTGGATCCCGCAAGGGTTTGTTTTTGTTATTTTTGAAACCACTACGGGACGCAGCCTGCTGTGCACTGCTTTAAAAGGTGTCAGTTCAATGCAACAAATGCCGGGAGACTAAGTATGGATAGAGACCTGACTATTTGCCGCGCAATTTCTCATTATTTTTTTCACTATCTTTTGCCGGAGATGTTCCGACGCCGCTAAGACGCTGAGGCAGCTGGTTTTTGTGCCCTCATAGCGGACAAAAAAATCAAATGCTGTTTGCTATTTATGCGGGTGCCGTCATGCTTTTTGCAGGCATCTTCTCAATTTTGTGAGGCAGTCTGCCTCTTCAGATAGTGAGTGCAAAATATACGCCAATGGTTTACTTCCTGAACACTTATATTCACTGCCTTTATGAAATTAAGAATAGTCCTGGCAACCCCCTGTGCGCGGCCGCGCGGCGGCTCACAGCAGGTTGTGGATGAATCACCTATTCTGCACGGCCAGACATCACCGGATAAAACAGCAGACTCCCTGATGAAACGGTCTCTGCCTTCTGCCGGTGCAGCGCTCCGTCAATGCTGATGCGCCTGCGCGAAAGAAGTGCAGGCGCTATGGCACGCCGATGACGGCCAGACCGGGAGCTGAACTCTCTAAGGAAAAGCGATGCGTGAAACAGATTTCAATGTCGGCTATCCCTCTTATCGCGTACCGATGATGGGACGTAACGCCGTCGCCACCTCCCAGCCGCTGGCGGCGCAGGCCGGTCTTCGTATGCTGCAACAGGGAGGTAACGCCGTGGATGCGGCGGTCGCCACGGCCATGGCCTTAACCGTGCTGGAGCCGACCGGAAACGGCATCGGCAGCGATGCCTTTGCCATTGTCTGGGACGGTCACACGCTGCACGGGCTGAACGCGTCCGGTCGTGCCCCCGCCGCCTGGCATCCTGAACGCTTTGCCGCTTCAGACACCATGCCTGAAACCGGCTGGGAGTCCGTCACCGTGCCGGGGGCTGTCTCGGCCTGGGTCACCCTGGCTGAGCGCTTCGGCACACTGCCGCTGACCACCCTGGCACAGCCAGCGATCGATTATGCGCGCGACGGTTTTCCGGTTTCACCGCTGATTGCTCAGCTCTGGCAGCGCGGCTATGACAAGCTGCGGGATCAGCCTGGCTTCAGCCGCTGCTTTGCGCCGCAGGGCCGCCCACCGCGCGCGGGTGACATTTTCCGCAACCCGGCGCAGGCCAGCACCCTGCAGGCGATCGCTGAGAGCCGGGGAGAGAGTTTTTATCGCGGTGAACTGGCGCAGAAGATGGCAGCCTTTGCCCGCGAGCATGGCGCAGCCCTGACGCTGGAGGATTTGAAAAATCATCGCGCCGACTGGGTCACCCTGCTCTCCCATCCGTTTGCCGGCGGATCGGTTCAGGAGTTGCCGCCTAACGGTCAGGGCATCGCCACCCTGATTGCGCTCGGCATACTGGAGGAGTGGGAGATTCATCGCTACGCGCCCGATTCTCCGCAGTGGCTGCATCTGTCGATTGAGGCGATGAAGCTGGCGCTGGTCGATCTGGAGCGCTATGTCACCGATGAAGATCACCTCGAATTTCCGGCTGACCGCCTGCTGAGCAGCGACTACCTCCACCAGCGCGCCGCGCTGATTGACCCCGGCCAGGCGGGCGATTTTCGCTTTGGGTCGCCGCAGCAAAGCGGCACCGTTTATGTGGCAACCGGCGATGCCAGCGGCGTGATGGTTTCATTTATTCAGTCTAACTACATGGGATTTGGCTCCGGGGTGGTGGTGCCTGACACGGGCATCAGCCTGCAGAATCGGGGTGCCGGGTTTTCACTTGACCCCTCTCATCCCAACCTTGTGGCGGGGGGTAAGCGCCCCTTCCATACCATCATTCCGGCCTTTGCGCGGGATGAGCAGGGCCAGCCGCTGATGGCGTTTGGCGTAATGGGCGGCCCGATGCAGGCGCAGGGGCATGTCCAGCTGGCGCTGCGCATCATGCTTCACCGGCAAAATCCTCAGGCGGCGATCGATGCGCCGCGCTGGCGGGTGGTGCAGGGACGCGAGGTGGTGTTTGAGTCAACGATCGATCGCAACACCCTGAGCACCCTGCGCCGCATGGGACACAACGTGGTGCTGGAAGATCCGCTGAGCAATTACAATTTTGGCGGTGCGCAGGCAATCGTACGCGATCCTCAGGGCTTCTACATTGCGGCCAGCGAGAGCCGCAAAGATGGTCAGGCGGTGGTGTTCTGAAGCGAGGTTCAGCCTCCTTCGCATCACAGAGGGCGTGCTGCCCGGCACGCCCTGACGCCCCGGCGCGGAGGTGCGACGGCGCGGGTTGCAGAAAGTCTCTGTTTCACGTGTGGTTTCACATTGTGCCGTGACCAGGGATTGTTCTATTCTTTAGGCCATTCTTACCTGGATATCAGACAGTATCACCGACAGGAGTTGAACCCATGGCTTCAGGACTTACCCGCATCCTGGCACGCAGCGGCATGATGATCGCTGGCGTGCTGATCGTGCTGCAACTCACCGCGTGCGGTGATAAAGAAGGCGAGCAGCGCAAAGCATTTATCGATTTCCTCCAGAATACTGTTATGCGCAGCGGCGAGCATCTGCCCAGCCTGAGCGAAAATCAGAAGCAGAGTTTTGGCAACTTCGCCAGCGATTACGCCATCCTGTATGGCTTCTCACAGCAGGCGAATAAAGCCGTTGAGCAGGGGATGCGCCCGGTGGTCGATGAGCTGTCTGCCATTCGCGTGCCGCAGGATTACCTCAGCCGTCGTGACTCACTCCGCCAGGCCACCAGCGCCCTGGTGATCGTCACGCAGCAGATTGAGAGCGCCAAAATGCAGGCGGACAGCAGCAAAGCGACCCTGAAGCAGCAGGATGACCTGAAAAAGGTCTACGACAGCGCCTACAACAAAGTGGTGACGGTGCCTGCCAATCAGCTGATCCCGCTGTTGCCTCAGCTGCAGGCGCTGAGTCAGGGCGCGGTCCAGGCCGGTGACTTCCTGCAATCGCAGGGAACCCGCGTCAGCTTCAATGATGGCGGTGTGCAGTTCCCGACCCAGGAGCAGGCTTCGCAATACAATGCGCTGATGAGCACCGTGTCAGCCAATGCGCAGGCTCTGCCTCAGGCTCAGGCCGCCGTTCAGGCGGGTCTGCAGTAACACTTTTTACGGGCAGGCACCGATCGCCTGCCCCTCTCCCTGCCCCTTTTTTCCCCGCCTCTTCTGCCCCTGAATCCCCCGCTGACTAAAGTGTGATCTGGCGCATTTTCGACCAAAAATAGTTTGTGATCTCAGTCACATTTACATAACAAACCCTGCCATCACCAATGTGATATTCATCACAGATAAGCCGGTGCGCCGGTCAGAATTCAGGCAAAGTCACCGTGCCCGCCTCTGTATTTGTGATCAAAGTCACGCTAATAGCCCCCGTCCCCACCGCAAATGAGTGATGTGGATCACACTTATTCCGGGCCCTACGCAGTGCCAGATTCGCGTGATAGAGTCCGCGTGCATACAGTAATACCACCGGCTCTGGTCGGGGTGGCTAAACAAAAACAAACGCGCTCTCCTATTGCAGCGCGTCTCAATAAGGGGTGGGTTTATGTCCTCATCAGTCAAGGTCAAAGTACAGAGCTTTGGTCGCTTTCTGAGTAATATGGTGATGCCAAACATCGGGGCGTTTATCGCCTGGGGTATCATCACCGCACTGTTTATTCCAACCGGCTGGATCCCTAACGAAACGCTGGCCAAATTGGTCGGCCCGATGATCACCTACCTGCTGCCGCTGCTGATCGGTTTTACCGGCGGGCGTCTGGTGGGCGGCGATCGCGGCGGCGTGGTCGGTGCTATCACCACCATGGGTGTGATCGTGGGTGCCGATATGCCGATGTTCCTCGGCGCGATGATTGCCGGTCCGCTGGGTGGCTGGGCTATCCGCTCGTTTGACCGGGCTATCGACGGCAAAATCAAAAGCGGCTTCGAGATGCTGGTTAACAACTTCTCGGCCGGTATTATCGGGATGATCCTGGCGCTGCTGGCTTTCCTGGCCATCGGTCCGCTGGTGGAAGGTCTGTCTCACATTCTCGCCGCCGGCGTGAACCTGATGGTGCAGAACAACCTGCTGCCACTGACCTCCATCTTCGTTGAACCGGCGAAAATCCTGTTCCTGAACAACGCCATTAACCACGGCATCTTCTCGCCGCTCGGTATCCAGCAGGCGAGTGAAGCGGGCAAATCGATTTTCTTCCTGATCGAAGCCAACCCGGGTCCGGGTATGGGCGTGCTGATGGCCTACATGTTCTTTGGTCGCGGCAGTGCCAAACAGTCTGCGGGGGGTGCGGCGATTATCCACTTCCTGGGCGGCATCCATGAAATCTACTTCCCGTATGTGCTGATGGCCCCTCGCCTGCTGCTGGCGGTGATCCTGGGCGGGATGACCGGTGTCTTCACGCTGACCGTGCTGAACGGCGGCCTGGTCTCTCCGGCTTCACCCGGTTCTATCCTGGCGGTGCTGGCGATGACGCCAAAAGGTGCCTACTTCGCCAACATCGCGGCGATTGCTGCCGCCTTCGCTGTCTCCTTCGTGGTCTCTGCGATTCTGCTGAAAACCAGCAAAGTCAAAGAAGATGACGATATCGAAGCGGCAACCCAGCGCATGCATGAGATGAAAGCGCAGTCGAAAGGTCAGGGTGCAGCGGGTGGCGCTATCGCCAGCGATGCCATGAGCGTCGATCTGCATCACGTCCGTAAAATCATCGTCGCCTGTGATGCCGGTATGGGCTCCAGCGCCATGGGCGCAGGCGTGCTGCGTAAGAAAGTGCAGGACGCGGGTCTGAGCAATGTTTCGGTAACCAATACCGCCATCAACGCTCTGCCGGGCGATGTCGATCTGGTGATCACCCACCGCGACCTGACCGAACGCGCCATTCGCCAGGCACCGCATGCACAGCATATTTCGCTGAACAACTTCCTCGACAGCGCGCTCTACAGCACCCTCACCGAGCGTCTGGTGGCGGCAAACCGTAGCGACCTCCATCGTGAAACGGTCAACACCGCCCTGTCAGACAGTTACTATGAAGGCAACGCACATCTATTTAAGCTGGGCGCGGATAACGTCTTCCTCGGCCTGAGCGCCAGCAACAAAGAGCAGGCCATCCGCTTTGCGGGTGAGCAGCTGGTGAAAGGCGGTTACGTTGAGCCTGAATATGTTGAGGCGATGCTGGCGCGTGAAAAACTGACGCCGACCTACCTCGGCGAGTCGATCGCGGTGCCGCACGGCACGGTGGAAGCCAAAGATCGCGTGCTGAAAACCGGCGTGGTGTTCTGCCAGTATCCGGCAGGCGTCCTGTTCGGCGAAGATGCGGACGATGTGGCGCGCCTGGTGATTGGTATTGCTGCCCGCAACAACGAGCACATTCAGGTCATCACCAGCCTGACCAATGCGCTGGATGATGACAGCGTGATTGAGAAGCTGGCGAACACCAGCAGCGTGCAGGAAGTGCTGGATCTCCTGTCAGGCAAACCGGCACTCGCGTAATTCAAGGCTGTTTTTCCCTGGGGCGGTCATGCCCGTCCCGATTTCCTGGGGCGGGTTTGCCCGCCCCATCGTCATTTGATATGGGTCAAAAATTATGAAAGCGTTACATTTCGGAGCAGGAAACATTGGTCGCGGCTTTATCGGCAAATTACTGGCTGATGCAGGTATCGAACTGGTTTTTGCTGATGTGAATCAGGCGGTGCTGGATGCACTGAACGCGCGTCATGAGTACCCCGTTCATGTGGTTGGCGAGCAGGCCAGAACAGAAACTGTTAAAGGCGTCAGTGCGGTAAACAGCACCAGTGATGAAATCGTCACCCTGATTGCGGAGGTGGATCTGGTCACCACCGCCGTGGGGCCGCAGATCCTGGAGCGTATCGCCGGTAGCGTAGCCAAAGGGCTGGCAAAACGCAGCGACAACGGTAACACCCGTCCGTTAAATATCATCGCCTGCGAGAACATGGTGCGCGGCACCAGCCAGCTGAAACAGCATGTGCTGAAGGCGCTGCCCGAACAGTATCACGCCTGGCTGGAGCAGCATGTTGGCTTCGTGGATTCTGCCGTTGACCGCATCGTGCCGCCAACCGAAGCGGGCAGCAGCGATCCGCTGGAGGTGACGGTTGAAACCTTCAGCGAGTGGATCGTGGATAAAACCCAGTTCAAAGGTGACCTGCCGGCCATTCCGGGTATGGAACTGACCGACAACCTGATGGCGTTTGTCGAGCGTAAGCTGTTCACCCTGAATACCGGCCACGCGATTACCGCCTATCTCGGCCAGATGGCGGGTCACCAGACCATTCGCGATGCCATTCTTGACGAAAAAATCCGGGCCGTGGTGAAAGGCGCGATGGAGGAGAGCGGCGCCGTGCTGATTAAGCGCTACGGTTTTGACGCAGAGAAACATGCGGCTTACATCCGCAAGATCCTCGGCCGTTTTGAAAACCCCTATCTGAAAGATGAGGTTGAGCGCGTCGGGCGTCAGCCCCTGCGTAAACTCAGCGCGGGCGATCGCCTGATCAAGCCGACGCTGGGGACGCTGGAGTACGGTTTACCGCACGCCAGCCTGGTGCAGGGAATTGCCGCAGCGATGCACTATCACAGCGACCAGGACCCGCAGGCGCAGGAGCTGGCTGCCCTGCTGGCAGAGAAAGGTCCACAGGCGACGCTGGCGGAGATCTCAGGGCTGGATGCTGACAGCGAGGTCGTGGCTTCGGTGGTGAGCGCCTGGCACGCTATGGCATAATGCGCGCGTGTTAGTGACGCAAGCCGGGCGCAGTTCGCCTGCGCCCAACGGCGGTATTGAACCCATGCAGGCAATAATGGAAGAGAAGCAAGCTTTTGAGAACCGGGTGCTTGAGCGCCTGAACGCCGGTCGTTCGGTGAGAAGCTTTCTGATCGCCGCCGTTGAGCTATTGGCGGAAGCCGTCAATCTGCTGGTGCTGCAGGTGTTCCGCAAAGATGACTATGCGGTCAAATATGCGGTAGAACCGCTGCTGCTGGGCGATGGGCCTTTAGGCGAACTCTCGGTTCGACTGAAGCTGATCTACGGCCTGGGCGTCATCAGCCGGCACGAATATGAAGATGCTGAGCTGCTGCTGGCGCTCCGCGAAGAGCTGAATCACGACACCGGGGAGTATCGTTTTACCGACGATGAAATTCTGGGCCCTTTTGGCGAGCTGCACTGCGTGACCGCCTGGCCGCCCGCACCGGTGTTTCACACCGACGATGCAGAACTGCGCAGCATGCAGCAGCAGCGCTATCTGCAGATGGTGCGATCCACCATGGTTCTCTCCCTCACCGAGCTTATCGCCCGCATCAGTATGAAGCAGGCGTTTAAAAAGTCCGGCAGCTAATCCCGTCAGGCGCCCTTGCGGCGCCTTTTTTGCCTTAACCTGTCGGGAACCGGCGCCAGATTTGGTGTATCCTTGGCCTGTTTTCCTCAACGAGTTGTTGTCATGAAAGAGCAAGAAAAGAACGAAATCAAACGTCTCAGCGATCAGCTGGACGCACTGAACCGCAAAGAGCCGCAGTTACTGGAATCGGGTGATGCCGAGAAACTGGGCGCGCTGCTGAAAGAGAAAGAAACGCTGGTCACGGAAATTGAGCGTCTGCGCAATCAGCGGGTTGAAAAGCTGAGTGCTGAAGCGCAGAAGCTGCAAAAGATGGGCTTCAGCCGCGAAATTACCAAAAAAGAGCAGGCAAATCTGGGTGCGCTGAAGAAAAGCGTGCGCGGCCTGGTCGTGGTGCATCCAATGACCGCGCTGGGACGTGAAATGGGTCTGAAAGTGATGACCGGCTTCGCCAGAACCGCATTCTGAGCCCGCGATCAGGCGGCAGCCTGATCGACATCGGCCTGGTGTTCGCCGGCGGCGGCATAAACCTGCTCCGCCAGCGAATCCAGCAGTTCATAGCGACGGCGATACTCTGCCCGCTTCTTACTGGCGATCTCCTCCAGCGTTTTACGCGGCAGGCTCAGCGGCAGTCTGAACATCCCGTCCGGTCGAGCCTCGCCACTCAGCGACAGCCAGAACTCACTGTAGCTGGCAAAGAACTTATCCCCTTTGCTGTGACGATAACGCAGACTGCGGAAGACGTGCGTCTCATCGCCCACCGCCAGAATAGCTTCCACGCCGCACTGCTTCGCCACAATAAATACCGCTTCCATTAACAGGCGTTTCGGAAAGAGCCCCTGCGCCGCTTTGGTCGCCTCGCGGATCACCTCATTATTGATATGTTTCCGCGGGCCCTGTAATCCGCCAATTAATAAGGTGCGCTGGTTATTCTCGTTCAGAATAGAAAAAGAGAGCGAGGCGATCACTTCGTCGTTATAACGCAATACCAGCGTCACTTCACCTTCACGGTCGAAATAACCCGAGCTGCAGGAGAGCAGGAATTTCTCGCCATTTTTACCGATCAGCGTCGCCAGCGGATTATCAGACGCGCTCTGCAGCAGCTGACGCAGCGCCGGATTCGCCAGATTATTCATCAGGGTGTAGTGATCGAGAATGGCCTGTGCGCGGGCCGCGATGCTCATCCCCGAGCGCAGATAGGGCCGGTGCAGCTTGGCTGGCAGCAGTCCCTGGGTGCTCATCAGCAGGGCGCGCTGTGGTAATTGCGACAGCGCATCCAGATAATGCAGCGTAGTCAGCGGCGATATTAATGTTCTTAACACAAATTTCAGCCGGAAGCGTTTACTCAGCCAGAGTTTATCCGGCACATATTTCCCACTGATTAACTGGAAAAAAAGCGAGGCAGTTGAATCGGTCGTGGATTCATGAGTAGTTATAATTGACATAATCAGCGACACACAAAGAGTTAAGCAACGATGTCACTGAAAATAACATGGCCAATATCAACGGCAGGTTAATATCGGACAACATTAAAGCGGATATTTTACGATTTCTGGTTCACTTTGAGACTGCATAAAATAGGGATAAAAAAAACCGGCAAAATAGAATTTACCGGTTTATCTTCATTATGTTTACGTTTGGTTAACTTACTGAGCAGCAGCGAAACGCGCAGCCGCTTCGTCCCAGTTAACGACGTTCCAGAACGCTTTGATGTAATCAGGACGTTTGTTCTGATACTTCAGGTAGTATGCGTGTTCCCACACGTCCAGACCGATAATCGGGAAACCAGACACGCCGGCAACCGCTTCGCCCATCAGTGGGTTATCCTGGTTTGCGGTCGACACCACAGCCAGTTTGTCACCCTGCTTAACCAGCCATGCCCAGCCAGAACCGAAACGGGTGGCTGCCGCTTTCTCAAACTCTTCCTGGAATTTTTCTACGCTGCCGAAATCTTTCTCAATCGCGGCTTTCAGGTCGCCCTGCAGCGTGGTGCCGGTTTTCAGGCCTTTCCAGAACAGGCTGTGGTTAGCGTGACCACCTGCGTTATTGCGCAGAGGGCCTTTTTTGTCTGCTGGCAGCTGATCCAGTTTGGTGATCAGCTCGTCAACCGGCAGATTGGCAAATTCAGTGCCTTCCAGCGCCGCGTTAGCGTTGTTCACATAGGTCTGGTGATGTTTGGTGTGATGGATTTCCATCGTCTGCTTGTCGAAATGCGGTTCCAGTGCGTCGTATGCGTAAGGCAGGGATGGCAGTGAATAACTCATGTTCTTCCTCTCCATTTAGTGGGTGCAGCACGACGGATTCAGGACGTGCCGCGTAAGCAGTCGAATCATTATAGTTAAATTCATGTAGCGTAAAAGGGTAATCAATGCCCTATAAAACTTAAGGAATTGAGAAATCCGGCAATAGCAACCCGTTGTTTTTACAAGATGCTGCGCTTCACCCTGCCTTTTTGACCCTCTCCGTCCGCCGGACCGGGATGCCGGTTCCGCACGCAGAGCAGGCGGTCTGTCCGCCCGCCTGCCGCGTCAGGCCTGACCTGCGGACTACCTGCCCAGCTCGCGCAGTGCGCTGTCGAGTGCGCCGACCAGCCAGTCGATGTCACTCTCCTGGAATGCCAATGGCGGACGCAGTTTCAGCACATTCCCATAGGGGCCCGCGACCGAGGTCAGCACGCGATGTTCACGCAGCTTCTCGATTAAATCCAGCGCCAGGGTTTTATCCGGCGTTTTACTGTGTCGATCGGTCACCAGCTCGAAGCCGATAAAGAGTCCGGCACCGCGCACATCCCCTACGCACTCATAACGATCCATCAGGGTTTTCAGCTCAGCCAGCAGCTTCGCGCCGACGACCCGGCTGTGTTCCTGCAGCCCCTCTTCGGTGATCACCTTCAGCACAGCCTGCGCCGCGGCCATGGCGACCGGATTGCCGCCAAAGGTGTTGAAGTAAGGAATTGAGTCGCTGAAGGCGGCCAGCACATCACTTTTTGCCAGCAGCCCGGAAACCGGGATGCCATTGCCCATTGGCTTGCCGGTGGTAATGAGATCGGGCACCACATCGTGGCGGCCAAAGCCCCAGAAGGCGTCGCCGGTGCGACCAAAGCCAGGCTGGACTTCATCGGCAATAAAGATACCGCCGTTGGCGTGCACCACATCGACCGCTTTTTTCAGGAAGCCGCGCGGATTGGGCAGCACACCGTCCGAGGAGAAAATCGAGTCCGCCAGGAAACCGGCAAATTTAATGCCGTGCGCCGCCATGTCATCAATCTGCTGCTGAATCTGGTCAGCGAACCAGTCGCCAAGGTCGGGCGCATCCACCCGGTAGGCATCCGGCGGCATCACCAGCCGTGTGGTGGGGGCCAGCGGCTGTCCGCTGCCCAGCGCCGGCGACGCACCGGAGGTCAGCTCACTGGTGCCGTGATAGGCCTCCTTGCTGACAATAATGCCGGTGCCGCCGCTGAAGGCGCGCGCGACGCGGATTGCCAGATCATTCGCTTCCGAGCCGGTGCACATATACATCGCACGATCGATCGCCGCAGGTGTGGTCGCCAGCAGCGCTTCACTGTAATCGAGGATATTTTCATGCAGGTAACGGGTGTGGGTGTTCAGCATTTTCATCTGCTGCGTCACCGCCTCGATCACCGCCGGATGGCAGTGGCCGATGCTCGCCACGTTGTTATACACATCGAGATATTTATCACCTGCGGCATCCCACAGGTATTGCCCTTCACCCCGCACCAGATGAACCGGTTTGCGATAGAACAGACGATAGGATTCGCCAAGCACTTTGCTGCGTTTATCGGTCAGTTTGCGCGTGTCGCTGTCCAGCGCATCGGCATGTTCGGCACGAAAACTGTTGGTATCCATAATGGTGGAACGCGTGGCCATAATGACTCCCGTGACAAGGATGAAGGAGGAAGATCAGACCCCTCCATCATGCCTGCCTGAAAATAAAATGCAACCAAATACACAAATACAACAAAATACACATGACGCAGGGAGATCGCCGCGTTAAGCTGATGCCTGATTCAGACGGACTCCTGCGCCTCACTGGCGTATTATCCGTGCTCTTCGCGCTTTAAAAGGAAACCGCTATGCTGCAGGAAACGCGCCTTCATCGCATCCGCGCCCTGCTGACCCGACTCAATCAGGTCAGTACCGAGCGCATCATCAGGGAGCTGGGGGTCTCACGCGAAACCGCGCGCCGCGATATCATCGAGCTGGAAGCCCTGGGGCTGGCGCGCCGCGTTCATGGCGGATTGGTGGCGATAGAACCCTCGGCGGAGCCGCCGCTGACGGAACGTCGCAGTACGCAGACCCGGGAGAAGCGCGCGATCGCCCGCGCCGCCGCGCAGTTGCTGCAGCCCGGACAGACGCTGTTCCTTGATGCGGGCAGTACCACCACGCTGCTGGCAGAAGAGCTGCACGCCCTGTCCGGCCTGACGATCGTGACCAACAGCCTGCAGGCCGCGCTGGCGCTGAGCGCCGGAGAGGAAGACCAGCCTCTGAATAATCAGATTATTTTGCTGGGCGGGAATATGTCCGCCGGGGCGCAACAGACGCGCGGTGAGATCACCGTGGGCGAAATCATCCGTTACCGCGCCGATGTGGCGCTGCTGTCGCCGGTTGGCATTGAGGCCGATTGTGGTGCCAGCAGTTTTCATCCGCATGAAGCGGCCATCGCCCGGGCAATGGTTCAGCAATCCGCCGCCTGCTATCTGCTGGCCGATCACACCAAGCTGGGCGTGGTGAGCCGGACAATCTACGCGCCGCCGCAGGCGATCAGCCTGCTGATTACCGACAGCGGCGGGGATAACAGTGCCGAACTGGATGCGTTGCAGCAGGCGCTGCCCCGGTTGATCGTGGTCTAGCGAAGCGGCAACGGCAGGTAATTTAACGCAGCCGCTGCGGGTGGCTGTAGATCGTGGCCCGGCCCGGCTTGCTGAAGCCGACCAGCGTCAGATTGCAGCGCTCAGCCACCTCAACCGCCAGACGGGTCGCGGCAGAGACGGCGAACAGGATCTCGACGCCGCACATGGCGGACTTCTGCACCATCTCATAGCTGGCGCGGCTGGAGACCAGCAGCGCCCCCGGCCCCCACGCGGCCTGGCTGCGATAGCCCAGCAGCTTATCGAGTGCCACATGGCGACCCACATCTTCACAGCCGCCGGCCAGCTGACCATCGGGCTGGATCCACGCCGCCGCATGGGTGCAGCCGGTTTTCTGTCCGACAGGCTGAAACTCTTTCAGCTGTCCCAGCGCCCGATCGAGCTGATCCAGCGCAAAGGTCTGGGTAAAGGGTAACGGCGACAGCGGCTTGCCGATCTGATCCAGCTGTTCAACGCCACATACGCCACAGCCGGTCCGGCCCGCCAGCGCACGACGCTGCGCTTTCAGCGCCATAAAGCGGCGGCTGGAAAGCTCAATCTGAACTTCAATACCGTGACAACCCGGCACGATGTCCATGCCGAAAATATCGCCCGGCGCGTCGATAATGCCCTCTGACAGCGAAAAACCCAGCGCGAACGCCTCCAGGTCTTTGGGCGTGGTCATCATCACCACGTGAGAGATGCCGTTATAGACCAGCGCCACCGGCACCTCATCCGCCAGCCAGTCAGGCTGAGCCGTCATCAGATCGGCACGCTGCCAGACCTGCGTTGTGCTGACGCCGGCCTGAGTTGTTAAATCTTCGCCTGAGTCAGGCTGGATAGCTTTCAAAAAATAGGACCTGTTGTTAATAAATAATTGCCAGTGCGGCTGCACGGCGAAGGGCTGACATCGTCTGATTTTGCCTGCAGGCCCGGCACAGCGCAAATAAACAGCGGGGCAATTCATGCGGTTTCAGGTGTGCCAGGCGCGCAGCCACGGCTGCGGGTGTGCAAAATGAGAAGGGAACGGCTCCGGCATTAACATCCGGGAGCAAATCACCCCCGCCATCCGCGGCTGACGCTGAAAATGGACTTGCAATGCCGCTCCGCCGCTGCAGGTTTTTAACAAAATTTAGAAAAAGAATTACTAATCGCTAACCTGTTGACCCTGGTCAACTTACAGGCAATCAGGGCTGTTATTTTGCAGGGCTTCGCAATGGAGCCGGAAAAGAAGAACGATAACATGCAAATTAACAGACGGAGTTTTTTTAAGATCTGTGCGGGCGGACTGGCGGGAACCAGCGCGGCGTTGCTCGGTTTTGCCCCCACCACAGCCTTAGCCAGTGTCCGGGAGTTCAAGCTCATTCGCGCCAGAGAGACACGGAATAACTGCACCTACTGTTCCGTCGGCTGCGGCATGCTGATCTACAGCCTGGGGGATGGCGCTAAAAATGCCAGCGCCTCGATTTACCATATTGAAGGTGACCCGGATCATCCGGTCAGTCGCGGATCGCTCTGCCCCAAAGGCGCGGGCGTGATCGACTTTATTCACAGCGACCAGCGGCTGAAGTACCCGGAATACCGTGCACCGGGTTCCGACACATGGCAGCGCATCAGCTGGGAGGAGGCGTTTGATCGTATTGCCCGCCTGATGAAGCAGGATCGCGATGCCCACTTCCAGACCACCAACGCCGCAGGGGTCACGGTAAACCGCTGGCCAACCACCTCCATGTTCTGCTCCTCCGCCACCAGTAATGAGACCGGCCTGCTCGACCAGAAGTTTGCCCGTTCGCTGGGCATTCTGGCGCTGGAGAACCAGGCGCGTCTCTGTCACGGCCCGACCGTGGCGGCGCTGGCCCCCAGCTTTGGTCGCGGAGCCATGACCAACAACTGGAACGACATCAAAAATGCCAATGTGGTGATGATCATGGGCGGCAACCCGGCCGAAGCGCATCCGGTCGGCTTTAAATGGGTCATTGAAGCGAAAACCCGGAACAAGGCGCAGGTCATCGTGGTCGATCCGCGCTTTAACCGCTCTGCCGCCGTTGCCGATTTTTACGCGCCCGTGCGGGCGGGCAGCGATGTCGTGTTCCTGATGGGGGTGATTAACTATCTGCTGCAGCACAACCTGATCCAGCAGGAGTATGTTCGCGCCTTCACCAACGCGGCCCTGATCGTCAGTGACGGCTTCAGCTTCAGCGACGGTCTGTTCAGCGGCTACGATGCCGACACCCGCCAGTACGATCGCCAGAGCTGGCACTATGAGCTGGATGAAAACGGCCATGCACGACGGGATGAGAGCTTCACTCATCCACGCTGCGTGCTGAACCTGCTGAAAACCCATGCCAGCCGCTATACGCCGGAGATGGTGACGCGCCTGTGCGGCACATCGCAGGACGCCTTTATCGCGGTGTGCGAACAGCTCGCGTCGACCTGCGTGCCGAATCGCACCGCCACCATCCTCTATGCGCTGGGCTGGACGCACCACACTAACGGCTCGCAGATTATCCGCACGGCGGCAATGATCCAGCTGCTGCTGGGCAATATCGGTATGCCGGGTGGCGGCATCAATGCGCTGCGTGGTCACTCCAATGTACAGGGGTTTACCGATCTCGGCCTGCTGTCACAGAGTCTGCCGGGCTATCTGCCGCTGCCCTCCGAGAAGATGACCACACTGGCCAGCTGGCTGGAGAAGGCCACGCCGGTTGCGCCTCTGCCGGGGCAGGTCAACTACTGGCAGAACACCGACAAATTTTTTGTCAGCCTGATGAAGAGTTTTTACGGCGATAAGGCCACGGCGGAAAACCAGTGGGGCTACGACTGGCTGCCGAAATGGGACAAAAGTTACGACTGCATGGCGCAGGCGGAGATGATGGAGCAGGGCGCGCTGAATGGCTGTCTGATTCAGGGCTTTAACCTGCTGGCCGCCTTCCCGGACAAAAATAAGGCGGTGCGGGCCCTCTCCCGGCTGAAGTTTATGGTGGTGATCGATCCGCTCAGCACGGAAACCGCCAGCTTCTGGCAACATCACGATGCGTTCAACGACGTCGACCCGGCGCAAATCCAGACCGAAGTGTTCCGTCTGCCCTCCTCCTGCTTCGCGGAAGAGTCGGGATCGGTCGCAAACTCGTCACGCTGGCTGCAGTGGCACTGGGCTGCCGCCGAGCCGCCCGGAGAAGCACTGCACGACGGAAAAATTCTCGGCAATCTGTTTATGCGGCTGCGTGAACTTTATCGTCTTGAAGGCGGTGCAAACCCTGAGCCGCTGATGGCCATGCGCTGGGACTACCGCGATCCGTTCAATCCTGAGCCGGAAGAGGTGGCGCAGGAGAGCAACGGCCAGGCGCTGGCCGATATTTATGACGCCAGCGGCAGGCTGCTGCTGAAAAAAGGTCAGCAGCTCAACAGCTTTTCGGAGCTGCGTAACGATGGCACCACCGCCAGCGCCTGCTGGATCTACAGCGGCAGCTGGACGCCGGACGGTAATCAGATGGCGCGGCGCGACAATGCCGATCCCTCCGGGCTGGGCGCGGTCTCCGGCTGGGCCTGGTCGTGGCCGGCCAACCGCCGCATTCTCTACAACCGCGCCTCTGCGGATGCGCAGGGTAAAGCCTGGGATCCGCAGCGCCGTCTGATTGAGTGGGACGGCGCACGCTGGCACGGCATCGATGTGCCGGACTATCCGGTCACGCTGCCACCTCAGCAGCAGGCCGGGCCGTTTATCATGCAGCCCGATGGCATGGGTCACCTGTTTGCGCTGGATAAAATGACGGATGGTCCGTTCCCGGAACACTATGAGCCGATGGAGAGTCCCCTCGCCGACAACCCCCTGCATCCGCAGCAGCGTCACAGCCCGGTCGTTCGTCTCTTCAGCAGTGACGTCGCACAGCTGGGCGAGGTCGCTGACTATCCCTGCGTCGCCACCACCTACTCCATCACTGAGCTGTTCCGCCACTGGACCAAGCATGCCCTGCTGAACGCCATTGCGCAGCCGGAGCAGTTTGTCGAAATCGGCACCGAACTGGCGGAGGAGAAAGGCATTCAGGCCGGTGACAGCGTCAGAGTCTCGTCACGCCGGGGTTATATCGAGGCCAAAGCGGTGGTCACCCGCCGTCTCCCGCGCCTGATGATTGACGGCAGGCCGGTGGATACCGTGGGTATTCCCTGTCACTGGGGCTTTGAGGGCACCACGCGTAAGGGCTTCCTCGCCAATACGCTGACGCCTTCCGTTGGCGACGCCAACTCGCAGACCCCGGAGTACAAGGGATTTTTAGTGAAAGTCGAAAAAGCGTAACGGTGGATGACCATGGCTTATCAATCACAAGATATTATCCGTCGCTCTGCGACCAGTGGCTTTACCCCGCCGCCGCAGGCGCGCGATCACCAGCGCGAAGTGGCGAAGCTTATTGACGTCACCACCTGTATTGGCTGCAAAGGCTGCCAGGTTGCCTGCTCCGAATGGAACGACATCCGCGATGAGGTCGGTCACAACATCGGGGTCTATGACAATCCCACCGATCTGAGCGCCAAATCCTGGACGGTGATGCGCTTTTCAGAAGTGGAAGAGAACGGCAGGCTCGCCTGGCTGATCCGCAAAGATGGCTGCATGCACTGCGCCGATCCCGGCTGCCTGAAAGCCTGTCCGTCAGCAGGCGCCATCATCCAGTACGCTAACGGCATCGTCGATTTTCAGTCTGAGCAGTGCATTGGCTGCGGCTACTGCATCGCGGGCTGTCCCTTCAACGTGCCCCGCATCAATAAAGAGGATAACCGCGCCTATAAATGCACCCTGTGCGTGGACCGCGTCAGCGTCGGCCAGGAACCCGCCTGTGTGAAGACCTGTCCGACCGGCGCCATTCATTTCGGCAGCAAAAGCGACATGCTGACGCTGGCGGAGGAGCGCGTAGCAGAGCTGAAGTCGCGCGGGTTTGCACAGGCGGGTCTCTACAACCCGGAAGGCGTGGGCGGCACCCACGTGATGTATGTGCTGCATCATGCTGACAAGCCCCAGCGCTATCACGGCCTGCCAGCGAATCCGGGCATCAGCCCGACCGTGACCTTCTGGAAGGGGGTCTGGAAACCGCTGGCGGCGGTGGTTTTTGCCGCCACGTTCGCCGCATCCATTTTCCACTATGTCGGCGTCGGTCCGAATCGCGTCACCGACGCGCACGACAGTGACGACGATCAGCAAAGGGAGGATAAATAATGAACAAGTCCGATCGTCTGGTGCGCTACCGCGCACCGGAACGCATTAATCACTGGATCGTCGCAATCTGCTTTGTCATCACGGCCTTAAGCGGTCTGGGGTTTTTCTTTCCCTCCTTCAACTGGCTGATGCAGATATTCGGCACGCCACAACTGGCGCGTATTCTGCATCCTTTCACCGGTGTGGTGATGTTTGCCGCTTTTATGCTGATGTTTTTGCGCTACTGGAAAGAGAACCTGATCAATCGTGATGACCTCTGCTGGGCCAGAAATATTCACCGGATTGCACGCAATGAAGAGGTGGGTGATACCGGTAAATATAACTTTGGTCAGAAGTGTGTGTTCTGGGCTGCTATCATCAGCTTAGTCCTGCTGCTTGCCAGCGGCATTGTGATCTGGCGACCTTACTTTGCTGATGCCTTCGCCATTCCGCTGATTCGTCTGGCACTGGTGGTGCATTCGGTGTCAGCAGTGGTACTGATCATCGTCATCATGGTGCATGTTTATGCTGCACTGTGGGTCAAAGGCACACTGACCGCGATGGTTGAGGGCTGGGTCAGCGCCGACTGGGCCAGACATCACCATCCCCGCTGGTTTCGTGAGCAGCGTAAACTGCCAGAAAAACAGGATAAACGCCCCTGATGAGTATTCGCATAATCCCGCAAGATCAGCTGGAGAAAGGCGAAAAGAACACGGCGGAGAGGATTCCGCCGTTACTTTTTCCACGGCTGAAAAATTTATACAGCCGTCGTGCTGCGCGACTGCGCGACCTGGCGGCGAAAAATCCACTCGGCGACTATCTGCGCTTTGCGGCAACGATCGCCGAAGCGCAGGAGATTGTGCTGTATGACCACCCGCTGCATATCGATCTGCATGCCCGACTGACGCAGAGCGCCAGCGAGGGTAAGCCGCCGCTGAACATCCACACCCTGCCGCGCGATCCGCACTGGCAGCGGCTGCTGCACTCGCTGATTGCCGAACTGAAGCCGGAGATGAGCGGTCAGGCGCTGGCGGTGCTGGAGAATCTGGAAAAAGCCTCCGCCACCGAGCTGGAGACGCTGGCCAGTGCGCTGTTTACCGGCGATTATGCGCAGGTCAGCAGCGACAGAGCGCCCTTTATCTGGGCGGCGCTCTCGCTCTACTGGGCGCAGATGGCGGCCCTGATCCCGGGCAAAGCGCGGGCGGAGATGGGCGATCAGCGGCAGTTCTGTCCGGTGTGCGCCAGTATGCCGGTCGCCAGCGTGGTCCATATGGGCAGTGATGAAGGCGCGCGTTACCTGCACTGTAATCTGTGCGAAAGTGAATGGCATGTGGTACGCAGTAAGTGTACCCAGTGCGAGCAGTCCCGCGATCTGCACTACTGGTCGCTCAACAGCGAGCTGGCGGCGGTGAAGGCAGAGAGCTGCGGCGACTGTGGCACCTACCTGAAGATGCTCTATCAGGAGAAAGATCCGGCCATCGAACCGGTGGCCGACGATCTGGCATCGCTGATACTGGATGCCCGGATGGAGCAGGAAGGTTTTGCTCGCAGCAGTCTCAACCCCTTTATGTTTCCTGGCGAATAGGCGATGAATCCGGAGAACCCGATGAAACTGATTGGCAGCTATACCAGCCCGTTTGTGCGTAAGATTTCGATTATCATGCTGGAAAAAGGCATTACGTTTGAATTCGTCAACGCCTCGCCCTACAGCGATGACAGCCACGTACCGCACTACAATCCGCTGGGCAAAGTCCCGGCGCTGGTCGCTGACGATAAGCAAATCTGGTTCGACTCCAGCATCATCGCGGAATTTCTGGAACTGCGCGGGGCAGACCCTGCCCTGCTGCCTGCTGATCCGCTTGCGTCGCTTAACATCCGTCAGCTGGAGAAGCTGGCGGATGGCATCTGCGATGCCGCGCTGGTGATCGTGCGCGAGCAGCTGCGGCCGGGGGATTTGCAGTCAGAGGAGGTACTGGTGCGCAATCGGGAAAAGATTCAGCGCAGCCTCGACATGCTGGAAGCGAAAGCCGCAGAGGGAAAATGGCTCAACAACGGTCAGCTCAATCTGGCGGATATCGCCACTGGCTGTATGATTGGCTATCTCAATTTCCGCCGCGTGGTGCCTAACTGGTGTGTTGAGCGTCCGGCACTGGTGAAGCTGGCGGAAACGCTGTTTCAGCGTGAGAGCTTTGCAATGACGACGCCGCCTGCGGCGTGATGGGTGTGCTGTAGCCAGACCTATTAAGAGTGGCAATGGTGTCTGGCACAGTAGAACATTTTATCTGCTGGTCAGCAGCAGAGCTGATCAGAGGAGGCGATAGAGCGCTCGGGAACATGATAACCGTACTTACTAACAGGTTCTTTCAACTCGGTCACCGATACCGGGCTTTGGATTTTCATCTCATGCCTGTCCAGTAAATTCCTGCGGACAATCTCGTTGAAAATACGCTCAGGAATATTATCAGCATCAGAAGTTTTATCATCATGAACAATAAGGTGGCTTGCGTTTTCATACCCTGGTGCCCACATATTATTATTAGGTAAGTTTTTATAAACGGCGATGAGTGGTTTTTTCCACGCAGCCGAGATATGTACAATTGAAGTATCAGGAGTTATAACTATATCCGATTCTTTAATCAATGCCATTACATGATGCAATGTGCAAAAGGGATTTTTTACAACACCACTAGGAAGCGGCACTAATAATTCGTTACGATGATCCAGAATAATTAACTTTATTTCTTTACCTTTATTAACCAGATGAATAAGATCCAGCAATTGCTGTTGTGAGAAGTTTCTTTCTGGGGTGCCTGCATAGGCATTAATAATAATCTTTTTCTTTTTTTTCCAGGGGTTAAGAAAATCTTTTACCTCATTAAGCACGCTATCAGGAAAATATAAACTATAATCGACACTGCCTGTAGCTTTAACGCCAATCATTATGCAGAACAAAGACAATAATTCTGTAACATGCTGTTTTTCATTTTTAAAAGATACTGAAACGGTGTAATGGCCCATATCAGGTTTTTTATTTAACCCAATAACGAACCTCGCATTGATATCATTAAACAGTTTCATCCGATGCACCGGTGTTTCGGATAAACAAGGATCAATAATTAGATCATATTCATTTCTATTTAGCATCTTTATCGTTGCCCTTGAAACGTTATGGTTCAAAGACTTCAGGTAATGGTTATAACTGCAATTTCTCGCCTTATAAACATATCTGATAAGCGGCAGACCGAATCCATTGCCACAACTGACCATCAAAGGACGATGGCCAGAACAGTGGGGATTTATCAAAGGACAGCCTGTAAATATCATCGCCGAACAGGGCCAGCTGATTATCCGCACCACACACTTCACGGAGGAAGAAGCATGAACATTACTTTTATTCAGGAACCCGTCCCGCAGCTAACCACCACGGGCGGCCAGCTGGCCGCGCTCGGATTTACTACCGACGCACCGATCCGGCTGATGCTGCGGTATAACACGCTGTCGGTGACAACCGTGACCGGTGAAGCAGAGTGGAAAGCACTCTGTGAAGCCAGCCAGCAGTGGCATGATGTGGGGGCAGACTGGGTGCGTGAGAGTGGCGAAGTGATTCTCGGCGGCGACTGGATGACCGGTTTTGGTATCATTGAAGCGGGACAACTGGAGATTACCGCTGCGCCCGGTGTGTTTCGGTTGTAGCGGCGGTAAGCGAGAGGCTTCAGGGCTTAAATGTAAAAATCCCGGCGCAATGACCGGGATCTTTTACTTAATCATCATATTTAAAATCAATATTTATCTTGAGCGTTTCAATATCTACAGTGACTTCACAACCGTGCCAGAACGGTTTTTCCTGATATTTGAAGTTAGCAACAAAATAATTTCTTAGCTCAACAAGAAGATCCAAGAGGTTTTCGCTTGCATTGCCAGTCTCAGTCACCCAGTGCTGATCACCGAATTTATCAACATAGTCATAAGTAAATTCCCCACAATCACTTTCCGGTTCTAACTTTGCATACAGAATAATTTTCACTGCATTTTCAGGTGTGATTGATAGTAATACTGATCCAATATCATTATATATTTCTTGGTCAGCTCGCATTATTTACCTCCTGGGGCGTTGTTAAATACTTTTTCAATTGGGCGACCACCGTCTACCGAATACAACTTTAAATTTATCTGGCCTGACACTATCACCCACATATGATGGCTGAATATTGACCTTCACTTCCTTGCCTTCACTCAGCGCTCTTGCCCAGGTATTTTCCATCTGTTTCCAGGCACCTTTATTCAGATTACAATCCATTGGCAGAAGGTTCAGCTTTTCGCCCGGCCCGCAGATTGACGTCCTGGTCGGCAACCACCGCCGATCCGGTCACCGTCAGATCACGCCTGACTATTGGCTTTACAACCGGGCTAAAGATAGAAGTGATCACCGGGCCGGGACAGCATGAGATTATTGCTGCACCCGATGTGCTCCGGTTATGGCGGCTTATGCGAGAAGATTCGGGGCTTAAAAGCAAAAATCACGGCCAGACTGCCCAGGATTCACAGTAAGTTAAGATATTTTTAATTCTTCCGTTGCTTCAGTTATTACTTGTAAAAAAGTACTCAAGCTGAACTTCATTCTATCCTGCTCAGCTAATAACCTAGCATCCGGAAAAAACTCAATTTCAACATTATCGGGTCCCTTATCTTTATTTAATTGGCAAAGTATTTGATCCTTGTAAGAGATCTCTGCTGTAATTTCTTCATATTTAGAATCACTGAAGAAGGTTATTTCAAAGCTATTGTCCATATTTTTATCTCGGCATTTTAGGAACTAAGAAACCAGAAAATGAACCATCATATTTATAGCGTATTCCTCTCCCATCAGGAAGCCTATACTCTACACCTCCTCTGGAAAGATCTGTTTTTACAGTATTTGTATTATTCAAAACTTCGTTTACAAACTTATTCACAGCTTCGCTTTTTTGAGCTGGATTACCTTTTAATGGTTCAAAAACACCGCAGGCTTGCCAGCATGTATCTCCTATGCTCTCGCCGCTGCGGATAAACCCTGTTCGTTAATTGGCTCATTGGCTGAAGAAATAAGGTCATCTTTTTTGAAACGATCAAAATTATTGTTTTGGTTACTTTTATTACTCCGCGCATTCTCCTCATCCTGAGGTCCCCAGCCGCCTGGCGTTCCTGAGCCTGAACCACCCAGCTCTGCTTTCTCCGCATCTGTCAGATCCTTCGCCACATTCGGATCGCGGGTCTTTGCAGCTTCGTCACGTGCTTCAACGATTGAAGGGCCATCCGTAATCGGCGGCGTATCCGCCTCAGTTCCTGACTCTTTCACAGCCTTATCCAGTTCCGATGCGATATTGTTGTTAGCGTCCTGAACAACTTTGTCGCCCGGACTCATTGGTAATCCAGGAACAGGCACAACTACTGGTCTTGGCAGTAAAAGATTATTGTTTTCCAGCGACGATTTTCCCGCCTGCGCGCCCGCCACCGCATCCGCCGTACTGTCACCAACCACGCCGCCTGCCAGCCCCGCCGCTAATGTCCCCAGCGCGCTGATCGTCTGCCGCTGCTCTTCGCTCAGGTCTTCACGCTTAACGCCCGGATACAGCTGCTGCGCGATGTACTCGCCCATCGCCGCGCCCGATGCGCCTGCCAGCGCCGAGTTGCCGGATGCATACGAGGTTACCGCACCCTGTACCGCGTACGCCATCAGGTTCGCTTCGGTATTGACGTTACCATTCGCGTCCGTCGTCAGCTCATGTATCTTTTCGGCCAGGTAAGGTGCCGACGCGCCGCTTATCGCCTGCGCCACGTCCCCGCCCGACAGCCCCTGCACCGCTGCCGTCACCGCGCTGATGGCACGCTGCACCTTACCACCGGTTCCGAATCCGCTGTCAACGAACGCCTGATTATAAAAGTTGCTGTAAACATCGCTTCCAAACAACTCAATTTCAAGGTCATCTGTTCCTTTTCTTGGTTGATCTCAGTAACTCTTTCTCGATCTAATTGAACTTCAAGAGGCAGTTCTTCGTTTTCGTTGGACTGAAAAAACAGTTCTAATTTTTCTGGGCCCTTTCCTAACCGGTGAATCTAATAAATCATTGAACGAACCATCAGGATTAAATCCATTGCCACGCCGCAGAAACGGTCACGAAGGAAGCCCCTGAAAGGAACAGTGGAGTGGCTATCGCTTTAATGTAACCAGCGGATTATAAATTAAAAACCCAGTGATTTTTTTGGCTGGAATTCCATATTTAATTGTTAGATAATTTGTCTATTTTTTTTATATCTGTGATATTCATGTTATCAAAAATAGTTTTGTCCAGCTGGTTTAAAAAAGAACTAATACTCCGGAGAGAGGGTAGTACAGTTTTCACCTCACTACTATTTAAAGAAGCTATAGATGATATTAATTGCCCATCATAGTCTTCTCCAGCCAGTGGATCTTGCCTTAAAATAACTTCAGCTATTGGCAGAATTTCCTCCAAAAATAGTTCCTGCCTTATTGCTCGAGCAACATCACCAACTTCTAATTCATCAAGAGAAACATCCAGAACACCGCTAAACCATTCATCTAAGGAAGAAAGATTGTTTGGCACATAATTACTATTTTTAATCAATAATAATTCTCTAAACGTAGTCATATCCCATATCCCTTTATTGCTGATTCGAGTTTTTTAATAGCATCAGTTGCTCTTTCATAAGCAGCCTGTGCTTCAGGATTGTTTACATTTTTCAATGTGTTTGCATGATTTCTCAACCGGTTAAGAGTATCTTGCATTTCCTTCATATGATTCCAATATTTTCCACCGCTGTCAGGTTTTATTATTGGATTACCATCCATATCTTTTAATGCTCCAGTGATATCATGATCTTTAACCGAATTCTTGATCAGGTTATCAATTTTTTTGATTGAGCTTTCCTGCTTCTGATTTAGTTTCTGTACAGGTTTATGACTCTGTTGTTCAGGATCATTTTCTGGCGGTGGTGGTGTTCCCGATCCGGCTCCACCCAGTTCAGCCTTCTCTGCATCCGTCAGATTTGCGCCAACATTTGGCGCTGAGTCACTACCAGAACCATACTTATCCTGCAACGAACTCAGATATTTACCGGTTATCTCATCATTACCCATCATTTCCAGAGTAACAAGATGCCCCAGTTCATCAGAAGTCATCTTGTCGGCAACATCCTTAATAGCCGCTCCGGCAAGGCCCGCTATTCCGACTTTTGCACCTATCTCCAGTAGCTGCTCTGCAACCTTGCTACGACAAGGTGCAGCGATAGCACAGCCTTCCGCAACTACATTCAGATAGTTATTCTCAACCGCGTTCTTACCCGCCTGCGCACCCGCCATCGCGCCGGCTGTGCTGTCTCCAGTCACACCGCCTGCCAGACCCGCTGCCAGCGTCCCAAGGGCGCTGATTTGCTGTTTCTCCGTCTCGCTCAGGTCGCTGACCGTTTTACCCGGATACAGCTGGTTCATCACCAGCTTCGCCATCAGCTCACCACTGACGCCGCCCGCTGCACCCGCCAGCGCTGAGTTGCCGGATGCGTAAGAGGTTACCGCACCCAGTACCGCGTGCGCCATCGCCTGCGCTTCAGGGTTGCCTTCCGTCAGCCTGTGTATCTCCGTCGCCAGGTATGGCGCGGCCGCGCCGCTCACCGCCTGCGCCACGTTTCCACCCGACAGCCCCTGCACCGCCGCCGTCACCGCGCTGATGCCCTGCTGAAGCACTCGAACCCGTCCCGAACGGCTTCATCGCCGTGTCGTAAGCCTGCTTCGCTATTTCATCTGACGTCGGGTTCAGCTTCCCTTTTCCGGCCAGCTCTTCTCTCGCCGCTGCCAGCGCTGCCGGGTCCTGCTGCGCCTTCAGGCCCGCTATCTGGCCCTGCGTCCGCGCGATATCCCCCGGCTGGCTGAGGAGTGCTCGGCAGATAAAAAAATCCCGGCGCTGTATGGCCGGGATAGCTGTTTACTGCGGATCGGATGGGGGAGATTTGCGGGCTTTGCGTTCATCTATTTTGGCGAAAATCCATATTCTTGATCCCGAAGCTATTCCAATAATCAAACTCACAACAGATAGGTAGCTTAAGGATCTTTTGGATAAATCAATTTCTCCGGATGTAATTAACTCAATGATTACGTTATTAATCAAGAAAATAAACGCAAAAAAACAACATCCATAATAAATCGTGCTTAACAGGAAAACAGTAAAAGTTGCTCTCTTCGGTGATTTTTTATTTTTCATTAACTTTATCCTTAAATTTATTACTTATGATTTCTCCTCCGATGCCACCAAACAGGTCATTAACTTCTCCAGGGAAAGGAGCTAACTCTCCGAACTTCCCTCCAGCCCAAGCCCCTAATGCCGCCCCACCAATAGCGCCGACATCAGCCCCATCCGTAAGCACTGCGCCACCTGCCGCTATTCCCACGTTCTGCCAGACGCCACGCCCCGGAGCCAGAGCACCGGTTACAGCCGCAGAAGCGCTGCCCCAGTAGTCCCAGATTTTCTGCTTATTTTCAGGTAACATCTGGTTCTTATCACTGTTTATATCGAACCACTGATATGTCCCGTTCGCTATTTCCGCTATTACTGCACCGCCAACTACTTTTCCCACCGAAGCCGCAGGCCCTAAATAACCTGCACCGGCAATCAGCACACCATCTTTATATCCATTCACGATGACTTTGGTGATATTAGCGCCTTCCGGTAAGTCTCCCTTCGCCAGTTTGTCCAGACCCGCCTGTTTCTGCTCCGGCGTCAGACCATTAGCTTCCGCATACTGGTTCCAGGATTTTACTGCCCCACCGTAGCTTTCCATCCCCGTACCAAAGCTCAGCGCATTATTCTCAACCGCGTTCTTACCCGCCTGCGCGCCCGCCACAACATCCGCCGTGCTGTCTCCGACTACACCGCCAGCCAGACCCGCCGCCAGCGTCCCCAGTGCGCTTATCGTCTGCCGCTGCTCTTCGCTCAGGTCTTTACGTTTAACGCCCGGATACAGCTGCTGCGCGATGTATTCACCCATCGCAGCGCCCGAGGCTCCGGCCAGCGCTGAGTTGCCGGATGCATACGAGCTTACCGCACCCAGCACCGCGTGCGCCATCAGGTTCGCTTCGGTATTCACCTTACCGTTCGCGTCCGTCGTCAGCTCATGTATCTTTTCCGCCACATACGGCGCGGCCGCCCCGCTCAGCGCCTGCGCCACGTTTCCGCCCGACAGCCCCTGCACCGCCGCCGTCACCGCGCTGATGCCCTGCTGAAGGGACGAACCCGTCCCGAACGACTTCATCGCCGTGTCGTAAGCCTGCTTCGCTATTTCATCTGGCGTCGGGTTCAGCTTCCCTTTTCCGGCCAGCTCTTCCCTGGCGGCCGCCAGTGCTGCCGGGTCCTGCTGCGCCTTCAGGCCCGCTATCTGGCCCTGCGTCCGCGCGATATCCCCCGCCTGCGCCCCGATTTCGCCTATCAGCTGCGCCGCCTTCAGCCGGTTCTGCTCTTTCTCCTTGTCGAAGATGACGTACAAACCCGGATTCGCGTTCGCCACGTCGCGGCTGAGGTCCGCCACATCCTGCTTCTGCTTCGACGGGTCACGGATGACGAGAGTGCCCTCGCTCACCGCCGACCTGGTGGTGCTCTCCGCGCTGCCGCTGTCGTTCAGCCCCGCCAGCATCCCGTTGGCCATGTTACCGGCAAAGTTCCCGCCGATGCCGCCGCCGGTGCTCATGCCTGCGCTCTGATGCTGCACCTCATATTCCGCATGATTCTCTATGTCGCTGAACCCCAGCGTCCCGGTGTCGAGCCGGTTCTTATCGGCGGTGGCAGTGGAACTGATAACCGCGCCGTTCAGCTGTGTGTGCTCACCCACGGTCACGTCAAAGCCGCCCTGACCCGCAAAAATCCCGCTCTGTTCGGCCACGCTCTGCCAGTTGCTGTGCATCTTATCCCGGCTCACGTTCACGTTCGCCGACCCTGTCATTGAGCCGAAGGTGAAGCTGCCGCCCGCGCTGGCGCTCTGTTGCTTCGCGTCGTAGCGGTCGCTGTCCTGCTCCGAGGTCAGCGTCCGGTTGCGGCCCGCGTCCACCTTCACGCTGTTGCCGTTTGCCTGCGCGCCCGTGAGCGTCGTGTCGCGCCCGCTGGTCAGGCTGAGCCGGCTGCCCGCGTCCAGTGTGGTTTCACTGTGCGTCAGCCCGCTGCCCTTTTCGCTGCCCTTCGCCGCGTTCACGCCCGCCGATACCGTGATGCCGTAGCCGCCTGACCCCACGCCGATGCCGACCCCGACGCTGCCGCCTTTGCTGCTGTTCTTACTGTCGATGCTCCGGGTGTTCTGCGCCGACTGCAGCAGGATGTCACGCGACGCCTCCAGGCTCATATCGCCGCCCGCCTTCAGCTGGCTGCCGGTGATGCTGATGTCGCCGCTCTGGGCCGAGCCGTTTTTACCGGTGGCCGTGACGGTCAGGTTCCGGCCCGCCGTCAGCGTGCTGCCCTGCGACTGGCGGCTTTCAGTACGGGTTTCGCTTTTCGACGACTGGCTGCCGTACGAAGCGCTGACGCCGATGGTGTTGGTCCCGCCCGCTCCGCCATTCTGCAGGCTGTCCCGCTCAGCGGCCTGCGCCGCCTGCACCCCGTTCAGCGCCGCCTGCGTGTTCTGCAGCGCGCTGACCCGCGCGTTCCCCGACTTCCTCGCCTGCTGTGCGCTGCTGACCGCGGTATTGAGCGCGCTGCCCGCCGTGCCTGACAGGGCAATGGTCAGACCGCTCTGTTTCTGCTCGAAGGTTTCCTTGCGGCTGCGTATATCAAAGCCCGGGTCGATAGTTACGCTGTCGCCCGTCAGGTTCAGATCTTTCCCCGCCACCAGGTCTGCGCCGCCGGCGTGCAGCCGGTTGCCCGCCGTAACATTGACGCTGCCCTGGCTGCTGCCGACGGTGCTGACGCTCTGGCTCTGGGTGGTGCCCTTCTCATCGATTTCATGGCGGGTTGACTGTTTGCCGACGGTGAAGCCGATGCCGCCGCTGCCCAGCAGGCCGCTCTTTTTCTTCTCTTCCAGCTGATAGTGACTCTCGGTCTCGGTCGCCGCGCCGATCTCCACGTCGCGCCCGGCCCGCAGATTGACGTCCTGATCGGCAACCACCGCCGATCCGGTCACCGTCAGATCACGTCCGGCGATGACCGTGACGCTTTCGCCGCTCAGCAGGCTGCCGTTCTCCCGGGTAGCGCCATCCAGCGAGATGCTGTGGCTGCTCTTTTTCTTCAGGAAACTTTTTTTCTCTGAGCGGGATTCGCTGAACAGTGACTCCCGTTCGGTGGCGGTATTGAGGGTCACATCCTGTTTCGCCTGCAGCGCAACGGCACCCAGCTCACTGTGCAGCGTGCTGGTCGTGGCGGTGATGCTGCCCTCTTGCGCCACCACCGTGACGCCATCGCGTCCACTGAGCGTGCTCCCCACCACGTTCTCACGCAGCATTTCCTCCGCGCGTTCACCCTTGGTTTTCCGGCCGCGACTTTTTTCCTGTGAGGCGCGGTGCTCGCTGTCTGTCGTGTGGTTGAGGATGACATCCTTTTTCGCCAGCAGCGCAACAGCACCCTGTCCGCTGTGTAGCGTGCTGCCGGTGACCGTCACGTCACCCTCACGCCCGAGTACCGCTACGCCCTGCTGTCCGCTGAAAGTGCTTCCCATGCTGCCTTCGCGAACCGTCTCCTCGTCACGATGGCTGCGGGTATTACCCAAGCGCCTGTTCTCGCTGTCCAGGTCCTGTGTATGGGCACGCGCATCCTTAATGGTAACGCTCTGCGCATTGACGCCAATGCGGCCCTGGGCACTGTCAACCTGCGCGCCTTCGGCCAGCAGATTATTGCCCGCGACCAGCGTTACGCCCTGATCACCGCTCAGAGTGCTGAGCAGCAGACGATCTTCCTGACGGCTGTTGCTGACCGATGAGGTCCGGCTGTTGGCCTCAAGATGGGTGGTATTAGTAGTGGTCTCCGCGCCGATGTGGATGTTGCCGCCAGCCTCAACCCGGGCATAGCCGGTGGCGCTGGCCTGGCTGCCGGTCAGCGTCAGATCACGCCCCGCCGAGAGCAGGAGGTTACCACCCGCGTTAAGCTCACTGCCCTGTGCCTGCTGCCACTCGCCGCTGACCTGCGCCATGCGCTTGCCCGCCTCTTCCATGCCGCGGCTGGTGCGATTTCCCATCGCCCCGGCAATCACGTTCAGGCTGCCGCTGTGGCTGCTTTTTGCGGTACCGATCTCAAGGTTGTTGCGTGCGCTCAGGCTGAGGTTATCGGTGGCATTGAGCTTCGCGCCCTGCAGCCGGATATCGGTGCCGCTGAGGCTGATATCGTCAGCGCTCATCGTCGCCTGGCGCAGGGCATTCTGCAGATCGGTGCTGATCGTCAGCGTCTCCGCCTTCACATCAATGCTTCCCGCTTTGATGTCGCCGCCCAGATGCAGGAACTGACTACTGTCGACTGACAGTGCCTTGTCCGCAAAGAGATTTCCGGCGTTGGTCACGCTGTCCGCCGAGAGCTGCAGATTACCGCCGCCAATCACCGCGCCATCACCGGTCAGGCGCAGGGTAGTCTGTGCCAGATAGACTTTTGGCACCCACACGCTCTGCGGACCCTCTGCCGTATCCACCGTTTCGCTGACCAGCCAGACGATATCCTGCTGCAGCGCCGCAATCTGTTGCGGCGTCAGCGCCACACCCGGCACCAGATGGAAATCCTGCGCCACTTCAGCGCCGTTGTTCATCAGCGCCTGATATTGCTCCATCGCATCCCAGCCGTTGACGGAAGGCCTGCCGGTCAGCGCCAGGACCTGCTCGCGCACCAGCCGCTGCTCATAAAAACCGTCGCCCAGTCGTTTATGCACCTGCGACGGGTTATAGCCCACCCGTTCGAGCAGATAGTCGCTGCTGATAAATTTCTCCCGACTGGTGAAGCGCTCGTCAGTCACCACCAGGAACGGACTACCTGCCGCGGTATGCTGGCTGAACAGGCCGTTATCGGGGATGCTTGTGGCGACTTTCTCCAGCTGTTGCAGCGTCGTCAGCGCCAGCTCGGCCGGTAACAGCGTGCAACCCGATGAATTACCCGCCGCAAGTTCTGTGTCGCCGTCATGGTGAGCGACGCCGTCTATGGCAAAAGCCAGCGGGTTACGTTCATACTCTGCGCGCTCGGCGTCCACCGCCTGCAGCGCCGCCTCGAGCTGGCTGACCTGCGCCTGATTAACGGTGGTGTTACTGATGCTCGCTCCGCTGATACTGACGTTACCGTTGCCGGTAATGATGCCGTCAACGGTAGCCAGGGCCGTGGTCTCGTCAGAATTGAAGGTTGGATACCAGTGGTGAGTGTCTTTATCCATATGATCGACAATCACTTCCTGCCGTCGCTCATTGACCGAGTAGCCGCGGTTATCAATGCTGCCACCGCCATCCAGTGTCAGATTACCGTTGGCTGTAATCACGCTGGCGTCATTAATCAATTGGTCAATAATGCGCAGGATCATGTTGCCACCCGCCAGGATACGGGCGCCGATGCCTTCACTGACCAGCCGATCACGCGTTACGGTTCCGGTTACAGTTCGTTCACGGAAATTGTTGTAATCAGTAACGAACGGCGCATTGTCGATGTCGATATGCTTTTCGGGATCCCACTGCTCCAGATGTCCACGATCATGTTCACGCCAAACCGTATTTTGATAGGGAGTCGGTACATTATTTTGCCGGAATCCGCGGGTTTCATAGAACGTCATGGCATAGGTGCCGTCGGCATTGGGGTTCAGCGCCAGATAGTTAACCCACAGATCGGTCAGCACACCCTGATTGTTCATGACTCGGACCTGGGCGCGTTTGCCTGCAGCGTCAATCGCCAGCAGCGTGCCGTAAGGATTACTCTGTGCCGCTGCCTCATCCTGGAAGGTCAACTGCTGAGTGGTAGACGCCATGGTGCTGAGATCGGAGCTTACTGCTGAGCCGTAAGAGCGCCAGTAATAGTTATAACGATGCCACTTGTAGTCGCTGCTCTGAGCGTTGCGCTCAATCACCAGTCCTTCGCGCAGGTTGTCGAGCCGACGCGCCTCCAGCTTCATATCACCATCTGCTTCGATAAAACTCGCCCGGTTCTCGATCAGGTCATCGCTGTGCAGCGACAGACGATCGCCGCTGTAAAGCAATGCACCCTCTGTGTTGCTCAGCCGCTCGCGGGCCTGCAGCGTCAGGCTTTGGGTGGCTGCGATGACCGCCGGCTGACCGTGGTTATCGATCACCCGACCACGCACGGTGACCTCATCGCCCATCACGGTCGCGCTGTTATCCAGCGAATCGACATTCAGCGTCAGGGCGTCGGCTTCAAGCCGCCCGCTGTTCAGCAGCGCACCTGTCGTGAGCTGAACGGTTTTACCCACCAGCATCGCCGGGTTGGTAATAGCCGTGGCATTCAGCACCAGATTACCCGGCAGCAGCCAGTCCACCAGGTTAGTAAACGCCCCGCTCAGCGAGAAGGTCACCGTGCCGTTACTGCTGAGGGTTTCACCCGCCTGGCGGGTATAATCCTGTTGCGCGGTCAGCTTCAGAGCCTGCAGCCCGAGCAGGGTACCGCCCTGATTATCGAAAGCGTGCGCATGGATGTTTAATGCGCCCGCACTCTCCAGCCGTCCGCGCTGATTGAGCAGCACCAGCGGTGAATCAGTCGGTGAGAGATCGGCGTTGAGGGTGAGATCGCCATTCGCCAGCATCTGTCCCTGCCGGTTATCCAGCTGTGCAACACCCCGAAGCAGGAGCGTTCCGGCGCTCTGCAGCCGTCCGCTGCTGTTATCGATGTCACGGGCAGCTATGTCGGTAAAGGTCGTGCCGAGTAACAGGCCGCCGTCGCGGCTACTCAGACGATCGGCCTGCAGTGAGAGTCCCGCCTGGCTGCTGAGCACACCCTGTGTGCTGTTATCGATCGCCGTGACCTTCAGCACGAGATCCTGGGTGGCGATCAGCTGGCCGCCCTGATTGTTCAGTTGCGCAGCGTCAAGGGAGAGCGCCGCGCCGCTGTGGACTTTGCCCTGCGGGTTGTTGAGCACATTGAGGTGATAATTTCCCGCGCCCTGACTGATCAGCGTGCCGCTGGCATTCTCCAGTTGCCCTGTTGTCAGATTAATCGCCTCACGACTGCTGAAGATGCCCTGACGGTTATTGACCGTCGCAGCATGAATCTGCTGTTCACCGTTACTGCGCACCGCACCGCCGCTGTTATCCATCTCTCCTGACAGCTGCAGGCTGAGCTGTTGCTGGCTGTCGATGTGGCCGCCCGCGTTGTTCAGCGTCTGCGCATCAAGCTGGAGCGCTTCGCCGCTCTGCACGTTGCCCGCCCGGTTATCCAGATCCCCGGCCAGGTTCAGCCTTAACTGCCGCTGACTGTAGAGCAGACCACCCTGAGTGTTATCGAGACGCTCAGCAGTGATCGTCAGCCCTTCACCAGCCAGCCACTGGCCGCCTGCATTGTTAATGTTACTGGTGCGGCTGCCTCTGGTCTGACCCTGCACGGTCAGCTGCTGCTGCGCAGAGACTTTACCGGCCAGGTTATTGATTTCCTGTGCAACGCGCAGCGCCAGCCCGGCGCCTGACTGCAACACACCGCTGGCGTTACTGAGCCAGTTTGCCGAGAGCTCAGCCTGCTGCTGACTTTGCACGCTGCCCGCCGTGTTATCGAAAACGGCAGTCGCGGCAGTCCAGTTCGCCTGACTGCCCATCCAGCCCTGGGCGTTGCTAATTTCATGCGCCTGGAGCGTCTGGCTTAGCCGACTGAAGATGCGGCCATTACGGTTATCCAGACGACCCGCGAACTGCATATCCAGCGCGTCCAGCGCATTGATCGCGCCCCCGGCATTCAACAGATTTGCGGCGCTGACCTGCGTGCTGCCGTTGCCGGTCAGGGTGCCGCCCTGATTGTCCCAATCGCCTGCCAGGCTGAGCGTCAGCGCCTGCTGGCTGAGAATCTGTCCTGACTGACGATTGTTCAGTGCGCCAACCTGCAGGCGCAGATCGCCGCCACTTTGCAGCGACCCGCCATCGTTATCAAACAGCGTCGCGGCGGTGCCCTGGATCGCGAGAGCATTTTTCGCCGTGAGTTTTCCGCCCTGGTTGAGGATATCGCCACGGCTGGTCAGCGTCAGATCACCGCCAGACTGCAAGCGGCCGCTGGCGTTATTGAGTTGATCTGCCGTCGCCGTAACCTGCTCACCGCCCTGCGCCGTCCCACCGCTGTTCTGCCAGAATCCGCCGCTGTTGAGCGAAAGATGATGACCCGCTTCGATCCCGCCATCGCTGTTGTCCAGGCCCTGTGTCGTCGCCAGGCTCAAATCCTGCAACGCAATCACTTTGCCCTCTGAGTTATCCAGTCCGCTTGCCGTCAGGCTCAGATCACGCTGGCTGATAATCTCGCCCTGCGCATTATTCAAATGCTGCGCGGTCAGCGACAGCTGGCCGCCGTTCAGAGTGCCCGCGTGATTATCCAGATCGCCGCCCGCGCTAAGCGTCAGCGCATTACCGGCCAGAAGATTACCCTGACTGTTGCTAACCGCGTCGCGGGCAGTGACAGACAGCGACGCCTGGGTTTTGATGGTGCCGCCCTGGTTATGCAGGCTGCCGGTTTCAAGCGTCAGATCGCCGTTATTGCCCAGCTCGCCCGACGTGTTGTCAAACAGCCTATCAATCCGCCAGTGCTGCGCTGCGTTATCAAGCGCGACCATACGGCCACGCTGATTGTTGAGCGAGGCGGCCTGAAAACTGAGCTGCTGGCTCTCAATCGAACCCTCGCTGTTGTCCAGCCCGCCAGACAACGTAAATCGGCTCTCGCCGCTTCCGGTCTGCGACCATCCCGCCTGCTGGCTGAACAGGCTGCGTCCGTCGACCTGCCAGCGTCCGACGCTAATCTGTGCCTGCTGCGCCTCGATATCTCCAGAGGTGTTTATCATCAGCTCCGTGCCATTAATCACCGCCTGACGCACGGCAACCCCCGCTTCCTGAGCAGTCAGGGTGGCGCGGCTGGCAGCGACCTGAGCGCCACTGAGATCAACCCGGCGTCCGCGCGCGCTGACCTCTTTTTTGCTCAACAGGCTGCCACTGGCGCGAATGGTATCCTGGCTCTCCAGTTGCAGACTGGCTTCCTGCACAATCTGGCTGCTGGCATCGCTGCCCGCCAGCAGGTGTCCACTGCTCTGAATACTGCGGGCCGCAGTCAGCCGTACGTCACCAGCCGCCGCCAGCGTGCCGGACTGGGTAATCCCGCCTTCGCGGCTCTGAACCGTCAGCTGACCGCCACTGTGGAGCTTGCCCTGATAATCAACGCTGTCTCTGGCCGCCAGGCTGATGTCGCCTGCGGCCTGCGTGACGCCATCCTGTGCCGCTGATTGCCAGACGAGTTTACCTTCACTGCTCACCACCAGCGTTTTATCCGCCTGCACCTGGGCGTTCTGATTCCGTACCCCGACGCCCGCTTCGGTGCCAATCATGCGGATCTGGCCGCTGTACATGCCGCCCATCTGACCCATGTCGATCGCCAGTTCAGGTCTGGTACTACCGTCGTCAGCCAGCGGTGTGGTCGTCTGGGTGTCGGCACTGATGCGGTTGCGACCAGCCACCACCGCCAGCTCTTTTTTGGCCCAGACGCCCGCGTTGATCTCCACCGCGCGGGCCAGAACGTCTACGTATTCAGTATCATGACGGGGATCGCCGTTGAGTCCGCCGCCTTCAATGCGCACCACGCCGCGCTCAACCTGATAACCCGCCAGGCTGCCGTCAGCGTTGCGCTGCGGTTTGCCGGTGGTCAGCGTCATCCGTCCGGCATTGATGGTGCCGCAGCCGTTGCAGACAATCCCGGCCGGGTTGGCAACGATCACCTGCGCCCTTCCGCCCGCCACTTCCATATAACCGCGAAGCTGGCTGGGATTGTTGCTGTTCACTTCGTTGAGGATCACCCGCGCGGGTGCAGCGCCAGGCTTGAGGTTCGGGTTGCCCTGAATCATGCCGGCCAGTTGCGTGGAGGTCATCACTGCTGAGTTATTGAGGATGGCACCGTTCTGTGCGACGTCGAACTGCTGATACTGGTTGTGTGAGATTCCTGCCTGATTGGGCGCAGTAATATTGACCTGCGGCAGCCCGTTCTGAGTAGCGATGACGTCCGGCCGCTGACCTGGCGTAGCGTTACCATCCGCCACAATGCCGTTCGCCAGTGCTGGCCCGGCAAACAGCGCCACTCCCAGCAGCCACGCCGTGCGGCGTAACGTAACCCAGAGACGCGCCGCACCGCTTCCCCGGCTCTGGCCGGGTTCAGTGCTGCAACTGCGGGCAAGTTCGGACACCACCCGGAGTTCACCGTGGGTGCGGCTGAAAATAATACGATAACAATGTTTATTCATGGGTCACATCCGTGTGAAAGTGAGTGGTCAGATTTCCAGGTTGAGGCTGAAACCCGCCGTGGTGCCGGAGGTATGAAAACCCTCGGGTTTAAAGAGCGGCACGCCCGCAAACAGGTCGTAGCTGAAGCGACTCCAGAGTGAGCCGCGTACGCCGATGGCACTACCTGCCAGCTGATGCCCGACCAGATCCCGGGCGCCAGGCCCGCTTACCCGACCATAATCGGCGGCCAGATAAAGTTCATGCCCGCGTGAGAAAAGATCCCAGCCGATCTCGTTGCGCCACAGCAGACCTTTTTCACCTGACAGCATCTGTTCACCGTCAAAGCCGCGTACCGTGTAACGCCCGGCAATCGCCATGCGCTCCTGCGGCGTCAGCGCATTCGGACTCCATTGTCCCCGCACGCTGCTGTAGACCCGCCATGGCTGCTCGCCGAGGGCGAAAGGATGGTTGATGCCGAGGTCGCCCAGCAGTATGCCGGTACGTGCACTACCCTGATGGCGCGGCTCTTCCGGTGCAGGTAATGCATTGAATGCCCCTGTACCGCGCCGCCAGACAATATTCGCGTCCAGCGTGCTGCTGCCAAAATAACTGCGCTGATTCAGGCCCAGTTCCCAGCCTGCGGTGCGCCGCTTTTGCTGCTCTATGTCGATATTGTTGACGGCGTTGGTGGAGTGTTTGCGATAGCCGCGCAGATTCAGTGTGGTTTTGCTGGACTGGTCGCGATAGAGCAGGCGGGAGACCGTGAGCTGGGCGTTGTCGCTCTTACCGCTATAGCGCAGCACCTCATTGGCATTGGGAATGTTCTGGTGATAGGTGTAGTCGTTGTAGCTGGCGGAGACGGCCCAGTACCCGATCGGGAAAAAGTAATTCAGGGTATGCGAGCGGCTGCCGAACGGCCCACGCTCAAACAGATTTTTGCCAATGTTGGCGTAAAACAGGTCGTTCTGCGCAAAAGGGGCGTCCACAGCCAGCGTGGCAGAACCGAGATAGCGTCCGGTACTTTCAGATCCGCTGTCATCCAGTCCCAGACTGAGCCGTACCGGTCTGCCTTCGTGCCAGTTGACCTGCAAATCGCTGGTGGCTTCCTGTTCGCCCGGCACAATTTTAATGTCAGCACTGGCGCTGGGCACCCGCTTAAAGTTCTCCAGGCCCTGCTCTATATCCCGCAGATTCAAAATATCGCCTGATGACGCCGGAACGGCATTCCAAAGCCGTCCACGCCAGGAAACGGGTTCTTCGAAGCGGATCTGGCTGATACGGCCAGGCTGCAGCGTCAGCGTCAACACGCCCTTCGTCAGATCCTGCTCCTGCGCCATAACGCGGGTGGTGACATAGCCTCTGGCGAGAATCGCATTCTGCACTTTGTTGATGACCAGCATGATGCCCTGTCCGCCCAGGCAACGGCCGGTAGCGTCTGAAGCAGCATCGAGCGCCCACTGAAAACGGCTGGCTGCCTCGCCCGTCAGGGCGATCCGATGGATGGTAAAGCAGGGCTGCTCATTAGCAGGATAACCGGGCAACCGACTATCAGGACGCGGAAGATGTTCATTCACCTGCGGCGCATTCTGCTGTTGCAGCACGCGCTCACGCGTCTGCTGACGCTGTTGTTCGCGGGCATCAATGGCCTGGCCCTGTTCGCGAGACGTTTCGGCAGCCGGGGCTGCCATCAGCGGTAAAGAGAAGCAGAACAGCGCGCCCGCGACTATGGCGAGCAGACGTTCTGGCGAATGCCATAACGATAAAGAATCCCTTTTCATGAAAATTCCATTTCACTAACTGTAACGAGGTGTAACCTCTGGCGAATTATCACTCTGAAAAGAGCAAAAACAAGAGGGCGGACTTTTTTTCAGGCGGTTTCTTAAGCTGCGGATTGACGGAAAGAAGAGACGGTTGAATCGGAGAGGAGAATCAAATCAGATTATTGATATTTAATAATAAAAAGAAAAATACAAAGCCAGATAATGGCGGGTTTTACCTGCACCCGGATGACATTTTCCGGTTGTTTTAAGCACGTTTTGTACTCATTTGAACATTAAAAAAGCGGCCGCTGAAACGGTCACGCTGACCGCCGGATTCAGGATGCAGACCAGAAAAAAATAAAAAAGGGACGATTGCTCGTCCCTTTTTGCCTCACGCAGAGAGGATTACTGCAGCAGCGAGATATCCGCCACCTGCAGGAACAGCTCGCGCAGTTTTGACAGCAGCGTCAGGCGATTGATTCGCACCGCCTGATCGTCGGCGTTCACCATCACTTTATCGAAGAAGTTATCGACCGCGGTACGCAGCTGTGCCAGTTCGACCAGCGCATCCTGATAACGGCCTTCCGCGAAGTAAGGTTGCAGCTTGCTGCTCAGCGCGGTGACAAAAGTCGCCAGCTGGATCTCTTCATTCTCTTTCAGCAGCGACGCCTGCACGCTCTCATTCAGCGGTTCAGTCGCTTTTGCCAGAATATTTGAGACGCGTTTGTTTGCCGCTGCCAGTGCTGACGCCGCCTCCAGCGTACGGAAGTGCGATACGGCTTTCATACGTGCATCAAAGTCAGCCGGACGGGTCGGACGACGCGCCAGTACCGCCTGCAGCGTATCGATGCTGTGACCCTCTTCCTGATACCAGGCGCGGAAGCGACCCAGCATAAAGTCGATCACATCATCCACCACGCGGGCGTTGCTCAGCTTGCTGCCATACAGACGCACCGCTTCTTCCGTCAGGGTCTGCAGATCCAGCGGCAGGTTCTTCTCAACGATGATACGCAGCACGCCCAGCGCCGCACGACGCAGCGCGAACGGATCTTTGTCGCCTTTCGGATGCTGACCAATGCCGAAAATACCGGCCAAAGTATCCATCTTATCGGCAATCGCCAGCGCACAGGCGACCGGGCTGGACGGCAGATCGTCACCGGCAAAGCGCGGCTGATACTGCTCATTCAGCGCGACCGCCACATCTTCGGCTTCGCCGTCGTGACGCGCGTAGTGCATGCCCATCACGCCCTGGGTGTCGGTGAACTCAAAGACCATGTTGGTCATCAGGTCACACTTCGACAGCAGGCCGGCACGGGTGGCGTGGTTCACATCGGCGCCGATCTGGCCAGCGATCCAGCCCGCCAGCGCCTGAATGCGATCGGTTTTATCGCGCAGCGTGCCCAGCTCTTTCTGGAACAGCACGGTTTCCAGACGCGGCAGGTGATCTTCCAGACGCTTTTTACGGTCGGTATTAAAGAAGAACTCCGCATCGGCCAGGCGTGGACGCACCACTTTTTCGTTGCCCGCGATAATCTGGCGCGGATCGCTGGATTCGATGTTAGTGACGAAAATGAAGTTCGGCAGCAGATTACCGTCGTTGTCATACACCGGGAAATATTTCTGATCGCCCTTCATGGTGTAAACCAGCGCTTCGGCGGGCACCTTGAGGAATTTCTCTTCAAAGGTGGCAGTCAGCACCACTGGCCACTCCACCAGCGACGTGACCTCTTCCAGCAGGCTGTCGCTGATATCGGCATTGCCGCCTAAACGGCGCGCGGCCGCTTCAGCATCCGCTTTGATCATCGCCTTACGGGTCTGATAATCGGCGATCACTTTGCCACGCTTTTCCAGCGCGTCAGGATACTGATCGGCGCTCTCAAGGATGATGTCGTTTTCGCCCATGAAGCGGTGGCCGCGAATGTGACGTCCTGACTCAATGCCCAGAATGGTGCCAGGGATCAGCTCATCGCCCAGCAGCATCGTCACGGTGTGTACCGGACGGACAAACTGCACATCGCTGTCGCCCCAGCGCATCAGTTTTGGCACCGGCAGTTTGCCGAGCGCGTTAGCAATCATTGCTGGCAGCAGCGTCTGAGCCGCTTCGCCTTTCACCTGGGCGCGATAAACCAGCCATTCGCCTTTATCAGTAGCGAGACGCTCGGCCTGGTCGACGGTGATGCCGTTGCCGCGCGCCCAGCCTTCGGCCGCTTTGGTGGCGTTGCCGTCCGCGTCAAACGCCGCAGCGACGGCCGGTCCGCGCTTCTCCACTTCCCGATCGGGTTGTGCGGCGCTCAGGTTCGCCACTTTCAGCGCCAGGCGACGCGGTGCAGCAAACCAGCTGACCTCGCCGTGGCTCAGGTTCGCGGCATCCAGTTCCGCGGTAACCTGCGCAGCAAAGGCTTCCGCCAGGCTGCGCAGGGCTTTTGGTGGCAGCTCTTCGGTGCCGATCTCCACCAAGAAGGTTTGTTCAGTCATGGCTGCCTCTTACTTTTTGTTATTGCACATCGGGAAGCCCATCGCCTCGCGAGAGGCGTAGTAAGCTTCAGCCACGGCTTTGGTCAGAGTACGGATGCGCAGGATATAGCGCTGACGCTCCGTGACCGAAATCGCTTTGCGGGCATCCAGCAGGTTAAAGCTGTGCGCCGCTTTCAGAATGCGTTCGTAGGCGGGCAGTGGCAGCGGTTTTTCCAGCGCCAGCAGATGCTGCGCCTCTTTCTCATACTGCTCAAAGCAGGTAAAGAGGAAGTCGACGTCGGCGTATTCGAAGTTATAGGTGGATTGCTCCACTTCGTTCTGATGGAACACGTCGCCGTAGGTGGTTTTGCCCAGCGGACCGTCGCTCCACACCAGATCGTAAACGCTGTCGACGCCCTGGATATACATCGCCAGACGTTCCAGGCCGTAGGTGATCTCGCCGGTCACCGGCTTACACTCCAGGCCGCCAACCTGCTGGAAATAGGTGAACTGCGTCACTTCCATGCCGTTGAGCCACACTTCCCAGCCAAGTCCCCAGGCACCCAGCGTCGGGTTTTCCCAGTTATCTTCGACGAAGCGAATATCATGCACCGTCGGGTCCATACCCAGCTCTTTCAGTGAGCCAAGGTAGAGCTCCTGAATGTTATCCGGTGAAGGTTTGATGATTACCTGGAACTGGTAGTAGTGCTGTAAACGGTTCGGGTTTTCACCGTAGCGGCCATCGGTAGGACGGCGTGATGGCTGCACGTAGGCGGCGGCAATCGGCTCCGGGCCCAGTGCGCGCAGGCAGGTCATCGGGTGTGAAGTGCCAGCGCCCACTTCCATGTCCAGCGGTTGAACAATGGTGCAGCCCTGACGCGCCCAGTAATCCTGCAAGGTCAGGATCAGCCCCTGAAAGGTCTTGGTATCAAACTTTTGCATGTTAAGTGTGCACGCGCTTCGGTTGGATTAAAAAAAGAGGCCGACAGTATACCCTTTGACCGCGCGATGTGCAGCCGTAAATCCCGGACGATAGCGGCCCGTTTAAGGGGGATTCAGCACGCTGGTGTACAGAGGGGTCTGAATCCTGCTGGCGGCAGTTGTTGCACTGGTCGCATTTGGCTACCCTTTCCCGCACGGACGCTATGCGCAAGAGGACGCTATGCCGCAGAAGATTTACTGGATCGATAATTTACGCGCGGTTGCCTGCCTGATGGTGATCGTCATTCACACCACCACCTGGTACATCACCGGGCCGATGGCGGTAAAGGGGGTCGCCTGGGATGCCGCTAATCTGCTGAACTCGGCCTCACGCGTCTGCGTTCCGCTCTTCTTTATGATCTCCGGCTACCTCTTTTTCGGTGAGCGCAGCGCCCAGCCGCGCCATATGCTCCGGCTGGTTCTCTGCCTGCTGTTCTACAGCGCCGTGTCACTCGCCTATATCACCTGGCTGACCCCCATCAGCGAAGGGCGATCGATCCTGAAGATGCTGCAGAAGCCGGTGTTTTATCACCTCTGGTTCTTCTTTGCGCTGATCGGTATCTATCTGCTGTCGCCGCTGATTCAGGTGAAAACGGTGCAGGCGCGCTATGTGGCGCTGCTGGTGCTGGTTCTGGCGGTGCTGGCCAACCCGAATACGGTCAGCCAGTCGCTGGGCCCCTTTCATTTTCTGCCGGTGAATCTCTATGTCAGTGGCGACAGTATCTACTATCTGCTCTATGCGCTGCTGGGGCGGGCTATCGGTTCGATGGAGACCACCCGGCGCGGCCTGACACCGCTCGCCGCCGGGCTGTTTATCGCCTGTGTGGCGGGCATTACCCTCGGCACCAAAAAGGCGCTGATCGTTAATGGCGCGTTTAACGATACCTGGTATCTCTACTGCGGACCGCTGGTGTTTATCGCCGCGATCAGCCTGCTGGTGGTGTTTAAAAACTGTCTCAACCAGCGCACCCTGCCCGGTTTTTCGCTGATTGCGCGCTATTCACTGCCGATCTACGGCTTTCACGCGCTGTTTATCCACTATCTGCGCACGCATCACTACGATGACATGTCACGCCCGTGGCTCGACCTGCCCTGGGTGTTCGGGCTGACGCTGGGCGGCAGCCTGCTGCTGGGCATGGCACTGAAACGCGTCGACACCCGTCACTTTGTCAGCTGATCGGCTTCGCGCTGACGGGCGCGTCGTAGCTGGCGCGCCGATGAAAATCCTGCTGCCAGCGCCGCTTTCTCGGCGGACTCTCCCTGCTGTTGCCGCTGACGCGCCACGCCCACCCGCAGCTGTTCGTGGTACTCACGCACGCTGATCCCCAGATGCTGACGAAAGAGCCGCGCCAGATGGCGACTGCTGACGTGCGTGCGTCCGGCCAGTTCGGTCAGCGTCCAGCCATGCTCAGGATGGGCAATCATCAGATCCTGCGCCCGGTGAATGGCGGGATGGAGATGGTTGCGGTAACGCAGCCACGGCGAGAGCTGCGGATCATCACCGGCGCGCCGAAACCAGACCACCATTTCGCGCGCCACCGCCAGCGCCGTGGGCGTGTCGCAGAGCTGATTAATCAGATGCAGCGCCAGGTCGATACCCGCCGTGATGCCCGCGCTGGTCCAGATGTTCCCGTGCCCGACAAAGACACGGTTCTCTTTGACCCGTGCGCGCGGGGCGGCCGCTTTCAGACGGGCAATCACATCATGATGCGTCGTGCATTCAACCTCATCCAGCAGCCCCGCCTGCGCGGCCAGCAGGGCACCTGAGCAGACGCAGACCAGCATACAGGTCTGTGCGCGCAGCGCAGCCTGCTGGCGGATCAGCCACTGGCGCGCCTCGGCGGCCTGCGGCGTGGCGAAGCAGTGCCGGGAGTCATAGACGCCCGGCACCACCAGCAGACTGTCGGCGGGAAGCTGTTCCGGCAGCGGTTCGATGCCGCCAATGGTCATGCCGGTGGAGCAGACGACCTCCGGCTGCGGGCCAATGTAGCGCAGCGTAAAATGATCGCCCGCCAGTTTCAGCGTCTCGGCCGGACCGGTCAGATCCAGCACCATGACGCCAGGCAGGGTTAAAAACCAGACGGTGTGACTCATAGGCCGCGCTACACCAGATCCCAGCCACGGGCGCGCCACAGCGCAGGCAGCTGCGCCATGTCATCGAAGCGCGTCACCAGCGGATGATCCAGTTCCGGGTTATGCGCGTCTGCGCAGTAGTAGTAGACCGGAATCCCGGCGGCGATCCCGGCGCGGGCGCCCGCTTCGGAGTCATCCACCAGAATGCAGCGCTCAATCGGCACCTGCATCTGCTCCGCCGCGTGGTACATCAGTTCCGGATCGGGCTTCCAGTGCAGAATGTCATAGCCACTGTAGAGGTGCTCAGCAAACAGCGGCAGCATGCCGGTTAATCCCAGCGAGTGCTGCATCTTCTTTACCGTTCCGTTTGAGACCACGCACATCGGCACCCTGATCTGCTCCACCAGCGCTTTCGCACCGGCGATCGGCTGCAGCTGCTGGTCGAACAGTCGCGCCACTTCCGCGCGGTAGGCGGTTTCGACCTCCTCCATCGGCAGCGACACCTGATGCGCCTCACCCACATCACGAATGATGTCGTAAAGTTTGACGCCCTTATACTTTTCAAACATCTCCTGCAGCGACAGCGTCAGGCTATAGCGGGCAAAGGTATTCACGTAGGCCTGGGTGCAGAGCAGTTCACTGTCCACCAGCGTGCCATCGCAATCAAAAAAGACGCATTCTACTGACATCAGATTCTATCCTTCGATTCAGGTGTGGGTTCCTCACTTTACCGCACTCCGTACAGATTGCGAGACTGGCAATCGGTTGCGAAAAATCATTGTATTGCCCCGGTAAAATCGCCAGGATACGCGCCGATGATTTTTTCTTCTGGATGGATGGCATGAGCAAGCAAGGCGTTTTGCAGCGCATTTTCAGGCTGCAGGAACATGGCACCACGGTGCGTACCGAAGTGATCGCGGGTATCACCACCTTTCTGACGATGGTCTATATCGTCTTCGTCAATCCGCAGATCCTGGGCGTCGCGGGCATGGATACGCAGGCGGTGTTTGTCACCACCTGTCTGATTGCCGCCTTCGGCAGCATTCTGATGGGCCTGTTTGCCAATCTGCCGGTAGCGCTGGCACCCGCTATGGGACTGAACGCCTTTTTCGCTTTTGTGGTGGTCGGGGCGATGGGGTATTCCTGGCAGGTCGGCATGGGCGCCATTTTCTGGGGTGCGGTCGGCCTGCTGATCCTGACGCTGCTGCGGGTCCGCTACTGGATGATTGCCAATATCCCGCTCAGCCTGCGCGTCGGCATTACCGCCGGTATCGGCCTGTTTGTCGCCATGATGGGGCTGAAAAATGCGGGCATTATTGTGGCTAACCCCGATACCCTAGTGGCCGTAGGCAACCTGACCTCGCACAGCGTGCTGCTGGGCGCGCTGGGCTTCTTTATTATCGCCATTCTGGCGTCGCGTAATATCCACGCGGCGGTGCTGATCTCCATGGTGATCACCACGGCTATCGGCTGGATGCTGGGCGATGTGAAGTTTGTCGGCCTCTTCTCCGCGCCACCGTCGGTAACGTCGGTGGTCGGTCAGGTCGATATCAAAGGCGCATTCAATATCGGTATGGCCGGGGTGATCTTCTCCTTTATGCTGGTCAATCTGTTCGACTCCTCCGGCACGCTGATTGGCGTTACCGATAAAGCGGGCCTGACCGATGAAACCGGCACCTTCCCGCGCATGCAGCAGGCGCTGTATGTCGACAGCATCAGTTCAGTGAGTGGCGCGCTGGCGGGCACCTCCTCGGTGACCGCCTATATCGAGAGCTCCTCCGGGGTGGCGATTGGTGGCCGTACCGGCCTGATGGCGGTCGTCACCGGCCTGCTGTTCCTGCTGGTGACGTTCCTGTCACCGCTGGCGGCCATGGTGCCGGCCTACGCCGCGGCGGGCGCGCTGATTTACGTGGGTGTGCTGATGACGGCCAGCCTGTCGCGCGTGCGCTGGGATGACTTAACCGAAGCCGTTCCGGCATTTGTCACCGCCGCCATGATGCCGTTCAGCTTTTCTATCACCGAAGGCATTGCGCTGGGGTTTATCGCGTACTGCGTGATGAAGCTGGGCACCGGGCGCTGGCGTGAAATCAGCCCCTGCGTGGTGATTGTTGCCCTGCTGTTCGTACTGAAGATTGTCTTTATCGACGCGCACTGAGCGCAGTGACTGAGCGCCGCAACCCACCGGTTGCGGCGTTGTCACATCTCAGGATGCAGATTGCGCTCGCTGGGCAGGCTGGTCAGCCGCAGCGCATGCGGCCCGATATTGGGCTTGCCCATCTCCATTTCCCGTAATGCGCGCCACTGAAAGGCGTTATCCATCTCCCACAGATAGAGCCGCTGGGTCGCGGATGAGAGCGCACACGACCAGACCAGCACAGGCTCTGCATCGCAGACCACCTGAATATCGGGATAGAGCGACGACCGCAGCCGTCCCGCACCCGGCAGCAGACGCAGCGAATCCAGCCCCCGATCGCCCTCTCCCGTCAGCTTGAGAATGCTCTGGCGCAGCGTCCAGATCTGGGTCACCGCTTCCATCGCATCCTGCTGGGCATTGATCCAGGCGATTTCGCCGGAGGTCAGCCCCTGAATCAGCTGCTCCTGCGTCTGACGGCTCCGCGCATGCACGATCTCCATATCCAGACCGGCACGTCCGCCCTCTTCGGCCAGCAGCACCCCTACGGTATTACCCGCATAGGCGATGCTGAAATCGGGCAGATCGCGGTCGGCAAAAGCGGGCCGTCCGTTATCCTGAATGGTTAAGCGCGGCAGCTCATTGATGCCATAAATCCGCTGCATCAGCTGTGCCAGCAGGATACGCGCGGCAAGGAAGCGTCCACGGCGTTTGTCAGCAAACTGCTGTGCCGTGTCCCGGATTGCCTGGGGAATGTGCATCTCACTGGCCGGGAAACCGGGGTCACCCGTCCAGCGTACAAAATGACCAGCCATCTGTCGCTCCGTGAAAATGGTCAGATAATCATCAGAGGCATTGTAAGAATTTTCTTAACCTAATGCACCCGGCAACGCACGGATTGGGCTAAATTCGGAATAGGACGAACGGATTCACGGGGGCAAAGCGGACAGTATTATCACAGTTAAAAGAAATTACTGTTGCGAACTCTGGATGCGGAGTAAGAAGAGGATGAACTATGTTGCTGGACGAGATGGTGAAGCGAGAGCGTAGCCTGCACGGTTCTCAGCGCCGCGAGCGGCCATGGCTTGAACAGATACTCCATCCTGAATTTTGTGAGATAACCCGTTCAGGAAGTTTTATCACCCGGGCGCAAACCATTGAAGCACTGATAAAAGAAGAGCCACAGCCCGTCATGCTCAGCAGTGGCTTTCAGCTGGTGCGAACAAGCGAGGTGAGTCTGATACTGCACTACCGGAGTTGGGATGCTGACGGTCAAAGGGCCGCACTGCGTGCCTCACACTGGGTGCGTGAGGGGCAAACCTGGCGTATGGTTTTTCATCAGGGAACACCTGCATCGGAACCGGATTTGATGCGTGAACCCTGACCTCATCATCCGTTCCCGGAAAGAGTTTTACACACGGTGACACCGCTGTCGTGCGGGTGTCATGATGCTGTCGGGTCCGGATCGTGTTGCTGCCGGGCTTTCTGTCGCACACTTTTCTTCCTGTCGATTCAACGGAGAACGCGAATGAGCAGCATCAACCGATTTAAAGCACTGCGCCTGGCCCGCGCCTGGTCACAGGAGCAACTGGCAGAGCTGGCCGGATTAAGCACCCGTACTGTACAGCGGATTGAAAATGGCGAGCGGCCGGGTCTGGAGACGCTGAGTGCGCTGGCTGCGGTCTTTGAGGTCAGCGTTAGTGATCTGACCGATCCGCAGAATGGCGAGAATCCGGCGCTGGATCAGCGGATCGTTGATGCGCGCAGCAGGATCGCGGAGGAAGCACGCTTTTATCGCTCCCTGATCACCGCGGTGGTCGTCTGCGCACTGCTTTTCGCGCTTAACGACGTGACGGCGCCTGGCAATCACTGGGCACGCTGGGTGGCGATTATCTGGGGGGCCTTACTGTTCATCCGCGCGATGCGGATCTTTGTTTTTCATGGGCTGGCGGACCGCTGGCAGCAAAAGCGCCTGCAGAAGATACTGCGCCGCTGAGGCGTTCACATGGGGAGTCTCTGATGATGGGCAGTGCGATTCATGCGCGTCGCGATGCGGATCGCGACGCGGGTAGTATCAGGCGAAACGGCTCGCCTGCTCAAAGCTCAGACGCGGCAGGCGCGGATGCAGTTTTGATGCCTCACCGTAGCCGAGGTTGATCAGCAGGTTGACCTGATACTGACCGTCCGGGAAGAAGGCGTCGTTCACTTTCGCCGGATCAAAACCGGACATCGGACCGGCATCCAGCCCCAGCGAACGGGCCGCCAGAATCAGATAACCCGCCTGCAGGCTGCTGTTACGGAAAGCCGTCTCTTTTGCCGCTTCCGGACTGCCGGTAAACCAGCTGCGCGCATCAGCATGCGGGAACAGGGCGGGCAGTTGCTCATAGAACTCACGATCCCACGCCACAATCACCGTGACCGGTGCGCTCATGGTTTTGTCCAGATTGCCGGAAGAGAGGGCCGGTTTCAGCTTCTCTTTCCCCTCCGCCGAGGTCACAAAAACAAAACGCGCAGGCGAGCAGTTTGCCGACGTTGGCCCCAGAGCCGTCAAGGTATAGAGCTGTTCCAGCAGGGCATTATCGACCGGCTTATCCTGCCAGTAACTGTGGGTGCGGGCGTCGTTAAACAGCGTGTCCAGAGCGGTCTTATCGAGCGGTGTACTCATGCAACTCTCCTGTAGCAGGCGAAAAGGTTCGCCCGAATAGCTTCACGTATAGGGTCGGCTTGCGGCCTGATGCGGCGGGAGCGGGATCGCTCACGGCGGCACATCAGATCGGCGCCTCTACCGTTATACGATAATGGCGTGCCGCCGCAAAATAACATATCGGCAAGAATCACTGCAGAGAGGGGAATAACGGAGGAACGCGCACGGCGGGAAAGCCAGCCTGACAGCCTACGCCGCCAGGCCAGAGGGACTATTTACCGATACAGAAGCTGGAGAAAATACGTCCCAGCAGATCGTCAGAGGTGAACTCGCCGGTAATCTCGCTTAACGCCTGCTGAGCAAGGCGCAGCTCTTCAGCCAGCAGCTCGCCCGCCCAGGCGCCGAGCAGCTGTGCTTTGCCCTGCTGCAGGTGGGTTGCCGCTAACTCCAGCGCCTGCAGATGACGGCGACGCGCCAGGAAGCCCCCTTCCATATTGCCGGAGAAGCCCATGCTCTGCTTCAGATGATCCCGCAGCGCATCGACGCCCTCGCTGGTGCGTGCCGACAGACGAATCAGTGAGTGACCATTGACGTCCGTCAGACCGGGAGACTCACCGGTCACATCCGCTTTATTACGCACGACCGTGATCGGCAGTTGTGGCGGCAGACGCGAAACGAAATCGGGCCAGATGGCCGCCGCTTCGGTGGCATCGGTGGTGGTGGCGTCCACCATAAACAGCACGCGATCCGCCTGTTCAATCTCCTGCCAGGCGCGCTCAATCCCGATGCGCTCCACTTCATCGCTGGCCTCACGCAGACCGGCGGTGTCGATGATGTGCAGCGGCATGCCATCAATATGAATATGCTCGCGCAGCACGTCGCGGGTGGTGCCCGCAATGTCGGTCACGATGGCGGCTTCACGGCCCGCCAGCGCATTCAGCAGGCTCGATTTACCGGCATTTGGCCGGCCTGCAATCACCACCTTCATCCCTTCACGCAGCAGGCTGCCCTGACGCGCTTCGGCACGGACGGCATCCAGGTCACTGACCACCGTATTCAGCTGCGCTTCAATTCTGCCGTCAGAGAGGAAATCGATCTCCTCATCCGGGAAGTCGATAGCCGCTTCGACGTAGATGCGCAGATGCGTGAGTGCTTCCACAAGATGATGAATACGGGCCGAGAAAGCGCCCTGCAGCGAGTTAACGGCTGAACGAGCGGCCTGTTCAGAGCTGGCATCAATCAGGTCGGCAATCGCTTCGGCCTGCGCCAGATCGAGCTTGTCATTCAGGAACGCCCGTTCGGAAAACTCACCCGGCTGAGCAATCCGCACGCCTGGCAGGGCCACGATGCGCTTCAGCAGCAGGTCGAGAATCACCGGGCCGCCGTGGCCCTGCAGCTCCAGCACATCTTCGCCGGTAAAGGAGTGGGGGCCAGGGAACCACAGCGCGATACCCTGATCCAGCACGCTGCCGTCGCTGTCGGTAAACGGCAGATAATCGGCGTAGCGTGGCTTAGGCAGTTTGCCCAGCAGCTGGCGGGCGACCTCTGCCGCCTGTGCGCCAGAGACGCGCAGAATGCCGACGCCGCCGCGTCCGGGCGGTGTTGCCTGGGCAACAATGGTATCGCTGTGGCTCATAAATTTTCTCTCGCTACAAAAAACACAGGCGGTCGCTTTGACCGCCTGAGAATAGACTATATAGGGCGGGATGGCTCCCGCGCTGGATCGCTTACGCTTTCTTCTTATCGCGGCTATGCAGACCACGTTTTTCCAGGCCGCGATAAATCAGCTGCTGCTGGAGAATGGTGACCAGGTTGCTGACGATGTAGTACAGCACCAGACCTGACGGGAACCACAGGAAGAAGACGGTGAAGATCACCGGCATGTACGTCATGATCTTCTGTTGCATCGGATCGGTCACGGTGGTCGGTGACATCTTCTGAATGAAGAACATGGTGATGCCCATCAGAATCGGCAGGATGTAGTACGGGTCCTGCGCAGACAGGTCATGAATCCACAGAATAAATGGCGCATGACGCAGTTCAACCGAGCCTGACAGCATGTAGTAGAGCGCCAGGAAGATAGGCATCTGAATCACCAGCGGCAGACAGCCACCCAGCGGATTCACTTTCTCTGCTTTATACAGCGCCATCATTTCCTGGCTCTGCTTCTGCTTGTCATCACCCAGACGCTCACGCATCGCCTGAATTTTCGGCTGCAGCATGCGCATCTTCGCCATCGAAGTGTACTGCGCTTTGGTCAGCGGGTACATGATGCCGCGCACGATGAAGGTGATCACGATAATGGAGAAGCCCCAGTTACCGATGAAGCTGTGGATAAATTTCAGCAGCTTGAACAGCGGCTGAGAGATAAACCACAACCAGCCGTAATCCACGGTCAGATCAAGGTGCGGCGCAATAGCAGCCATCTTGTCCTGAATTTCCGGGCCGACCCACAGGGTTGCGCCCAGATTCTGCTGTGCGCCTGCCGCGATGGTCACCGGTGCAGATTTATAGCCAATCGCCGCCACGCCGTTACCCAGGTTGCTGGTGTAAAGGGTGTTGGTGCCTTCGGTACGCGGAACCCATGCGGTTGCAAAGTACTGCTGCAGCATCGCCACCCAGCCATTGCTGGTGGTGGTATTCAGGTTCTCGTTATCCGCGATGGTGTCGAATTTGTACTTCTCATATTTCGACTCGCTGGTGGAGTACGCCGCGCCACGGAAGGTGTGCAGTGCAAAGTTGTTGCTGCCGGTATCACGATGCTTAGGCAGATCGATAGTCTGCTTCAGCTGGCCAAACAGCGACACTTCCAGCGGCTGCTGGGTGGTGTTGTTGACATGATAGTCGACATTAACGGCATATTCGCCACGCCTGAAGATGAAGGTTTTGGTGTAAACCACCCCATTTTCAGCGGTATAGGTCATCGGCACACGCAGTTCAGCCTGGCCATCAGCCAGCTCGAAGTGATCCTGTGCCGTGGTGAACAGCGGACGCGCACCGTTGTTCGGGTTATCCGGACCATTACGGCCGGTTAAACCACTCTGCGCCTGATAAAGGAAGGCTGGTGTCGTTTCAAGCAGCTGGAACGGCTGGTCAGAACCCAGTTTGTCCGGGAAAGTCAGCAGCTGTGCCTGCTCTACATCACCGCCGCGGGTGTTGATATTTAATGACAGGACATCAGTCTTAACGGTGATCGTCTGGCCCTGACCGCTGGCCGGTACACCCTGACTGGCGGTATCACCCGCTACGCTGTTGGTGCCCTGTGTGGTCTGCGTCTGCTGTGGCTGCGGAGCGTGGTCCGTCTGCCAGGCTTGCCAGATCATAAAGGTCACGAACAGAAAAGCGATGAGAAAGAGATTGCGTTGCGAATCCATCGTTAATGTTCTCTGGTATCAAAGGTTTTTGGCGGCACAGGATCGTCACCACCCGGGTTCAAGGGGTGGCATTTTAATACGCGTTTTAATGTCAACCAACTGCCTTTTATCAGGCCGAACCTGCGTAACGCCTCAATTCCGTAATGAGAGCAGGTCGGGTGAAACCGACAGTGTGGTCCCAGTAATGGACTGATACCGCGTTGATAGACGCGTATCAGGACGATCAGGAGCCGCGCGCCAGGCGACAGTGACGACGCCATAATTTCTCCAACGCTTCCGCCAGCATACGGTTATCCAGATCGGCAACCCCCTTCTTCGCGACCACCACGAAGTCCATCGACGGCAGTTCATGTTGACGCAGACGAAAGCTTTCGCGGGTCAATCGCTTGATCCGGTTGCGTTCGTGGGCGCGTTTCACATGTTTTTTAGCGACGGTAAGACCGATGCGGGGATGCCCCAGCGCGTTAAGGCGGCCGAGAATAGTGATTTGCGGCGTGCCAGCCCGTTGTGGCTGCTGGAAGACGAAAGTGAAATGAGTGGGAGTTAACAAGCGTAACTCCCTGGGAAATGCGAGCTTACCCATGAGGGCTAGCTTTATTACTTAGAAACGGTCAGACGAGAACGGCCTTTAGCACGACGACGTGCCAGAACCTGACGACCATTTTTTGTTGCCATACGAGCACGGAAACCGTGTGAACGGTTGCGCTTCAGTACGGACGGTTGAAAAGTGCGTTTCATGGCGGTTTCTACCTAAACTTGAAAATTTTCACTGGGTGACGCGTTTCGGGCCAGTAAATCGACCGACGCCTCAATGTGTCTTTAATAAAGAGGCGGGATTGTAATAATTGTACAGTCCCGAGTCAATTTACTTCGCGTGGCACGGTACCTGAAAACCCGCATACAGCCCGCTGAGTTCCGACATTTTGCTTTCGGGCGCAATGTCGGGTGGGGAATTATACGGGCTCCGCTCTAAAGCGCAAGGATCGTACGGGATCTTATTACGATCGGGAGGCGGGATCGTGGGGATAAAACGAGACATCGTCCGAAATTCTGACGCTTTTCGCCAGATCCCTGCGGGTTTTTCCGGCAACTGGCGTAAACTTCTTTGCGCGCCTCAGGCCTGTGGATAAAAAGGATCAAAACTGTGTAGAAAGGGAAGATCTCTGTCTCGCTTTGCGCTATGATCCGCCCTTCCGCTGACGATCCTCCGCTGATTGCAGGCTGGAAAACCGCTGATAGCGGTCGCAGGCGCTTTCTTTCGTCTGTGTCAAAAAATGAACGTTTCTTAGAGTAACGCCTACTATTCTTATCGAATTTGTACGAGTGGAGTCCGCCGTGTCACTTACGCTTTGGCAACAGTGTCTTGCCCGTTTGCAGGATGAGCTTCCTGCCACCGAATTCAGCATGTGGATCCGTCCACTGCAGGCTGAGTTAAACGACAATACGCTTGCCTTGTATGCTCCAAATCGCTTCGTACTCGACTGGGTCCGGGATAAATACCTCAATAGTATCAATGCGCTGCTGAATGAATTCTGTGGCCCGAACGTGCCCGCGCTGCGTTTTGAAGTCGGCACGCGCCCGGTTCAGCAGCAGGCGGCAGCGGTCAGCCAGCCGGTCATGGCCAGCGTCAGCGCACCGGTGATGCCCGTGCAGAGCCATGTTCGTCCGGCACCGACGCAGATCGTGCGTCCCAGCTGGGATAATGTGCCGGCACCGGCCGACGTGACCTACCGCTCGAATGTGAATAACCGTCATAACTTCGATAACTTCGTCGAGGGTAAATCCAACCAGCTGGCGCGCGCGGCGGCACGTCAGGTGGCGGATAATCCCGGCGGCGCGTATAACCCGCTGTTTCTGTATGGCGGCACCGGTCTGGGTAAAACGCACCTGCTGCATGCGGTAGGTAACGGCATCATTGCCCGGAAACCCAATGCAAAAGTGGTTTACATGCACTCCGAGCGGTTTGTGCAGGACATGGTTAAGGCCCTGCAGAACAATGCGATCGAAGAGTTCAAACGCTATTACCGTTCAGTAGATGCCCTGCTGATCGATGACATTCAGTTCTTTGCCAATAAAGAACGATCGCAGGAAGAGTTCTTCCACACCTTTAATGCCTTATTAGAAGGCAATCAGCAGATCATCCTCACCTCGGATCGTTACCCCAAAGAGATCAACGGGGTGGAAGATCGTCTTAAATCCCGTTTCGGCTGGGGGTTAACGGTGGCGATCGAGCCGCCTGAGCTGGAAACGCGGGTGGCGATCCTGATGAAAAAAGCGGATGAGAATGACATCCGCCTGCCGGGTGAAGTCGCCTTCTTTATTGCCAAGCGTTTACGATCCAATGTGCGTGAGCTGGAAGGCGCACTGAACCGCGTGATCGCCAACGCCAACTTTACCGGCCGGGCGATTACGATCGACTTCGTGCGTGAAGCGCTGCGCGATCTGCTGGCGCTGCAGGAAAAGCTGGTCACCATCGATAATATTCAGAAGACCGTGGCTGAGTACTACAAAATCAAGGTCGCCGATCTGCTTTCCAAGCGCCGTTCGCGTTCGGTTGCACGTCCGCGCCAGATGGCGATGGCGATGGCGAAAGAGTTGACGAACCATAGCCTGCCGGAAATTGGCGACGCTTTTGGGGGACGCGACCATACAACGGTGCTTCACGCCTGCCGCAAGATTGAGCAGCTGCGTGAAGAGAGCCACGATATCAAAGAAGATTTCTCTAATCTCATCAGAACATTATCTTCGTGACGCTATGAAATTTATTGTTGAACGTGAGCAGCTGCTGAAGCCGCTGCAACAAGTAAGTGGCCCGCTGGGCGGGCGTCCAACGCTGCCAATCCTCGGAAACCTGCTGCTGCAGGTAACAGAAGGTTCGCTGCTGCTGACCGGTACCGATCTGGAAATGGAGATGGTGGCACGCGTGGCGCTGACGCAGGCGCATGAGCCTGGCGCGACCACCGTTCCGGCGCGTAAATTCCTCGATATCTGTCGTGGCTTACCGGATGGCGCAGAGATCACGCTGGCGCTGGAAGGCGATCGCATGCTGGTGCGCTCAGGACGCAGCCGTTTTTCGCTGTCCACCCTGCCCGCCAGTGACTTCCCGAATCTTGACGATTGGCAGAGTGAAGTCGAATTCACCCTGCCGCAGGCGACGATGAAGCGGCTGATCGAAGCGACTCAGTTCTCCATGGCGCATCAGGATGTGCGTTACTACCTCAACGGCATGATGTTTGAAACCGAAGGGGAAGAACTGCGCACCGTGGCGACGGACGGTCACCGTCTGGCCGTCTGCTCAATGCCGGTTGGCCAGGCGCTGCCGAGTCATTCGGTGATTGTGCCGCGCAAAGGCGTGATTGAGCTGCTGCGTCTGCTGGATGGCGGCGAGACCCCGCTGCAGGTGCAGATTGGCGGCAGCAATATTCGTGCACACGTTGGCGACTACATCTTCACCTCTAAGCTGGTTGATGGTCGTTTCCCCGATTATCGCCGCGTGTTGCCGAAGAATCCCGACAAAGTGCTGGAAGCGGGCTGTGACCTGCTTAAACAGGCGTTTGCCCGCGCGGCTATCCTCTCCAACGAGAAGTTCCGCGGGGTGCGCCTCTATATCACCGAAAACCAGCTGAAGATCACTGCCAATAACCCTGAACAGGAAGAGGCGGAAGAGATGCTGGATGTCAGCTATAACGGCACCGAACTGGAGATTGGCTTTAACGTCAGTTACGTGCTGGATGTGCTGAACGCGCTGAAGTGTGAGAACGTGCGTCTGCTGCTGACCGATTCGGTGTCGAGCGTGCAGATTGAGGATGTGGCGAGTCCTGCTGCGGCCTATGTCGTTATGCCCATGCGCTTGTAGGTGTTACATATCGGCCTGGCTTACTTGCTACGTTGCGCCCCGGCAGTGCTCGCCATCCTCACGTACTTCAGTACGCTCCGGTGGCTCTGCGCTGGCGGGGCGCAACGTAGCTGCGACGCCGACGGCCTGGTTTGGTGCTAGTAAATCCTGAATTTTTACAAGGCAAAACCCATTTTATCCCGATCATTGCCCCTCACGCTGGACTGATTCATGGCTTTAACCCGCCTTCTTATTAAAGATTTTCGTAATATCGAACAGGCTGACCTGCAACTGGCTCCCGGCTTTAATTTCCTGGTCGGCGTCAACGGCAGCGGCAAAACCAGCGTGTTAGAGGCGATCCATACGCTGGGGCATGGCCGGTCGTTTCGCAGCCTGCAGGCGGGGCGCGTCATCCGTCACGACGAAGCGGCCTTTGTGCTGCACGGACGGCTGGAGAGCAAAGAGCGGGAAATTTCGGTCGGACTGACCAAAAACCGGGCCGGTGACAGTAAAGTGCGCATTGATGGCAGTGACGGTCACAAAGTCGCCGAGCTGGCACAGCTGCTGCCGATGCAATTAATTACGCCCGAAGGCTTTAGTTTGCTCAATGGCGGCCCCAAATACCGCAGAGCCTATGTTGACTGGGGCTGCTTCCATAACACGCCTGGCTTTTTCAACGCCTGGAACAACCTGCGTCGCCTGCTTAAGCAGCGCAACGCCGCGCTGCGTCAGGTCACCCGCTACAGCCAGATCCGTCCCTGGGATCAGGAGCTGGTGCCGCTGGCTGAACAGATCAGCCTGTGGCGGGCGGAGTACAGTGCCGCCATTTCCGCCGAAATCACCGGCACCTGCAGCCAGTTCCTGCCGGAATTTGACCTGCGCTTCTCCTTCCAGCGCGGCTGGGACAAAGAGAGCGACTATGGCGAGCTGCTGGAACGTAACTTTGAGCGCGATCGTGCACTGACCTACACCGCCAGCGGCCCCCATAAAGCGGATTTTCGAATCCGGGCTGAAGGGACGCCGGTGGAAGATTTACTCTCACGCGGGCAGCTCAAGCTGCTGATGTGTGCATTGCGTCTGGCACAGGGCGAGTTCCTGACAAGCCAGAGCGGACGCCGCTGTATTTACCTCATTGATGACTTTGCTTCTGAGCTGGATGAGAGCCGTCGACGCCTGCTGGCGGAACGGTTAAAAGCCACCCAGGCTCAGGTCTTTGTCAGCGCCATTTCGGCCGGACATGTAATCGACATGAGCGACGAAAAGGGCAAGATGTTCCGCGTGGAACAGGGTAAAATAGCGGTTCAACCTGAAGATTAAAATGAGCGAGAAACGTTGATGTCGAATTCTTATGACTCCTCCAGTATTAAAGTCCTGAAGGGGCTTGATGCGGTACGTAAACGCCCGGGCATGTATATCGGCGATACCGATGACGGTACCGGTCTGCATCACATGGTATTCGAGGTCGTGGATAACGCAATCGACGAAGCGCTCGCTGGTCACTGCAGTGACATTGTGGTCACCATCCATGCGGATAACTCCGTCTCGGTGCAGGATGATGGACGCGGCATTCCGACCGGTATTCACGAAGAAGAGGGCGTGTCCGCCGCTGAAGTGATCATGACCGTTCTGCATGCGGGCGGTAAGTTCGATGATAACTCCTACAAGGTCTCCGGCGGCCTGCACGGCGTGGGTGTCTCGGTCGTTAACGCCCTGTCACAGAAGCTGGAGCTGACCATTCGTCGCGAAGGTAAAGTGCATCAGCAGATTTACGTCCACGGCGTTCCCGAGTCGCCGCTGACGGTGACCGGCGATACCGATTTAACCGGTACCCGCGTCCGTTTCTGGCCGAGCTACGAAACCTTCACCAACGTCCGCGATTTTGAGTACGACATTCTGGCGAAACGCCTGCGTGAACTCTCCTTCCTGAACTCAGGCGTTTCGATCCGTCTGGAAGATAAGCGTGACGGCAAAACGGACCACTTCCACTACGAAGGTGGCATCAAGGCGTTTGTTGAGTACCTGAACAAAAACAAAACCCCGATTCACCCGACCGTCTTCTACTTCTCAAATGAGAAAGATGGCATCGGTGTGGAAGTGGCGCTGCAGTGGAACGACGGTTTCCAGGAAAATATCTACTGCTTTACCAACAACATCCCGCAGCGTGACGGCGGTACACACCTTGCCGGTTTCCGTGCGGCGATGACCCGTACCCTGAACGCCTACATGGATAAAGAGGGTTACAGCAAGAAAGCCAAAGTCAGCGCCACCGGTGACGATGCCCGTGAAGGCCTGATTGCCGTCGTGTCGGTGAAAGTACCGGACCCTAAATTCTCCTCACAGACTAAAGACAAACTGGTTTCGTCAGAGGTGAAATCGGCGGTTGAGCAGCAGATGAACGAACTGCTGGCGGAATACCTGCTGGAAAACCCGGCAGACGCCAAAATCGTGGTCGGTAAAATCATCGACGCCGCGCGCGCCCGTGAAGCGGCCCGTCGCGCCCGCGAGATGACCCGCCGTAAAGGCGCGCTGGATCTGGCTGGCCTGCCAGGCAAACTGGCGGATTGCCAGGAGCGCGACCCTGCGCTCTCTGAAATCTACCTGGTGGAGGGTGACTCCGCAGGCGGCTCGGCCAAACAGGGCCGTAACCGTAAAAACCAGGCGATCCTGCCGCTGAAAGGTAAGATCCTGAACGTTGAGAAAGCGCGTTTCGATAAGATGCTCGCCTCTCAGGAAGTGGCCACGCTGATAACCGCACTGGGCTGTGGCATTGGCCGCGACGAGTACAACCCGGACAAGCTGCGCTATCACAGCATCATCATCATGACCGATGCCGACGTCGATGGTTCACACATCCGTACCCTGCTGCTGACCTTCTTCTATCGTCAGATGCCGGAAATCATTGAGCGCGGCCACGTTTATATTGCCCAGCCGCCGCTCTACAAAGTGAAGAAAGGCAAGCAGGAGCAGTACATCAAAGATGACGAGGCGATGGATCAGTATCAGATCGCCATCGCGCTGGATGGTGCCACGCTGCACACCAACGCCAGCGCTCCGGCACTGGGCGGTGAGCCGCTGGAGACGCTGGTCTCTGACTTCAACAGCACGCAGAAGATGATCAAGCGTATGGAGCGCCGTTATCCGATGGCCATGCTGCGCGCGCTGATTTATCACGACACGCTGAGCGATCTGACCAATGAAGCGGAGGTCACGACCTGGCTGAACGGCCTGGTGAGCTATCTGACTGAACGCGAAGCGCACGGCAGCACCTATCTGGCCCAGGTTCGCGAAAACCGCGAGCTGAACCTCTTCGAGCCGGTTCTGCGCGTTCGCACTCACGGTGTGGATACCGATTACCCGCTGGAAGCGGAGTTCATTCAGGGACCGGAATACCGCAAAATCTGCGATCTTGGCGGCAAACTGCGTGGCCTGCTGGAAGAGGATGCCTACATTGAACGTGGTGAGCGTCGTCAGCCGGTGGCCAGCTTCGAACAGGCGATTGAGTGGCTGGTTAAAGAGTCGCGTCGCGGCCTCTCTGTTCAGCGCTACAAAGGTCTGGGCGAGATGAACCCGGATCAGCTGTGGGAAACCACCATGGATCCGGACAGCCGTCGTATGCTGCGCGTCACCATCAAAGATGCCATTGGTGCTGACCAGCTGTTCACCACGCTGATGGGCGATGCGGTTGAACCGCGCCGCGCCTTCATCGAAGAGAATGCGCTGAAAGCAGCCAATATCGATATCTGATCGGTCGCAGACCAGACAGGCCATCACTCCGGTGATGGCCTTTTTTTTATGCCGCCGCGGCGAACGCCGCGCCCGGTGCTGCGAGACCGATCACGTTTTCCCCCGCCCTGCTCCTTTACGCTTGCCTCTCTTTGCGCCTTCAGCGCGCACAACGTTAATACAGGGAGTTACCTTATGATTGTCTGCGACTGTCACGACTGGAACAGAGAACGTCACGCCTTTCATCCGGTTATCGATCAGGCGATACGCTGGATTACTGACACCGACTTCAGCCAGCTCGACACCGGTAAATATGCCATCCTGCCTGAGGATAAGATGTTCTGCCTGGTGCAGGAGATGATGACCGAGCCGGCGAGCGCGCGTCGGGCAGAATCCCACTTCAGCTACATCGACATTCAGTTTCTGCTGGCCGGCAGCGAGAATATCGGCGTGGCCCGTGCCCACCCCGATCAGCGAGTGACCGAGGATTTTGCTCAGCAACGCGACGTGGTTTTTTATCAGAAGACGCTGAATGAGTCGGTGATCACGCTGCTGCCCGGTATGTTCGCGATCTTTTTTCCGCACGATATTCATCGCCCCTGCTGCGCGCCGGGTGAACCCGCCATTATCCGAAAAGCCGTGATTAAAATTCACCGCGATCTGTTTACCGCCTGACGCTGACGGTCGGCCGGGGGTGCCCGCCTGCTATGAAACTGGTCAATACGCGCTGAATCGCGCTAGCATTGAACCAAACCCAGATGCAACGAGGACTCTATGGCTATTAAATTGATCGCTATCGACATGGATGGCACCCTGCTCAATCCGCAGCATGAGATCACGCCGGGGGTGAAATCTGCCCTTGATCGCGCCCGCCAGCAGGGGGTATCGATTGTGCTGACCACCGGCCGGCCGTTTGTAGGTATCCAGCGCTATCTGATGGAGCTGGATATGCAGACCCCCGGCCAGTACGCGATCAGTAACAACGGCGCGCTGGTTCATCAGGCTGAAGATGGTGAGTGCGTGGCGGAAGTGACGCTGACCTTTGACGACTACCTCTACATTGAGCAGCTGGCGCGTGAACTTGGCGTCCATTTCCAGGCGTTCGACAAATCCCATCTCTACACGCCCAACAAAGACATCAGCGAATACACCATCCATGAGGCGAGCCTGACCGGGATTCCGGTGCGCTATCGCGCGGTGGAAGAGATGGACCGCGCGATGCGCTTCCCAAAACTGATGATGATCGACCGTCCGGCCCTGCTCGACGCGGCGATTGCCCGCCTGCCAGAGCACGCTAAGCAGACCTACACCATCCTGAAGAGTGCGCCTTATTATCTGGAAATCCTCGATCGCCGGGTCAACAAAGGTCAGGGCGTCAGAATGCTGGCGGAGAAGCTCGGCCTGAAGCAGGCAGAGGTGATGGCGATAGGTGACCAGGAGAACGACCTGGCGATGATTGAGTATGCCGGCACGGGTGTCGCCATGGGCAATGCCATTGATTCGGTCAAGGCTATCGCTCAGTTCATCACGAAAACCAACATGGAAGATGGCGTCGCACATGCCATTGAAGAGTTAGTGCTGTAACCGCCCTGCGCTTTCCGGGTCGCGCTGGCCCGGAACCCGGTAAAAAAGCTGCAGCGCAAAACAGAATCGCGTAATTTGTCGGGCAACTCTTCCTGCACGGGTTTCACCATGTCAGAAAAACAGATCACCTTTGCTGCCCGTCAGCATCAGCTCACCAATATCAATGTCTGGACTGCCGACAGCCAGTGGCTGGCATTTGACGTGCGTCCTTCGGGCGCCTCCTTTACCAGCCAGACCATTGAGCGGGTCAATGTGATGACCGGTGAGGTGGAGGTGCTCTATCAGGCACAGCACGGGGCTCATGTCGGCGTGGTGACGGTCAGCCCCGATATGCCGCCGCGCTACGTCTGCATTCATGGCCCGGAACATCCCGATGCCCGGTGGCAGTATGATTTCCATCACCGCCGCGGGGTGATCGTTCAGAACGCCACCGCTGTCAATCTGGATGCCTGCGATATCACGCCCCCCTTTACGCCTGGCGCGCTGCGGGGCGGGTCGCATGTGCATGTCTTCAGTCCCGACGGTTCACGCCTGAGCTTTACCTACAATGACCATGTCATGCATGAACGGGATACCCGGCTGGATCTGCGCAACGTCGGCATCGCGGTGCCGCTGCGCGCAGTCACGCCGGTTAAGCAGCATCCGCGGGAGTATGACGGTAGCTACTTTTGCCTGCTGGTGAGCGAGACGCATCCGGCACCGCAGCCGGGCAGCGACCAGATCAACCGTGCCTATGAAGAGTGCTGGATCGGTAACCGCGGCTATCAGAAACCGGACGGCCGCTGGCAGCGCTGGGCCATCGCATTCATCGGCGACACGCTGACGGCGGAGGGAGAGAAGCGTCCGGAAGTGTTTGTTGTTGATCTGCCCGAAGACCTGGACGATTACGCCCGGCCCGGTGCCAGCCCGCTGGAGGGCAGCAGCCAGCAGTTGCCTGCGCCCCCGGCTGGCGTCAGGCAGCGCCGTCTGACGTACGGTCGTGGTCTGGCGCTGCAACCGCGCCACTGGCTGCGCAGCGCGCCCGATGGCAGCCAGATTGCGTTTCTGATGGCAGATGAGGGAGGGGTGATCCAGCTCTGGACGGTCTCTCCCAACGGCGGCGAACCGCGTCAGGTGACCCGTCTCGGCAGCAGCATTCAGTCCGCCTTCAGCTGGCATCCTGATGGCCAGGCCATTGCCTTTATCTGTGATAACAGCGTGATGCGATGTGACGCTGAGAGCGGCGAGTGCCAGCGTCTGACGCGCAGAACGGATGACGCCCCCTCAGGCGACGCGGTTGTCTGGTCACCTGACGGCACGCAGATTGCGTATATGCGTGAGGTGGAGGGCTGGCGGCAGCTGTTTACGGTTGCGGCTGAGGGCGCAGAGGAGGCATAGGGTGCGCCTGCGCCAGGCTCTCCTGCGTGTGCGCCAGCTTTTCGCTCTGCAGAATGCGTTCCCGCGGGGAGTCGAGTGATTTATCTTTGTCGCTGCGGTAGTAGTCCCACGGCAGCAGCAGCGTATCCATCACGGCGGAGAAAGGAAGATCGATCAGCGCCAGCGGCTTCAGCGCCCAGCTGGTGTCCCCGTCGGTCAGCATATCCGCGCTGGCCCGGGTGCCTGGATAATAGCCCTGACTCGCACCTGTGTGTGACATCACGCTGGAACAACCGGTTGTCGCCATTGCGCAGCAAACCATTCCAGCCAGAGGTAAGGTCTTCATCAATTTCATTATCATCATCCCTTCAGCCCTGACATGCGCCGGGCTGAGTTGGCTTGCCAGACAACGTCAACACTCTGGGGCGAAGTCCGTTCGGGTCTGACAAAAGGTGTTCTGAGTGTATGTCATTTCCTGAGATTGGCGAAAAAAATTGCATTCTGCACGCTTGAAAATTCTCCTTTGGCACCCATTTTTAGTTTACGAACGCGCTCACCGTCGCCGAAAGGGACAGTGAGGTGCCGGATCCAGCCTGTCCAGTCGTGGAAGGTTGCCAAAACTTGCTGAAATTCAGGAGTCTTAATATGCGTAACTTTGATCTCACCCCACTTTATCGCTCAGCTATCGGTTTCGATCGCCTGTTTAACCTGCTCGAATCAAACCAGAATCAGAGCAACGGGGGTTATCCTCCCTATAACGTTGAACTGGTCGATGAAAATCACTACCGCATTACCATCGCGGTGGCCGGTTTCTCTCAGAGCGAGCTTGATATCACAGCGCACGACAATGTGCTGACTGTACGGGGTGCTCATCCGGAAGAGCAGGCCGAGCGTAAATACCTGTATCAGGGTATCGCCGAGCGTAACTTCGAGCGTAAATTCCAGCTTGCCGACCACATCGTGGTGCGCGACGCCCGTCTCGAAAATGGTCTGCTGAGTATCGATCTTGAACGTCTGGTGCCGGAAGAAGCCAAACCACGCCGTATTGAGATTCTGAAGTAATCATGAAAAACGCCGCGTCAGCGGCGTTTTTTTTGCCCTGTCACCCTACGGCTGCGTTCGCATCGCGAAACGCTGTCCCAGCACGCCGCCAAACACGTTGATCAGCAGGCCGGCAATAATCACCGAGGCGCCCAGCATCTGCTGCCCGGAAAGATGCTCATCCAGCACCAGCGCAGCGGTAATGATCCCGACCACCGGCACCAGCAGCGACAGCGGGGCAACGCGCCAGGTTTCGTAGCGGCTGAGCAGATTTCCCCAGATGGCGTAGCCAACAATGGTGGCGACAAAGGCCAGATAGAAGAGCGCCAGTACCGTCTGCAGCCCAATGTGCAGCAGGCTGCTGACGATAGCCTCCTGCCCCTCAAACAGCAGCGAGCAGGCAAAGAAAGGAATGACCGGCACCAGCGCACTCCAGACCACCAGCGACATAATCGGCACGCTGCGATTCCGCATAATGATCTTGTTGGTAATGTTACCCAGCCCCCATGACAGGGCCGCCGACAGCGTCAGCATCATAGTCGTCAGCGTAATGCCGGCGCTGGTCTGTCCTTCCATGCCTGCCGTCGCCAGCAGAAACATCCCCAGCGTGGCGATGATAATCCCGGTGATGTGGTTCCAGCGCAGCTTCTCCGCCAGCAGCAGCGCCCCCAGCAGCAGGGTAAAGAACGCCTGCGCCTGCAGCACCAGGGAGGCCAGGCCTGCTGGCATACCGAGCTGAATCGCCAGGAAGAGAAACGCAAACTGACCAAAACTGATGGTCATACCGTAAACCACCAGCCAGCGCAGCGGGATCGGCGGACGGCGCACAAAGAAAATGGCAGGGAAGGCGACCAGCGTGAATCGCAGTCCGGCGAGCAGAAAAGGCGGCATCCCCTGCAGCCCCAGCTTGATCACCACAAAATTGACGCCCCACGCCACCACCACGCACAACGCTAACAGCATATCTTTTACCGACATCAGAAACTCCTTGAGCCGCCGTCAGGCGGTGATCGCAATCGGGGTCGCGATATCAGCACAGCACGCTTCCCCCACGATGCGAAAATAGTCATCTACAGCCAGCGCGATCGATTTATCCAGCTCGCCCGCGTTAAACCATAACGTTCCGACCTGCTGCAGCCGGGTATCGACCCGCAGCGCCAGCCGGTCATCAAAACTGAATGGCGGCACCGCGCCCATCACACAGCCGGTCAGCGCCTGCGCCAGCTCCGGCGCGGCGAAAGAGGATTTCTTTCCGCCGATGGCGCGCGCCGCACTTTTAAAATTGATCCGGCAGTCGCCCGGCACAATCGCCAGCAGCGGACGCGGCGGCGCGCCGTCCGGCATGACGACCTCCATCACCATCGCCTTAGCCGCCTGACCCAGTGCATTACCGCGTATCTGGCTGATCTGGTCGGTCTGCCCTATCGCCTCATGCTCCACGACGCGGTAGCTGGCCTGATACTGATCCAGCAGCGCGGTGATTTTTTCAAACGTCGTCATATCCCTCTCCTTGTCTGGCCCGGACCGGATTAACTCCAGGCGATAGCGTGTTTCATTTTTTTATCGGTCAGCCCGAAAAAGAATCCCATGGTGATGCGGGTATCACCTTCAACCCGATCAATCTCATGATAAAAAGCGGGATTAAACAGATAGATATCGCCACTGCGTGGTGAAAATTCGCAGACTTCGCTGTGTTCAATCACCTCAGCGGGATAGCCCAGCTCACCGGCCGTTTTGAACCGCTCATCCTCCGGTGCCCATTTTTTGTTGTAGATCCGCAGCGCCCCACCCGCGTTGCACTCCTGCAGGCAGACCACGCAGCTGAGCTGATGGAGAATCTGCGTCACCGCCAGCCCGGTGCCGGCGGCATCACGCACGATATTGTCGTTGTGTAACGGGTTCGCGACGCCATCGGCATGAAACCGCACGATAGAACCGGCATAGTCGCCGTGGCCCGGCTCCTGGGCGATGCGCAGGCTTTCGAGCCGCAGCGCATGCTGAACCCAGAGGTAGATCTGCTCACGTAGGGTGGTGAGTGAAGGGGGCAGCGCCGGCTGGATATCGCGCAGCTCGGTAAAATAGTTATCGGGCTCTGCGGTGTGACGCGCCAGATAGGGACCGAGCGTGGTCAGCGCGCCATTCGGATAGTGAGAAACACGGATCTTTTCCCGGCAGCGCTGCAGATCCGCCACCACCGCTTCCCGTGCCTCCGGCGTCAGGAAATTACGCAGCACCAGCAGCGGCACACGCGCCGTGACGATGTCATCCAGCCAGGTCGACTCCACAAACATGCTGGGATTAATCACGCGGAACTGATTGAAAATAGCCATTTTTATCACTCCCTAAACGGAATTTCATAGAGTTCATGATTGTTCATTCGCCGCCAGCTGCCGGCGCTGCCTGGTATTGTCACGGGTTCAGAAGCGATCAGCGTGCAATCCTCCTGTTGCCGAAAATGCATCGTAAAATAGTCAGGCCAGGGGGTGTCGTGGGGATACCACTGCCACGCCCAGGCTTTGTCAGGGGTGACGAAAATGGCATTGCCTGCGCTGCCGCCGGGTTCCACCTGCGCCATCTTTGCGCGCAGATAGTCGCGGGTGAAGTCGGCGGGCGTGGTCTGATCGACCAGGTAGCGCAGGTACTCTTCTGAATCGAAACGGGATTCCGTCAGGCCAAGCTGGCGGTGGATGGTCGGCAGAAAGCCGTTGTGCATCATGTACCACTGATGACCCGCGCTGTGGCGCGTCAGCGGATGAGAAAAGGCCAGCCCCTGATTTTTACTCAGCGTGGCGTGGCGCACATGCACGGCCAGAAACGGACTGCGCAGCCGATCCACATCGATGTCCGGCAGCGCCTCCGCAAACGCGCCCGTGCCGTGCAGGGTGCGGATCTCCCCCGCTTCCAGCCACAGGCAGCCCCAGCCGTTAGGATGGGATTTAATTGGGCCATCGTGTTCGGCTCCTTCGCCGCAGCTCATGGCGCGCGCCGCCTCCAGAATCTGGGCGCTGTCGAACCTGCCATGCGCCAGAATCATTCTGCACATACTTTGTCTCTCCCGGCGGTCACCGGCTGCGCGGCAATCACCTGCTGAAAAAGGGTCATAACGGGCTCCCGCGTCGGAGCGCTGAGGCTGAAGGTCGCCAGAATGCCGGCGTGACGGGTGAGATCGGCGTAGAGCGATGAGCGGGATGACACCTGCAACGCAGGCAACCGGAGGGGGGGTAACAGCGCCCCCTGCTGATGCTGTTCAATCCAGCGTTCCGCCGCCTGCAGCTGTGCGGGCTGGCGCAGGCGCAGCTGGCCGACAGCGCGTGACGTGCTCAGGGCAAAGGCAGGCAGGGTGCCTCCCGCCTCCAGCCGGAAAGTCACCTCAGCCCAGTTGATACCGGTCGCCTCCTCAACCAGCGTCGCCACCCCCATGCCAGAGAGCCGGAACCCCATCTCCAGAAAATGCGGCACGCCGTTGACCACAATGAAATCGATATGAAACGCGCCCTGACGGTAGCCAAAGGTTTCGCAGCAGAAGGTCATGAGACTGCTGAACGCGGCGGGCAGCGCCGCTGCTGCCATCGCCACATGCCCCGACTCATAAAAGCTGACGCAGCCTTCGCTGTCCCGGTGCTGCTCAATCACCTTCTGGCAGCAGGTCAGCGCCCGGGGATGCCCCTGCGCGACCACACCCTGTAGCGAAAACTCCTCGCCGATCAGGGCGCTTTCCACGATAAAGCCGCTGAAGCCGCGCCCGCCATAGTTCATGGTCTGCACCAGCTGCTTCACCACGCTGCGCAGCTGATCGGCCCGCTCAATCAGCCAGATGCCCAGCCCGCCGCCGCCATCTACCGGTTTAACGACGCAGGGGTAAATCAGCGCCTGCTCCGCATCCAGAATGCTGAGCGGCGAGGCAAAAAAGCGGAACTCCGGCTGCGGGAAGCGCGGCCAGGCTTTTTTCAGCGCCATACGCTGCGCATATTTATCCAGCGGAATAAAGGCGGCGGGCGCATCCGGCCCGGCCAGCATGTCGCGCAGTCGCCCGGCGCTGGCGTTGTAGGCTTCAAAGCCCGCCAGCACCACCAGCGGATGCGCCAGTAAACCGGCGTGCAGATAAGCCTGCATCACCTCCCACGGATTCTCAGGGCGGTCGAGGCGAATAATCAGATCAAAAGGCAGCGCCAGGCTTAGTGACTGGTAATCGACAAAGTCGCCCATTTCCGCCAGCACGGTGAAATAGCCTTCGCGCTTTGCCACCGCGCAGTAAGGATTCTGTCCATCGCGGGTGGCGCCAATTTGCAGAAAAATCTTTTTCATCGCCTCGCCTTACCGGGTTATCGCCCGGAGATGACTTCTGTCACCGTGTCATTGAGCACACCGTTACTGACCTGAATCACCGCTTTATGGGGATCGAAGCGCAGCACGCGCGACAGGGGATCGGAGCTTTTGCCCTCCAGCAGCGAACTGACCGGCTTGCTCTGCCAGCAGTGGCGCATCTGTGTCAGCGTCATGCCGGAGAGGTGCGTTAACGCCCTGGCCAGCGCGACATCCTGACTGCGTTGCTCAAGCAGGTCGCGGATAGCGGCCTCCTCCAGCGCGATCTGCTGCCCGGTCAGCCAGTGACCGAGCTGCTGGCCCTGTCCCAGAAAGGGCGAGTAGATCATGCAGATCAGCTGCGCTTCGCTGAGGTCAAACGCCTGCACGGCGAACGCGGCTGCACGCTGCCGCTGCTGCCGAATCGCGGCGTCATCCTGATAGCGCGCCGCCATCTCGTCGATCAGCTGCGGGGGAAAATCTTTCTTCACCATCAGCCCCAGCGCAAAACGCACATATTCACGGATCCCCTCGGCGTAGCTGCGCTGCAGGAGCGTTTCGGCCCGCAGTCCGCGCAGATGCGCCATCAGCGTTGGGTTACCGCAGTCGGACTCAGAAAAGCTGAACATCAGTTCATCAAACCGGAAGCCCATAAAGTCGCTGAGCAGCGCCCAGTGCGCACCCGCTTCATAGGCCGTGTCCTGATAGATATTGAAGAAGAGCGGATCGCGCGCCAGCTGGTGGGTGATGCGGTGCGCGGGAGTGAGCTGGCCGGCCCCGTAAATATCACTGAAGTAGCGCTCTGCGACGCCATCCAGCGTCTGCAGGAACCCGCTGAAGCCACGGCTTTTTTCCGCGACCGGCGCATCAAACAGTCGTGAGAGGTGCCGCGCCCAGGCAACATAGGCGGCCTGCTCCTGCGGCGAATCGCCGGTGATAATCATATCCACCCCGCCGTTGTAGTCCGCCGCCAGGCCAAAGGAGTTGACCATGCTGAGGTTGCAGGCGTTGCAGAAGGTGGAGCGCGCATCGGCGCGAAAGCGGTGGCCATTCATCAGCACATCGTTGCGGTTCTGCTCACGCACGCTGTCCGGCATCGGCAGATCGCGGGCGAAAGGGCGGATCAGCAGACCATCCACCACCAGACAGGTCACCCGTTCATCGTCATGCATCGCCAGCGACTGATAAACGCGATGAATATTATCCATGACGCTCTGGTTCATCGCCGCGTGACGGTTGGTGCTGACCCGCAGATGAAAGGTGGTGCCCTGCTGCTGCCAGATCAGCCCCTGAATGTAGCGCACGTAAGCCACCATGTAGCTGCTGTCTTTGCCGCCGCCATAGGCGAGCAGGACGCGGTTGTTCTCAGGCTGCTTATCGGGTAACGCCGCCAGCAGACGGGCCGAACAGCGCTGAGCCGACGCGATGATGGCCGGTGAGAGATACGCTTCCATTGCTTTCATCATGGCGGGCAGATTATTCATCTTTCACATTTTCCTTAGGTGAACGGCCTGCCGTTATGGCCACAGGCCCGACGGCAGCCGGGCGCTGTGCGCCGTTTAGCGTCATGAATAATTAAGAGATGCAGCCTAAAGTACTTTGAATGTACTCTGTTGAATATGCACAGATCAGCGCGATATGGGGTGGAACAGATGACCGGGGTTATCGGGGAACAGGAGAGTCAGAGCAGCCGTTATCGCCAGATAGCAGAACAGATTAAACAGGCGATCCATGCCGGTTCACTGGCACCCGACAGCCGTCTGCCCTCGGTGCGCACCCTGGCGACACAGTACAATGTCAGCCTCACCACCGCCCTGAAAACCCTGCGTACGCTGGAAGATGAGCGCTACGCCGTCGCCCGCCCGAAGTCGGGTTTTTTTGTTGCCCCACAGCGGCCCGCTTCGCGTGCGTTACCCGCCGTCAGCGAACAGCCGCGCGCCATCGCCCCGCTGGATGAGCAGACCGAACTGCATCTGGCGATGCTCGGATCAGACTGCCGGGTGCGCCTCGATCTGGCGAACGGCGACAGTGCCCTCTATCCGATCAGGCGGATTGGCCTGCTGATGCGCCAGATGGGTTACAGCAAACCCGCCCTGCTCGGTAACACGGTGAAGGGCACCGGCTATGCGCCGCTGAAAACGGAGATTGCCCGGCGCGCGGTCGATTACGGCTGCAATATCAGCGCCGACGATATTCTGATCACCAACGGCTGCATTGAGGCGATCTCGCTGTCACTGCGTGCCACCACCCAGCCAGGCGATGTGGTGGCGGTGGAGTCCCCCTGCTATTTCGTCCTGCTGCAGATGCTGCATAACCTCAATTTACGGGTGATTGAAGTGGAAGCCGGGCCGGAAGGCTATGTGAATGTGGCAACCCTCACCCGTCTGTTTCAGCGCAAAGCGGTGCGGGTCTTTCTGACGCTGTGCAACGTCAACAATCCGCTGGGAAAAAGCATTCCCAACGAGCAGAAAGCCTATATTGCGCGCCAGGCCGATGAAAACGATGTGGTGATCATTGAGGATGATATTTTTGGCGATACCGCCTTTGGTGAGCGTCGCCCTTTCCCGATGCGCGCCTTCAGCCCCAACGCAATTCTCTGCAGCGGCTTCTCGAAAACCGTGGCACCCGGCATCCGCATCGGCTGGGTCCACAGCGTCAACTACATGCGTAAGATCGCCTCGCTGAAATATACCTCCACCATGGGCACCTCGGTGCTGTCGCAGGCCGCGGTGGCGGAACTGCTGCGCAGCGGCGGCTATGATGCTCACCTGCGCAAGCTGCGGCGCGAACTGGCGCGGCAAATCAGCGAAATGCGTCAGTCGGTGCTGCGGGAATTTCCGGCCGGGACAACGGTCTCCGACCCGGAAGGGGGATATGTGCTGTGGGTCGCCATGCCGCCGCAGGCGCTGAACGTGCGCGAGCTGTTTCTGAAGGCGCGCAACGCGGGCATCGGGATTGCGCCGGGCCATATTTTTGCCACCGACCAGCGCTACGATCACTGTTTCCGGCTGAATGCCGGTTTTGGCTGGAATGCGGAAGTGGAACAGGCGATCCGACAGCTGGCGCAGTGGTGCCAGCTGTCGTTAACCGACGCGCAGGCTTAGCTGTCGCGCCAGGCGTTCTCCACCTCTTCCGCCAGAATCTGCACCGCCCGCTCGATGTTCTCCGCATCCGGCACGTAGTTCATCCGCATACACTGGTGGGTGTGCGGCCACGCCTGCTCCAGCCCCGGAAAGAAGAAGTGGCCCGGCACCATCAGCACCCCGCGCGCTTTCAGCCGCTGATAGAGCGTTTCCGTGGTGATCGGCAGATCGCGGAACCAGAGCCAGAGGAAAATCGCCCCTTCCGGCTTGTGGATCAGGCAGCGCTCTGCTGACAGATGGCGGCGCAGGATCGCAATCGTCTGCGCAACCTTCTGCTGATAAAACGGCTTAATCACCTCTTCGGAGAGCCGCAGCAGATCGCCGCGACGAATCATCTCATTGGCGATGGCCGGGCCAATACTGCCGGGGGCCAGGCTGATGATGCCGTTCATGTTGCTCAGCGCAGAGATGGTCTTCTCATCTGCGATAATGATGCCGCAGCGCGCGCCCGGCAGGCCAAGTTTCGACAGGCTCATGCAGAGAATAATGTTGGGATTCCACAGCGGACGCACTTCGCTGAAGATGATGCCGGGGAACGGCACGCCGTAGGCATTGTCGATCAGCAGCGGCACATCATGCTGCTGCGCCAGCGCATCCAGCTGGATCAGCTCCTCATCGGTGATCACGTTGCCGGTGGGGTTGGTCGGACGCGAGACGCAGATCAGCCCGACCTCATCGTTCATCGGCAGATGCTCGAAATCGACATGATATTTAAACTGTCCCTCCGGCAGCAGCTCAATGTTCGGCTTCGCCGACACAAACAGCTCCTCTTCCAGACCGGCATCCGCATAGCCGAGGTACTCAGGCGCCAGCGGAAACAGCACCCGCTTTTTGCTGCCGTCGGCGCGGCGACCGGCAAACAGGTTAAACAGATAGAAGAAGGCGCTCTGGCTGCCGTTGGTCAGCGCGATATTCTGCGCGGTAATCGGCCAGCCAAGCTGGTCGCGCAGCAGCCCGGCCAGCGACTCCAGCAGCGTCGCTTTGCCGCGCGGGCCGTCGTAATTGCACAGTGCTTCGCTGAGTTTGCCCTCCTCATGCATCTGCTGCAGCAGCTGCTGAAAGTAGTCGTTCATGGCCGGGATCTGCGCCGGATTACCGCCGCCAAGCATGATGGTGCCGGGCGTACGCAGGCCTGCGCCCATATCTTCCATCAGACGTGAAATGCCGGAATGTTGGGTAAATTTGTCGCCGAACTGAGAAAAGGACATAGCGGTTAAAAATTTGTGATTGCGAATCGGGGGTTCACCATAACGCCCGCCATCGGCGGGCGCAATGGAAAGGCGTGGCGATTATTTCAGCGCCTGAGGGTTAACGCAGTTTTTATCGACGTTTCCGCCGAGCGCGGCGATAAGATTCTCTACCGCATCCTGCATCATGCCGTAGCGGGTTTCGTGGGTGGCAGAACCGATGTGCGGCAGCGTCACCACGTTCGGCAGCGACAGCAGCGGAGAGTCGGCAGGAACCGGCTCCTGCTCAAACACATCCAGCCCGGCGGCGTGCAGTTTGCCCGCCTGCAGCGCGGCGATCAGCGCCTTCTCATCCACCACCGGCCCGCGACCGGCGTTGATCAGTACCGCATCCGGCTTCATCAGTTCCAGCTCGGCGGCCCCAATCAGATGGTGGGTTTCGTCAGTCAGCGGCAGGCTGATGCAGACAAAATCACTCTGCTGCAGCAGCTCTTTCAGTTCGCAGCGCTGCGCGCCAAAGCGCGACTGCGCCTCCTCATGCTCACGGCGCGCGTTGTAGAGGATTTTCATGCCGAAGCCAAAGTGGGCGCGCTGCGCCAGCGCCATCCCGATCCGTCCCATGCCGAGAATGCCCAGCGTTTTATGGTGTACGTCGATGCCGAACTGCGCCGGTCCGATGCTCTTCTGCCAGTGGCCCGCTTTGACCCAGGCATCCAGCTCCGGCACCCGACGTGCGGTGCTCAGCACCAGCGCCATCATGGTGTCAGCCACGGTTTCCGTCAGCACGGTCGGGGTGTGCATCAGCACCACATGACGCGCATTCAGCGCTGCCACGTCGAAATTGTCATAGCCCACCGAGACGCTGGAGCAGACGCGCAGATTAGGCATGTTCGCCAGCAGCTCGCCATTCACTTTTCCGCCCGATCCCAGCAGGCCCTCGGCCTGGCGGAACGCCGCAGCATGCTGCTGCTGGCTCTCTGGCGAAAGATTGCTCACTTCCGTCACGTCACACTGTTCAGCCAGGCGCGCATAGAGGTCGTCAGGCAGTTTTTTATAGAGAATTACAGCGGGTTTCATTCAGTGGCTCCCGATCAAACAAATAAGTAGCGGGCGGCTTGCGGGCCGCCCGGAGAAAACAGAGGCTGACGTTTACGCCCGGGTGGCCTCCGTACAGGCCCGGCAAGGCCTGTGCGAACGGTGCAGGCGTTGTGGAGCTGCACCGGGCCAGCCCGCTTCAGCGTTTACGCTTTCAGGCCGGTTTTGCGCCCCGCAGCGGCGGCGCTTTGTTCTGCGCCGGTTTCACAATCAGCGTCAGCCACACCGACACCAGCAGAGCCGAACCCATAAAGATGTAGGAGGCTGCCGGGCTGCCGGTCGCCCCATTAAGATAGCCGACGATCCATGAACCGATAAATGACCCCAGCGCACCCATACTGTTGATCAGTGCCATTGCCCCGCCCGCGACGTTGCGTGGCAGCATCTCAGGAATAATGGCGAAGAACGGTCCGTAAGGCGCATACATCGCGGCACCGGCAATCACCAGCAGGGTGTAGGAGGCCCAGAAGTTGCTTGAGCCGACCAGGTAAGAGCCAAGGAACGCCAGCGCCCCCACCAGCAGCAGCGGCCAGACAAACAGCTTACGATTCTGGGTTTTGTCCGACGCCCAGGAGACCACGACCATCGCAATGGTCGCCGCCAGATAAGGCACCGCTGACAGCCAGCCCGCTTCAACCATGCCCATCTGCGTACCGTTACGCAGAATCGACGGCAGCCACAGCACAAAGCCATACACACCGATGCTCCAGGCAAAATATTGCAGGCAGAGGATGATCACATTGCGGTTGCGGAACGCTTCACCGTAGTTACGCACCGCCTTGATGTTTTCCTGCTCTTTTTGCAGCTCAGCCTGCAGGGCCGCTTTCTCTGCATCGCTCATCCAGCGCGCCTGAGACGGCTTATCCTGCACCAGGAACCACCAGGCAATCGCCCAGATGACCGCGGGAATCCCTTCAATGATAAACATCTCACGCCAGCCGAAGGATTCGATCAGATAGCCCGATACCACCGACATCCAGAGCACCGTGACCGGGTTCCCCAGGATCAGGAAGGTATTGGCGCGCGAACGTTCCGATTTGGTAAACCAGTTGCTGATGTAAATCAGCATGGCCGGCATCACCGCTGCTTCCACCACGCCCAGCACAAAGCGAATCGCTGCCAGCATCGGAATGTTGCTGACCACACCGGTCAGCGATGCACAGCCACCCCACAGGATCAGGCAGCCGAAAATCAGTTTCTTCACGCTGCGGCGTTCGGCATAGATTGCGCCCGGGATCTGGAAAAAGAAGTATCCCAGGAAGAACAGCGCGCCCAGCAGCGAGGACATGCCTTTGGTGATGCCAAGATCGTCATTAATCCCGGCGGCAGAGGCGAAGCTAAAGTTTGCACGATCGAGATACGCCAGGCTGTAGGTGATAAACACGATGGGCATGATGAACCACCAGCGTTTTGGCGCGATTGTCTGCTTTTTCATCGGGAACTCCTGTGTCTGTAGAGGGGCGCGTGAACTACTCGTCGCCCAGTTGCTGACGCGTCGGCAGACCTTCGCTGTCACCAATGACCTGAATCGCCATCGAACCAATTTTATTGCCGCGGCGAATCGCCTGCGGCAGCGTCTGACCTTCCAGCAGGGCGCTGATCACGCCAACGGCAAAACCGTCACCGGCCCCTACGGTGTCGACCACGTTGTCGACTTTTATCGCCGCCACCTGTCCCTGTTCACCCTGTGCGGTTTTATACCAGGCGCCGTCACAACCAGTTTTAATCACGACCGCTTTCACACCCTTATCGAGATAGAAATCTGCAATCGCTTCCGGCTGACGGTAGCCGGTCAGGATCAGCCCCTCTTTTTCGCCTGGCAGTACCCAGTCGGCATACTCCGCCAGCAGATTGAGCTGCTTACGCATCTCCTCTTCACTGCGCCACAGCACCGGCCGCAGATTCGGATCAAACGAAATGGTTTTCCCGCGCGCGCGCATCTCTTTGGCCGTGTGCTTCAGCAGTTCCAGTGAACTCTCTGAGAGCGCTGCCGCCACCCCGCTGAGGTGCAGATGGCGAGCCGAGCCAAAGTAGTCCGCGTCAAAATCGTCAACCGACAGATGGCTGGCCGCCGAGCCTTTACGGAAATACTCGACCAGCGGGTCAGAGCCATCATCGACTTTGGATTTCAGCTGGAAACCGGTGGGATAACGGTTATCGACCGTGACCCGGGCGTGGTCAATACCCTCTTTTTTCAGCTGCTGGCAGATAAAGCGACCAAAAGCGTCATCGCCAACCCGGCTGACCCAGCCCACTTTCAGGCCAAGACGCGCCAGGCCGGTCGCGACATTGAGTTCTGCGCCTGCTGCGCGTTTAACAAAGGTCTCTGCGGCGGCGAGATCGCCGGTTTCACGGGCGACAAACATCGCCATCGCTTCGCCGATGGTGACCACATCAAGCGGACCGTTGTGATATTGGGTGTGATGACTCATTTTTACTCCTTACACATTGCGCAGCAGCGACACATAGTGGCGCGTCACCGCAATCAGATCGTCGCCTTCCAGCGGAAATTCAATACCGCGCGGCACCGAGCCGGGCAGCTGTTGCAGCAGGTCACGCCAGCCAGCGTCCGCCTCATCCAGCGCAATTGCCCGGAAACTCTCCTGATGCGGAACGGCGGCTTTGACGTGCACATAGCCGACCTGCGCGGCCAGCTGCTGCGCGGCCTGGAAGGCGTTTTCGCCGGTCCAGCACCAGTTCCCCATGTCGAAGGTCATCGTGATCGGTAGCCCGGCTTCCCTGATCGCCGTGAAAAACGCGACGGAGGGTGCGAGTTTGCCCTGTTCGGTCTGATCGTTTTCCACCGTCAGTTCACACGGCAGTGCTGCCAGATGCGCCTGCAGCGTTTCACGGTGAAGTGCACCGGTGAAATGTCCCAGCGCGACTTTCAGCCGCTGCGCATTTAACTGGCGTGCTTCTTCAACGTAGTGGGTTATGCGCGGATTGATTTCGCCGCCGTCACAAAACAGCGTATCGGGCACCGAATAGCTGGCCTGAAGCTGATGCTGTGCCACCGCCTGCGCCAGTGCGGGCAGATCGGCCAGCGCCGCGTCATCAAGCAGTTCGCGGCGGATTTCGACGCCATCAGCACCAGCCTGCTGAATGATCGGCAGCAGCGAAGTCTGGCCGCCGAGTGCGGCGATCTGCGCATGGCCATAAGCGGCGGTCACCACAATGATGTCAGGTTTCATGTTCTGCTCCATGGCAGGTTTTTGCGCGTAGCGGATACAAAAACCCTAAATGGAACCGGTTCCAAAGCAAAGCAGCAAACTGTGAAACTATGATCGTGCTCACGAAGCGAGCACGAAGAGAGGTCTGAGGCTTACAAACGCAGGATTGTACGCTAAGTGCATTTCAGTCAGATCCGCTGAATGAAAAAAGTGAAGATTTTTATCATGTTAAGAGGGATCCGGATAGCTATGAAGTCATCGTCACTGAAAAGCGTTAGCGGGATTAATGCAAAAACGGATCGGAAAAAACAAAAACCGTCATTTTATGATGCTGTTAAATTTAATTCCTTTATTTCCATCCTATTATTGCTCAGCGTCATTTATAGTCGGTAATAAGATAGCAAACGGAGGTTTTGCAGATGAAATGGATTTTAATAACACTATTACTTGCTTCAGGATTAACAACGGTTTCAGCCCAACCCGATCAGGACATAGAAAAGGAACTCTCCACTGCCACTCTATTTTCGATGGGCTTCAATGGATTTATTGCGAAGGAAATGCCGCAACAACTGATATATGGAAAAGCTTTAAAAGATAACAACTCTGTAAAGATATTTGAAAGTGTGATGGAATCTGCAACCGCCACACCTGAAGGTAAAGCCTGGGCGGCATGCGGTCTTTGGCAGAAAAAAGAGATAGACAAAATAAAAGTAAGAAAAGAATATAATAATCTGCCCGTAACGCTATTAACGGGCGACATCCTCAGGCAGGAATCCTTAGAAAAGGTTATCGAAAATATACGACTACACGGATGCAAATTAAGGAGATCGGAATGAGAAACATAGATAAGTCAGAAGCCGAACGCGTTGCTGGCTCCGTGAATATGAGTGATTCAGGCGAGCCAGAAAAAAACTTTATTATCTTCGGGGAAGCCCGGATGAATGGTTTGATAATATAAAAGTTTTCTCGACGCCAGGCCCAGGCCCTCTCAGCGTGTGTGCTGTTAATTTAACTCTCTCCGGCCTGCCTTTGTAAGCCAGTAAGAAGCCTGTCCTGAGCAGGCTTCTTTCGTCCCTTTCGACAATACCTTAACGACACACTCTCTGATTTGCCCGCTCAGCCCGAAGTAAGAACAAACCTGAACCTCAGGGAAGCGGCTGGCTGGAGCCGCGAACGATCAGCTCGCCGGAGAACACCTGTTCGGCAACCGGCAGGTCACTGCCATCAATACGGGCAATCAGTCGCTCCAGCGCGCTGAAGCCAATCTGCCAGGTCGGCTGTTTCAGCGTGGTAATCCCGACACCGGCCAGCGCCGCCCACTCCAGCTCATCGAAACCGAGCAGGCCGATATCGCGGCCCCACTGCAGGTTGAGTCGCTGCAGCGATCGCGCCACCTGCAGCGTCAGCGCCCCGTTGGCGACCATCACCGCACAGCGTTTGCCCGCATGCTGCTGATGAAATGCCAGCAGCGCCGCGTCGAGCGCATCGGGCTGATGCAGCACCACTTCCACATTCTGATGCTCAACCTGCGGATGCGCCGCCAGCAGATGGCGGAACGCCTGCAGACGCTCGCGGCGCGTATTGACACTGCCCAGCGGTTCACTGAGAAACATCAATACCTCATAGCCATTGTCGACCAGATGGCGCGTAGCGGTTTCGGCGGCTTCGGCGTTGTTCAGGCCCACCACATCGCAGGGAAAATCGGGGATTTTGCGGTCAATCAGCACCATCGGCAGCAGGGACTGCTGCAGATGATTCAGCACCTCTTCGCGCATCCCGACCGCATTAACCACGATGCCTTCAACCTGATAACTGCTCAGCAGCTGGAGGTAGTGCTGCTCCAGATCCACTTCGTTGTTGGTATTACACATCAGCAGCGTAAAGCCCTGCTCACGACAGGCGGCTTCAATGCCACTCATGACATCGACGGAATAGGGGTTAGTGATATCGGCGATAATCAGCCCAATCAGGCGCGTACGCCCGCGTTTCAGACCGCGTGCCATCTGGCTCGGACGATAGCTGAGGTCCGCTATCGCCTGTTCAATCCGCGCTTTCAGATCGGCGGAGAGCAGATGTAGTTCACCGTTCAGATAACGTGAAACGCTGGTTTTACCGGTCCGAGCCGCGTGAGCAACATCGCTGATGGTGGCGCGAGGCGGCCTGGTTTTCATGAGATATCCTGCAAAATTATAAATTCGGCAGAGACTAGCACAAGCGCAGCCCGGAGCAAAAAGCGCTACGCCGGTAATTGCAGCCAGGGCTGCCACAGGGTTTGTAACGTCTCCGGCGGCGCCCCCTCGATCAGCCGGACAATCATCTCCGCCACCTGCTCTCCAGCCTGATGTGGCGTTGCCTGACGAATCGCGACAATGGGATGATCGAGAATCGCATCCCCCGGTAATCCCTCCCAGCCTGCCAGCAGGATGGCATCCTCACCCCCTGCGCGTCCGGCCTGATGCAGCGCCACAGCCGCGCCTTCCGCCAGCGCACCACAGTCGGTGATGATCACCTCCGGTATCGGCCCCTCTGCCAGCCACTGCCGGGTCTGCTGATAGCCGGCACGGCGCGTCGGTGCCACTGCCGCCATCGCATAAGGCGCGAGATCACCCAGCGCCATCAGATAGCCCTGACGCCGGTCGCGCGCGCGGCTGCTGTTCTCCTCACTGCCAAGCCAGGCGATCCGCCGCCGTCCCTGTGCCAGCGACCACTCCACCGCCAGCTGCGAACCGGCAAGGTGGTCAACATCAAACCAGGCATAGGTGGCGGGCAGATCGCTGCGACCCAGCGTCAGAAAGCGAAAATCGGTCTGCAGCAGCGCATGAAGCCGACAGTCATCTGGCCGGGTGTGGCCGATAATCAGGGCATCAACAGCCCCGCTGCGCAACAGGCGGGTGAGCGCCGGAGGGTTCTGCTGCTTATCTGTCAGCAGCAGCAGGTTAATATCATAACCGCCCAAGTGATGCTCGAGTGCCAGTAACATATCGCTGAAATCGCTGCCACTCAGAGGCGAAGCTCCCGGCGGACAGACCAGGCCCACCGCGTTAGCGCGACCGGTTTTCAGCCGTCTGGCCGCCGCATTAGGCCGGTAGCCGCGCCGTTGCGCCTCCGCTTCGATGCGTTTACGCGTCTCCTGAGCGACATCCTGGTAACCATTGAGGGCGCGGCTGACGGTGGTGACAGAGAGACCTAAAACCGCCGCGATGGCTTTAAGAGACATAGGGGAATTTCCACTGATCAATTTTTGATCAGGCTACCATAAAGCCTCTGCTGGCTCTATCCACAGAACGCTTTCTGGTGCTTTTAACGTGAGACTTTCCAGAAAAAAGGGCGCCCCCGAGAGGGGGCGACCACGGCTAGCCCAGCGGGGTGAGTGTGATCTCAACACGACGGTTTTGCGCTTTGCCGGCTTCGGTGCTGTTGGTGGCAACCGGGTTATCCGGGCCTGCACCCTGCGTACGCAGGCGATCGCTGGCCACGCCCTGCACGATCAGCGCGCTGGCGACACTTTCAGCACGCTGCTGAGAGAGACGCATATTCAGCGCACGGGTGCCGGTGCTGTCGGTGTAACCCACGACGTTTACCGCCGTTTTTGGATACTCTTTCAGCACCATTGCAACACCGGTCAGGGTGTTTGCGCCTGCGGGTTTCAGATTGCTGCTGCTGGAGTCGAAGGTGACATTGTTGGGCATGTTCAGGACGATGTTATCGCCATTACGGGTCACGCTGACGCCAGTGCCGCGCATCTTGTCACGCAGTTTCGCTTCCTGCACGTCCATGTAGTAGCCCACGCCACCGCCCAGTGCCGCGCCGCTTGCGGCACCAATCAGGGCACCTTTACGGCGATCTTTCTTCGACGATGAAAGCACGCCGACACCGGCACCCACTAATGCGCCCAGGCCCGCGCCTACGCCTGACTTACCCGCCTGTGATTCACCGGTGTAAGGATTGGTGGTGCAGCCAGGCAGGGCCAGGCTGCCGCTCAGTAACAGGGTGATCGCGATTAATTTCTTCTGCATTTTTGTTCCCTTACAGTCGAGACACTGGGGAAAACCTTCCCCATAAGTGGCACGATTATGCCGCCTGTGGAACAGGGATGTATGAGGAAAAATCCTGATTTATGGAGAATCAGCGGGTAATGGCATCAGGATGGCAGAAACAGTTGCTCTGATGATCGTTTATCAGCCCGCAGGCCTGCATAAAGGAATAGCAGATTGTCGGGCCGATGAATTTAAAACCACGCTGCTTTAACGCCTTTGAGAGCGCAATGGCCTGCTCTGACGTGGTGGGGGCCAGGCTGTAGTCGGGGTAATGGTGAACGATTTGCACGTTATCGACAAATTGCCAGACGAACTGGCTGAAATCCTCACCTTTCGCCTCCATTTCCAGGTAAGCGCGGGCATTCGCGATAATGGCGGCGATTTTGCCGGGATGGCGGATAATGCCGCTGTTCAGCAGCAACCGGTCGATCGCTGGCGCGTCCATCTGCGCAATCGCCTGCGGATCAAACTGGTGAAACGCCGCGCGATAATGTTCCCGCTTTTTCAGCACGGTGATCCAGGAGAGTCCCGCCTGCTGTCCTTCCAGACAGAGCATCTCAAACAGCGCACGCTTGTCTCTCTGCGCCACCCCCCATTCCCTGTCGTGATAAGCCAGATAGAGGGGATCCTGTGTTACCCAACCACATCGTTGCATCGCTTTGTTCCTTTTAACGAGAATATTTTAGCGGTCCGCTTGATCTTAAAATTAATCGGTTGATAGTTAAACGATCAGCGGTTAAATAACAGAGACAGCGCGAATTTTAATTACGACGCCGGATAATAACTTCAGCCCTGCCTGGAGAAGAGATGTCGCCGAAAAGCGGTTGGAAAGGTCTGAGAACCTGCTGTGCTGCATGGCTGTTAATCTTAATGGCACCGGCTTTTGCCCGGAGCGGCCTCTCTGCGCCGCCGCACGCCGACTTTCTGCCGGACTACGACACGATACTGGCAGAGAAGATCGCGCTGACGCCCCTCACCTTCAGTGACGAAAACCGCGCCCTGTTTGAAGCCGCCATTAACTCTCCCACCGCCTCACCCATCGCGCTGCACAGTGAAACCGGCAGCGCAGGCACCACCCCGCTGGGAAAACGCTACCGGGCTGGCGTGGAGATGCCTGTTGCGCCGTCGCTCACCACCGGGCCGGTGGCGCAGTATGCCGTCGATCCGCAACCCATAAACTGTCTGCAATGTGACTACAGCGATCAGCAGAGTCGCGAGCAGAGTGCCAGCGTCGGCTGGCGCATCGATTCGCAGCAGGGATGGATATCGCCCTGGGCGCAGCTCAGCTATCGCTATCTGCTGGCGGAGACGCCCCAGACTCCCCGCCGCGAGGCGACGAACGGCCCGGATCAGAGTGAGGGCATCGATCTGAGTATCGGGGCGCAGCTGCCGCTGAACGACAATCTGGCGGCTTTCGCCTCATTTTCACAAAACGAAGCGCTGAATAATCAGGAACAGCAACTTTACAGCTTCGGCTTCAGCGCCAGCTTCTGAGCGGGGCATAAAAAGAGAAAGGCGGTCGGGCGTTTAAAATATAATGAGCCTGCTAATCATTATACTGGTAACACTATGCGCAACGATCTCACTCTTATTGGCCGCGAAATCGCGGTTTTTCTGCTGGCAGCGCTGTTTCTTGCCCTCACCATCGTTCCTGTCTACATCGACGTCGCCTGGATGAACGACGCACTGCATGAGACCTCATTCACCGAAACCACTCAGGAAGTGATGCTGGCGACCATCGCCGCACTCTTTTTTATCGCGGCCCGACGCCGTCCCGATCAGCGCGGCGCGCTGACTCTGGTCGCCGGTTTTTACGCCTGTATGCTGATCCGTGAACTCGACTTCGTGTTTGATGCCATTCAGCATGGCAGCTGGGTCTGGTTTGCGCTGGCCGTCACCGCGGGCTCACTGGCCGTCGCGCTGCGCACGCCGAAAAAAAGCGTGCATGCGCTGGCTGCCCTGGTGCAGCACCGCAGCTGGCCGGTCATGGCCTCCGGCTTTTTAGTGGTGCTGGTCTTCTCCCGACTGTTTGGTGTGCATGTGCTGTGGCAACACCTGATGCTGGGGGATTACAACCGGGTGGTGAAAAACATGGCCGAAGAGGGGACTGAGCTGCTGGGATACAGTCTGTGCTGGCTCGCCTCGGTTCGCTATGTATGGCAGACCCGCCCCGCCGCTGCCGCCCTTACCGTGCGCGCACCGGAATCTGTACCGGCCCGCCATGCCACGTCGCCGGTGACCTCACACTGACCCGCACTCCTGCTTTTTAAGCGATCCCCTCCGTTAAAAAAGGTACAATAACCCCTTCTGCGCCGGCGACAGGTTCCCGGCGCAAGGTGTTCGTTAACCTCAGGTCTTTTCATGTCAGCTAAAATCTTAACTTCAACGCTCATTGGCCTGGATGCCTTCCGACAGGATCCGCTGACTGCCCTGCAGCAGGCGGAAAAGGGCACGCTGGCGGTGTTAGATAACTATGCGCCGGTGATGTATGCCATCACCCCGGCGCGTCTGGCCGAGCTGCTGGCGCTGGAAGCTGCCGCCCGGCAACCGAATGATGTGGCGCTGGATGACAGCCTGTATGACGATGCGCCCGCCGCGATCCACACACCGGCCGGGAAGTTCGCCATGTATCCGGGCTGGCAGCCGGATGCCGACTTTACGCGCCAGGCCGCGATCTGGGGCGTGGCGCTGGCTGAAGCCGTCACGCCGGGCGAGCTGGCGGCCTTTGTCGCCTACTGGCAGGCGGAAGGCCGGATGTTCCATCATGTCCAGTGGCAGCAGAAACTGGCGCGCAGCATCCAGATGAACCGCGCCGCAAATGGCGGGCAACCGAAGCGTGATATCACCCAGTTGCCCGATCCTGACCGTACCATTCCCGATGGTTTCCGAGGTGAATGATGAAAACGCCAAACGATCTCTTTAGCCGTCTGAAAAAAATGATGCCTGAAGGCACCCGCCCCAAATTTGCCAATGGCCAGGAGCTGCTGGCGTGGAATCAGGAGCAGGGTCGCCTGCGCTCAGAGGCGATAGTACGCGAGAACCGCGCCATGAAAATGCAGCGCGTGATGGGCCGTTCCGGTATTCGCGAACTGCATATCAACTGCTCGTTTGATAATTACCGGGTTGAGAATGAGGGCCAGCGTAAGGCGCTGGAGCTGGCACGGCAGTATGCCGCAGAATTTGACGGCAGCATCGCCAGCTTTGTCTTTTCAGGACGTCCCGGCACCGGTAAGAACCATCTGGCTGCGGCGATCGGCAATGACCTGATCTTGCGCGGCAAAAGCGTGCTGATCGTGACGGTCGCCGACCTGATGTCAAGCATGAAGGGCACCTTCAGCGGCAGCAGCGGCATTACCGAAGAGCGGCTGATTCAGGATCTGAGCAGTGTTGACCTGCTGGTGATCGATGAGATCGGTATGCAGAGCGAATCGCGCTATGAAAAAGTGATTATCAACCAGATCGTCGATCGCCGCTCCTCCTCCAAACGCCCGACCGGCATGTTATCGAACCTCGACCATGCCGGTATGAATGCCCTGCTGGGCGAGCGCGTGATGGATCGTATGCGGCTTGGCAACAGCCTGTGGGTGCGGTTTGACTGGGAAAGTTACCGCAGCCGGGTGCGCGGCGACGAATATTAATTCCTCCGCGCGCTGGCGCCTCTGTCCGCTGGTGCGGCTCTCCCCATGGCCGCACCGCTGCCCTCTCGTTCCCTCCCTCTTATCCGAAACGCGCACCGTTTCGCTTACCCGCCCGCCTGCTGCCGATTGTTATCCCTGATAACGAGGTTGTGTGAAACAGCACACAAAAGTGTCAGATCAACGTTTCTCACGGGCTGATACACTGAAATCTGTCTCCTCTGTTGGGTGGATCCGTGATGAAAACAAACGGCAAAGGCCCTGCACTCCTGCGACTGAACAATCAGAAACGGGTAATGGCCCGGTTACGTAAACTGCGCGTCACGTCGCGTCAGGATCTGGCGGAGGCACTGGAACTCAGTAAGAACACCGTCTCACTCATCATTGATGACCTGCTGGATCAGGGGCTGATTGAGGAGCTGGGACCGGTCAGCGTGGCGGCCGCCGGACGGCCTAAAATCGGCATCGCCCTGCGGCCGGAAAAGCTCAAGAGCGCGGGCATTATGGTGGAACGCAACGTCATCCACTGGCGGGTCTGCGACTACTTTTCGCAGGTGCTGGCGGAACAGACGCTGCGCACCGATACCAGTAACCCGACCCGCCTGCTGGCGGAGCTGGCGATGCTCTGCCGGGAACTGACAGAGCGCTATCCCGATCTGCTTGGCTTCGGCCTTGGCTTTCCCGGCATCGTCGATCCCCGCCGGGGCTGGATGCATCTCTCCCTGCCGCTTGAATGGCAGGATGTTGACCTGCTGAGCACGCTGCGCAGACACGTTCGCCTGCCCATCCGCATCATGAACAATGTCAAAGCGGCGGCGCTGCTGGCCGTCGAGCAGCACGGACTCTCCGTGGAGAGCGGGCATTTTTATCTGCGGATTGCCGAGGGCATCGGCGGCGCACTGATCCAGCATGGCGACGTCTTTACCGGGCACAGCTGGACCGCGGGTGAAGCGGGACATCTGATCGTTCAGCCCGGCGGACCACGCTGCAGCTGTGGCCGGCGCGGCTGTCTGGAGGCGCTGGTCAGCAAACCTGCCGTGAATCAGCTGCTGGCGCAGCATCAGCCTGGCCTGAGCTGGCAGAACCGCGACAGCGCGCCACGCGTGGTGGATACGGTGATGACCCAGGCGGGGGGCTATCTCGGTGCGGCGCTGAGTCAGATCATGCTGCTGCTGAATCCCGCCACCATCATCATTGATTGCCCGTGGAGCGCCAGCGAGCTTTTCTGCAAAGCGGTGCGCGACACGGCGCAGGGCAACGCCTTCGCCTTTACCGCCACGCACACCCAGCTGCACTTCCCCGCGACCCGGATTGATCCGGCGAACGGGCTGGCGCTGGCGGTGCTGGAGCAGAGTGAGCAGCGGGTGTGAGGCCGCAGAGACTCTCCCCTACAACACATTCTCCCCGTGATGCTGTCGGTACTCCTTCGGGGTGGTGTCGTAGCTTTTGCGGAAGACCGAATAGAAATATTGCAACGAGGGATAGCCGCACATCTGTGAGATCTCATTGATGTTAAGCGAGGAAGACGCGAGCAGTTCGCGCGCTTTTTCCAGCTTTTCGCGGTGGATCATTGCATGAATGGTGTCGCCGGTTTCATCCCGGAAGCGTTTTTCCAGATTGGAGCGTGACAGCCCGACCGCATCCAGCACCTGCTCCACCTTGATCCCCTTGCAGGCATTAAAGCGGATGTAGTGCATCGCCTGAATTACCGCCGGGTCACGCAGCGAGCGGAAGTCGGTCGAGCGGCGGGCGATCACTTTTACCGGCGGCACCAGAATGCGCTGAAGCGGCAGGGGCTGCTTATCCAGCAGCCGGTGCAGCAGCTTGGCCGCCTGATAGCCCATCTGCCGCGAGCCCTGCGCCACGGAAGAGAGCGCCACGCGCGACAGATAGCGGGTCAGCTCCTCATTATCAATCCCGATCACCGTAAGCTTCTCCGGCACCGGAATTTTCAGGTGTTCGCACGCCTGCAGCAGGTGCCGCGCCCGTGAGTCGGTGACGGCGATAATCCCGGTTTGCGGCGGCAGCGTCTGCAGCCAGTCGGCGAGCCGGTTCTGGGCGTGCTGCCAGTTGGCAGGCGCGGTTTCCATTCCCTGATAGACCACGCCCTGATAGCGCTCGCGCCCCACCAGCTGGCGAAACGCCTGTTCCCGCTCCTGCGCCCAGCGCTTGCCGCTGGAGGCCGGTAATCCATAAAAGGCAAAGCGGTTGATCCCCTTCTCTTTCAGGTGCAGAAAGGCTTTCTCTACCAGCGCGGCGTTGTCAGTGGCGATGTAGTGCACCGGCGGATAATCTTGCGGCCGGTGGTAGGAGCCTCCGACGCCCACTATCGGCACGGAGACATTCGACAGCAGGGTTTCGATGGAGCGATCGTCGTAATCGGCGATCACCCCATCTCCCAGCCATTCGCGGATGTTGTCGATGCGGCAGCGGAAATCTTCTTCGATGAAGATATCCCAGTCAGTCTGCGATGCCTGCAGATACTCCCCGACCCCCTCCACAACCTGGCGGTCATATACTTTGTTGGCGTTAAACAGCAGGGTAATGCGATAGCGTTTGTCATGCATGGTGGCGCGTTCCCTTAAATGCTCAGCGCATTGCATAGCACGGCTGACAGGGGCAAAAAAATTGTTTGCGCCACAATGTGATCGTCCGCGCGATTACACCCGACGCCGCGTGGCCGTATCCATCCACACCGCCAGCAGCAGAATCGCCCCTTTGACGATGTACTGCCAGAAGGTCGGCACATCCATCATGCTCATGCCGTTATCCAGCGATGCCATGATAAAGGCACCCATCACCGCCCCCGCCACGGAACCGACACCCCCGGCCAGGCTGGTGCCGCCGATGACACAGGCGGCGATCGCGTCGAGTTCCGCGATGTTACCCGCCGACGGCGAGCCTGCGCCCAGCCGCGAACTGAGGATCAGCCCGGCAATCGCCACCATCACGCCGTTGATGGCAAACACCGCCAGCTTGGTGCGCGCCACGTTAATGCCCGAGAGGCGCGCAGCATCGATATTGCCGCCGATGGCGTAGATACGACGGCCAAAGGCGGTGCGGGTAGCCATAAACATGCCCGCCAGCAACAGCATGACCAGCAGCAATACCGGCGTCGGCACGCCGCGATAGTCATTGAGTAACCAGATGGCCCCCAGCACCAGAATCGCGGTGATCGCCTGACGGCCCACCGTGCCGCTGGCCGCGCCCTGCGGCAGCCCGAGCTGCTGACGGCGCAGCCGCAGACGCCACTGCCACAGCATAAACAGCGCCAGACCGACAAAGCCAAAGCCGAAACCGACGCCATCCGGCAGATAGCTCTGACCAATCTGCGACATTCCCGGCGTAATTGGTGCCACCGTGGTGCCGTCGGTAATCCCGACCAGGATGCCGCGGAACGCCAGCATCCCCGCCAGCGTGACGATAAACGACGGCACTTTGCGGTAGGCCACCCACCAGCCATTCCAGGTGCCGAGCAGCAGCCCCATCACCAGCGTCACCACGATAGTCAGCGGCAGCGGCCAGCCAAGCCAGACGTCGAATATCGCCGCGGCCCCGCCGAGCAGGCCCATCATCGAACCCACCGACAGGTCGATCTCCGCCGAGATAATCACGAACACCATGCCGACGGCCAGGATGCCGGTGATGGCGGTCTGACGCAGCAGGTTAGAGACGTTACGCGCACTGAGCCATGCGCCATCGGTGGTCCAGGTAAAGAACAGCGCAATCACGACAATCGCGCCCAGCATTACCAGCACCTGCAGGTCAGGCAGCGTGAACCTGCCCGGTGACGGTTTGCCCGGCGTGCCGGAGAGGCGGCTTTGGGTACTTTCACTTTTAAGCATAATGTTCACTCCGCAGGGCAGCTTCCATCACCTGCTCCTGAGTCAGGTTATCGTTAACTAAATCGGCTTTGATCTGCCCTTCATGCATCACCAGCACCCGATCGCTCAGGCCCAGCACTTCCGGCAGCTCAGACGAAATCACAATGACGGCGATCCCCTGCTGAACCAGCGCATTGATCAGCAGATAGATCTCCTGACGCGCGCCCACATCGATGCCGCGCGTCGGCTCATCCAGAATCAGGATTTTCGGGTTCAGCAGCAGGCATTTCGCCAGAATGGCTTTCTGCTGATTGCCGCCGCTTAACCGGCCAATCGGCAGTTCTGACGAGGAGGTTTTGACCCGCAGCCGGCCGATCGCGTCGTTGATGGCCTGCTGCTCCTGCGCTTCATCCAGGGTCGAGAGCCGGTGACTGAACTGATCCAGCGCCGCCAGGGTAATATTTTTGCCCACCGCCATCAGCGGCACGATGCCATCCTTTTTGCGATCTTCCGGCACCATCGCGATGCCGTGCGCAATCGCGGCGCGGCAGTCGGTGATGCTGACCTGCTGACCATTGATCCAGATGTCGCCCTGCCAGCGGCCCGGCCAGACACCAAACAGACACTGCACCGTTTCGGTTCGGCCCGCGCCCACCAGCCCGGCGATGCCGAGGATTTCACCGCGTCGCAGCGTAAAAGAGACGTTGTTGACGCGGCGGATATGGCGGTTGACGGGATGCCAGGCGGTGAGGTTTTCCACCTTCAGCACCGGGTCGCCGATCTCATGCGGTGCATGAGGATAGAGCGCGGTCAGCTCGCGGCCGACCATCATGGTGATGATGTCATCTTCGCTCATGCCCGCCGCCGGACGGGTGGCAATGTGCTGACCGTCGCGGATGACGCAGATGGTGTCGGAGATCGCCTTCACCTCATTCAGCTTGTGCGAAATGTAGATACAGGCGATGCCGTGTTCACGCAGATTGCGGATGATACCGAGCAGCACCTCCGTCTCCTGCTCGGTCAGGGAGGAGGTCGGCTCATCCAGAATCAGCAGCCGGACCTGTTTGTTAAGGGCGCGGGCAATCTCCACCAGCTGCTGCTGGCCCAGACCTAACTCTCCCACGCGGGTGGCAGGAGAGACGTTAAGCCCGACCCGCGCCAGCAGCTGCTGGCAGCGCAGGGTCATGGTTTCATCATCCACCATGCCGAACCGGCTCAGTTCGGCACCGAGGAAGATGTTCTCCATCACCGTCAGTTGCCGCACCAGCGCCAGCTCCTGATGAATGATCACGATGCCTTTACGCTCGGTATCGCGAATCGTCTGTGCCTGAATTTCGTCGCCAGAGAAGTGGATCTGCCCCTCGAAATCGCCGTGCGGATAGAGTCCGCACAGGATTTTCATCAGGGTCGATTTGCCTGAACCATTCTCACCGCACAGCGACATCACTTCGCCCGCCTCCAGGTGCAGGCTGACATCATTCAGCGCTTTCACGGCACCGAAACGCTTGGTGATGTTTTTCATTTCCAGCAGCATCGACTGTTCTCCCTCACGCTTTGCGCGGTCAGAGTTCGCTCTGTTTGTGGAAACCGTCTTTCACCACGGTGCTTTCGATATTGTCTTTGTTAACCGGAATCGGCTTCAGCAGCCGCGACGGCACATCTTTCAGGCCGTTGTTCAGCGTGCTGTTGCTGGCGGGTGTTTTGCCATCGCCCAGCTCGACCGCGATTTTCGCCGCTTCGGTCGCCAGCTCGGTGATCGGCTTGTAAACGGTCATGGTCTGGGTGCCCGCTTTGATGCGCTTAATCGCCGCCAGATCGGCATCCTGGCCGGAGATGGCCACTTTCCCTGCCAGTCCCTGCGCGCTCAGCGCCTGAATCGCTCCCCCGGCGGTGGCATCGTTGGAGGCGACCACCGCATCGATATGGTTACCATTGGCGGTCAGGGCATTTTCCATAATCTTCAGCGCATTTTCCGGCAGCCAGGCATCGACCCACTGATCGCCAACAATTTTGATGCTGCCGTTATCGATATAGGGTTTTAACACTTTCATCTGTCCGGCGCGGAACAGGCGGGCATTATTATCCACCGGCGATCCGCCCATTAAAAAATAGTTGCCCTTAGGCACCTGTTTCACAATGCTTTCGGCCTGCAGCTCACCCACTTTTTCATTATCAAAAGAGATATAAAAATCGATATCGGCATTATTTATCATGCGATCATAGGCCAGCACTTTAATGCCTTCCCGCTTCGCTTCTGCGACGACGTTACTCAGCACCTGACCGTTGTAAGGAATAATGACCAGCACATCAACACCGCGATTGATCATATTTTCAATCTGCGACATCTGGGTTTCTTCATTGCCGTTCGCAGACTGAACAAACACCTGAGCGCCCTGCGACTCGGCCTGTTTTACAAAGATATCGCGATCTTTCTGCCAGCGCTCCAGGCGCAAATCATCAATTGCCATGCCGATCTTCACTTCTTTCGCCAGGCTGGTCTGGCTGAACAGCGCCAGCGCCGCACAGGCAGCAAACAGTGCATGTTTCATCTTCATTGTGATCATCCTGTAGGTTGAGGCTATTTTCGTTTCAGGCCGATAAACCAGGCGGATGAATTGTTGCCCTTATTTCTGAATGACAGCAATTACTGATTTTTATCCGGCTATTACGTTTTTTGGTTTATTTGTTTTTTTATGAGCGCGATCGGATTTTCATCCTTTTCGGAGAAACCATGCCGCGCGCGACGCTCCGCGTGGAATAGCCTTATTTTGCGAGCCAGCGCACAAATAATAATTATCTGAAACCCGGAGTGAAATATCGTAATTGAGCTGAGTCAGTCACCCATATCAAATATGGCTTCAACGCAGACCATTCGGGTACTGATGCTAAGGAGCAAACCATGCACGCTTATTTCGATCAGATCGATCGGGTTCGTTATGAAGGTCCCCAGTCGACGCATCCTCTCGCTTTCCGCCATTACAATCCTGATGAGGTGATCCTCGGCAAGACCATGGCGGAACATCTGCGCTTTGCCGCCTGCTACTGGCACACCTTCTGCTGGAACGGCGCGGATATGTTTGGTGTCGGCGCCTTTGATCGTCCCTGGCAGAAAAGCGGCGATGCATTGCAGCTGGCAAAGCAGAAGGCGGATGTGGCCTTTGAGTTCTTCCACAAGCTGAATGTGCCCTGGTACTGCTTCCACGACGTGGACGTCTCACCGGAAGGGGATTCGCTGCAAAGCTACAAAGAAAACTTTGCTGCCATGACCGATAAGCTGCTGGAGAAACAGCAGGAGACCGGCGTGAAACTGTTGTGGGGCACCGCTAACTGCTTTACCCATCCGCGCTATGGCGCAGGTGCGGCGACCAACCCCGATCCGGCGGTCTTTGCCTGGGCAGCGACACAGGTCTGCAGCGCCATGCAGGCGACGAAAACGCTGGGCGGCGAAAACTATGTGCTGTGGGGGGGACGTGAAGGGTATGAAACGCTGCTAAATACCGATCTGCGGCAGGAGCGCGAGCAGATTGGCCGCTTTATGCAGATGGTCGTCGAGCATAAACATAAAATCGGCTTCCAGGGCACGCTGCTGATCGAACCGAAACCGCAGGAGCCGACCAAACATCAGTATGACTACGATGTCGCCACGGTTTATGGCTTCCTGAAACAGTTCGGGCTGGAGAAAGAGATCAAGGTGAATGTGGAGGCGAACCACGCCACGCTGGCCGGTCACTCCTTCCATCACGAAATTGCCACCGCCATTGCGCTGGGCATTTTCGGTTCGGTGGATGCGAACCGTGGCGATCCGCAGTGTGGCTGGGACACCGATCAGTTCCCGGTCAGCGTGGAAGAGAACGCGCTGGTGATGTACGAAATCCTTAAAGCGGGCGGCTTTACCACCGGCGGTTTAAACTTTGATGCCAAAGTGCGTCGTCAGAGCACCGACAAATATGACCTTTTCTACGGTCATATCGGGGCAATGGATACGATGGCGCTGGCGCTGAAGGTGGCGGCGCGCATGATCAGTGATGGCGAGCTGGATAAGCGTGTGGCGCAGCGCTACAGCGGCTGGAATGGTGAGTTCGGCCAGCAAATTCTGAAAGGCGAGTTTTCCCTCGACGCGCTGGCGGCGCATGCTCAGCAGCAGCAGCTCAATCCGCAGCATCAGAGCGGGCGTCAGGAGCAGCTGGAAAATCTGGTGAATCACTATCTGTTTGATTTCTGAATCTTCAGGAGCGGAGCATGTATATCGGGATCGATTTAGGCACCTCTGGCGTCAAAGTGGTGCTGATGGATGCACAGGGCAACGTGGTGGCGACAGAAACCTCGCCGCTGCAGGTTTCGCGTCCACACCCCCTGTGGAGCGAGCAGGATCCCGAAAGCTGGTGGCAGGCGCTGGATCAGGCGATGCAGGCGCTGAGCGCACAGCAGGATCTGGATGCCGTGCAGGCCATCGGGCTGAGCGGACAGATGCATGGAGCGACGCTGCTCGACAGCGCAAACCAGGTCTTACGCCCGGCCATGCTCTGGAATGATGGACGCAGTGAGGCGCAGTGCCGTGAGCTGGAGCAGAAGGTGCCGGATTCGCGGGCGATCACCGGAAATCTGATGATGCCCGGCTTCACGGCCCCCAAACTGCTGTGGGTGCAGCAGCATGAACCGGCCATCTTCCGTCAGATCGCGCACGTGCTGCTGCCCAAGGATTACCTGCGCTGGCGGATGAGTGGCGACTTCGCCACGGATATGTCAGATGCCGCAGGCACGATGTGGCTGGATGTGGCGCAGCGTGACTGGAGCGATGTGATGCTGCACGCCTGCGATCTCAGTCGCGACCAGATGCCGCAACTCTATGAGGGCAATGCCCTGACCGGCACCTTACATGCTGACCTGGCGACACGCTGGAAGATGAACGCGGTGCCGCTGGCCGCTGGCGGGGGCGACAATGCCGCCGGCGCCACAGGCGTCGGCATGACCGAACCCGGCCAGGGGATGCTGTCGCTGGGCACTTCCGGCGTCTATTTTGTGGTAAGCGACGGCTATCTCAGCAATCCGCAGCAGGCCGTTCACAGCTTCTGTCACGCGCTGCCGCAGCGCTGGCATCTGATGTCGGTGATGCTGAGTGCGGCCTCCTGTCTGGACTGGGCCGCGGCGCTGACCGGCTGCCGGGATGTGCCTGAGCTGCTGGATGAAGCCGCGCGGGCGCGTGATGAGGTGCCGCCACTCTGGTTTCTGCCCTATCTTTCCGGTGAACGCACGCCGCACAACAATCCCAACGCCCTCGGCGCCTTCTTTGGTTTTACCCACCAGCATGGTCGTCCCGAGCTGGCGCGGTCGGTGCTGGAGGGGGTCGGCTTTGCGCTGGCGCAGGGCATGGATGTGCTGCATGAGTGTGGTGTTCAGCCAGAGAGCATTATGCTGATCGGCGGCGGAGCGCGCAGTGCGCTGTGGCGTCAGATGCTGGCGGATATCAGCGGCCAGACGCTGGATTACTGTCATGGCGGCGAGGTTGGCCCGGCACTGGGCGCGGCCAGGCTGGCACAGCAGGCGCTGGATGCCAGCGTCACCGTCCCGACACCGGTGCGGGTGCAGCGGCATCAGCCGGATCCCGGCAGAATGGCGGAGTACCGCTCACGCCGGGAAACCTTTGCAACCCTCTATCGGCAGCTCCTGCCGCTGATGAACTGATCGTGCCAGCCCGGCGCACGCTGAGCAGTATCAGAAAGCCCTGATGGCCGGGAGAGCGATCCCCCGGTCACCGTCTGTCAGCCAATCGCGCCCAGCGTATCTTCCTGACCCTGCTTCTTCGGCAGCAGGAACAGCGTCGCCACAATATCCAGCAGATAAATCAGCGCCAGCAGGGTAATCGCCGCCGTGAACGAAAACTGACTGGCCAGCAGCCCTATCACCACCGGCCCAAAGCCGCCCACGCCACGACCCAGGTTGAACAGGACATTCTGCGCGGTGGCCCGCACCTGCGGCGGGAAGGTATCGGAAATCAGTGCACCGTAGCCGCCAATCATGCCGTTAACGAACATTCCCATGATCGCGCCGGTCACCAGCATAATGGTGGGATCGCGCAGCTGGGCGTAGACCACCACCATCACCACGGCACCAAACTGGTAGAGCAGGAAAATTTTCCAGCGCGCAAAGCGGTCGGCCAGCACGCCAAACAGCCAGATGCCAAAGGTCATCCCGACGACGGTGACCGCCGTCCAGAGACCCGATTTGGTCAGGCTGAAGTCAAAGCTGGAGGAGAGGTAGCTTGGCATCCAGATCATCAGCCCGTAGTAGCCAAAGTTCTGCACGGAACAGAGAATAAAAATGCCGAGGCTGGCTTTGGCGGTGGTGCGATCGCGCACCAGCAGCTTCAGGCGCGCCGGGAAAGAGAGCGACGGCACCTGCTTGACCTGACGCTGATACGCTTCCGGCTCGCCCATGCCGCGGCGGATAGCAAACGAGACCAGCGCCGGCAGCAGCCCGACCAGGAACATGCCGCGCCAGCCGATAAGCGTCAGCAGCGGCGGCGTGATAAAGGCCGCCATCAGCACGCCGAGCTGCCAGCCAATGCCGACCCACGCTGACGCGCGATTGCGCTTCTCCACCGGCCAGGCTTCGGCAATCAGCGCCATGCCGATACCAAACTCGCCGCCCAGTCCGACGCCCGCCAGCGTGCGCCAGGCGAGCAGATCCCAGTAGCCCTGCGCCACCGCGCACAGACCGGTGAAGACAGAAAAGACCAGAATCGTGACGGTGAGCATACGGATGCGGCCAAAACGGTCGCTGAGATGACCAAACACGATGCCACCGATTACCGCGCCAATCAGCGTCCAGGTCACCAGCGATCCCGCCTGTGAGGGGTTGAGCGCCAGCGAAACGGAGATAGCCGGCAGCATAAAGCCGAGTATCAGCAGGTCGAATCCATCCATGGCATAACCACTGACCGCAGCCAGCATCGCTTTGCCGGGCGTGACGCCTGGCTTAGATTGGGGAGAAGGGGACATCTTTGCGCACCTCAGAGAGAAAAGTGCCGCAATTATAAAGAGTGTTCAGGGTGTGACCAATTGAAAAGGCTTATCCCTGCGCCGGGCAGGCGCAGGGCAAGCGGGATCAGGAAGGGCGGTTGCTGCCGTCATCACCCGACAGCAGTTCGTCGAGACGGTCACCGCCAACGTGGCGGAAATCCTGACCTTTAACGAAATAGAAGATGATTTCGCAGATGTTCTGGCAGCGATCGCCGATGCGCTCAATCGCACGGGCGCAGAACAGCGCCGTCAGCACGCTGGGAATGGTGCGGGGATCTTCCATCATGTAGGTCATCAGCTGACGCACAATGCCCTCATACTCTTTATCCACCTTTTTATCTTCACGGTAGATAGTGATCGCCTCATTGAGATCCATGCGGGCAAAGGCGTCCAGCACATCATGCAGCATCTGTACGGTATGGCGGCCCAGCGACTCCAGGCTGACCAGCAGCGGCAGATGCTGCTGACCAAACTTCTCCAGCGCCGTGCGGCTGATCTTCTCTGCCACGTCGCCAATGCGCTCCAGCTCAGAGATGGTTTTGATGATCGCCATCACCAGCCGCAGATCGATTGCGGTTGGCTGACGTTTGGCGATGATGCGCACGCAGGCTTCATCAATCTCCACCTCCATCATGTTGACCTTCTGGTCACCGTCGATCACCCGCTGCGCCAGCTCGCCGTCCAGGTTGTGCATCGCGGTAATCGCGTCGGTCAGCTGCTGCTCGACCATCCCGCCCATGATCATCACCTGAGTGCGGATATGCTCCAGCTCGGCATTGAACTGACCGGAGATGTGTTTGTTCAGATTCAGATTATCCATGTCGATCTCCTGTCAGATCAGCCGTAGCGGCCGGTAATGTAGTCTTCAGTCTGCTTCTGCGCCGGTTTGGTAAACAGCGTGTCGGTGTCGCTGAACTCAATCAGCTCGCCCAGATACATAAAGGCCGTATGGTCAGAGCAACGTGCCGCCTGCTGCATGTTGTGCGTCACGATCACCACGGTGTAGTCCTGCTTCAGCTCGGTGATCAGCTCCTCGATACGCCCCGTCGAGATCGGGTCCAGCGCCGAGCAGGGCTCATCAAGCAGTAACACTTCCGGGCGAATCGCGATGCCGCGCGCAATGCAGAGACGCTGCTGCTGACCGCCGGAGAGACTGTAACCGCTCTGATGCAGCTTGTCTTTGGTTTCATTCCACAGCGCCGCTTTGGTCAGCGCCCACTGCACGCGCTCATCCATATCGGCACGTGACAGCTTTTCAAACAGGCGCACGCCAAAGGCGATGTTGTCATAGATCGACATCGGGAAGGGGGTCGGCTTCTGAAAGACCATGCCGACGCGGGCGCGCAGCAGCGCAATATCCTGCTGGGCCGTCAGAATATTTTCGCCATCCAGCAGAATGTCCCCTTCGGCCCGCTGCTCAGGATAGAGGGAGTACATTTTGTTAAAGGTACGCAGCAGGGTCGATTTACCGCAGCCCGATGGCCCGATAAATGCCGTCACCTGATTCTTAGCGATATCCAGGTTGATGTTCTTCAGCGCATGAAACTTACCGTAATAGAAGTTCAGATTACGGACCTGAATTTTATCGGCTGATGCCGTCGCGATACTCATCATTCATCTCTCTTATACGGCGCCGCAGCGGGCCGCGCCGGAAGTTAACCGTGTTTGCCTTTGGCGAAAATCACCCGCGCGACAATGTTCAGCAGCAGCACGCACAGGGTAATAATCAGCACGCCCGCCCAGGCCAGGCTCTGCCATTCGGCGAACGGGCTCATGGCGAACTTAAAGATGGTGACCGGCAGGTTGGCCAGCGGCTGCATCATGTCCGTGCTCCAGAACTGATTCGAGAGCGCGGTAAACAGCAGCGGTGCCGTTTCCCCGGCGATGCGGGCGATGGCCAGCAGCACGCCGGTGATGATGCCGGAGACGGACGCCTTCAGGGTGATGGCCGAGATCATTTTCCACTTCGGCGTGCCCAGGGCGTAAGCCGCTTCACGCATGCTGTCTGGCACCAGACGCAGCATGTTTTCGGTGGTACGGATTACAATCGGCACCTGCAGCAGCGCCAGCGCTATCACCCCGGCCCAGCCGGAGAAGTGCTGCATCTGCGACACCACAAGGGTGTAGACGAACAGGCCGACCACAATCGACGGTGCCGACAGCAGAATGTCGTTAATAAAGCGGATCATCTCTGACAGGGCGGACTTGCGTCCATATTCCGCCAGATAGATACCGGCCAGAATCCCCAGCGGCGTGCCAAAGAAGGTTGACCAGAAAATCAGTAATCCACTTCCGGCCAGGGCATTCGCCAGCCCGCCGCCCGCAGTGTTCGGTGGCGGGGTCGATTCGGTAAACAGGGACCAGGAGAGGCCATCCACGCCGCGGGAAACCGTGGTGAAGAGGATCCACACCAGCCAGAACAGGCCAAACGCCATTGTCAGCAGCGACAGCGTCAGCGCGATCTTATTTTTGGTGCTGCGCCAGGACTGCATTTTACGGCGTGAAGCGTCCAGTTCGGCACGCGCCTGAATTTCAATCGTGGTCATGAGCGCGCTCCTTCACTTTTCGCCAGGCGCATAATCATCAGCTTGGAAATCGCCAGAACGATAAAGGTAATCACAAACAGGATCAGCCCCAGCTCCATCAGCGCGGCAACATGCACACCCGACTCCGCTTCCGCAAACTCGTTGGCCAGCGCCGAGGTAATGCTGTTACCCGGCATAAACAGCGACGGGCTGTCGAGCTGGTAGGTGTTGCCGATAATAAAGGTGACCGCCATGGTCTCACCCAGTGCACGACCCAGTCCCAGCATGATGCCGCCAATCACGCCGTTTTTGGTAAACGGCAGGACGATGCGCCAGATCACTTCCCAGGTGGTGCAGCCGATGCCGTAGGCGGACTCTTTCATCATGACCGGCGTCTGCTCAAAGACGTCGCGCATCACGGAGGCGATGTAAGGGATGATCATGATGGCCAGAATCACCCCCGCCGCGAGAATACCGATACCGAAAGCGGGGCCGGAGAAGAGCGCGCCGACAATCGGAATGCCTGACATGACGTCGTTGACCGGCGTCTGAAAATATTCGGCAAACAGCGGGGCGAAAACAAACAGGCCCCACATGCCATAAACGATGCTCGGAATCGCCGCCAGCAGCTCAATAGCGGTGCCCAGCGGACGACGCAGCCAGCCGGGTGCGAGTTCAGTCAGGAACAGCGCGATACCAAAACTGACCGGCACGGCGATAATCAGCGCGATAAGGGAGGTCACCAGCGTGCCGTAGATCGGCACCAGAGCACCAAATTCTTCATTGGGCGCATCCCAGGTTTTGGTCCACAAAAAGGCGAAACCAAACTTCTGGATGCTGGGCCACGAGGAGATGATCAGGGAGACGATAATGCCGCCCATCAGTAACAGGACAATCAGCGCAGCCAGCCGGACCAGTGCACCGAAAATTTTGTCACCCTGTTTGCCTGGGGCTTTGAAAGCCGGCTTCGTTGCAGCCATAGAAGTCTCAGTCTTCAGAGGTTATCGGGGCGGCATGACGCCGCCCGCTGGGTCTGACCGGACTACCGTCCGGTCAGGGTCGTTCAATTACTGATAAAGCGCTTTACCAGAACTGTCTTTGATGTTGGCTTTCCATGCGGCACGGATCTGTTCGGTTACGCTCGCAGGCAGCGCCGCATAATCCAGCGCGTTAGCCGTTTTGCCGCCGCTTTTGTAAGCCCAGTCGAAGAACTTCAGCACTTCAGCGCCTTTGGCCGCATTCGCCTGATCTTTGTAGATCAGAATGAAGGTGGTGGAGGAGATAGGCCAGGCATCTGCACCCTTCTGGAAGGTCAGGTCCTGGGCAAACGATTTGCTCCAGTCAGCGCCTTTCGCAGCATTGCTGAAGCTGGTTTCGTCTGGCGCGACCGCTTTGCCATCGGCATCCATCAGTTTGGTGTAGGTCAGGTTATTCTGTTTGGCGTAGGCATATTCCACGTAGCCGATTGAACCCGGCAGACGCTGAACAAAGGCGGCGACACCGTCGTTGCCTTTCCCGCCCAGACCGACTGGCCAGTTTACGGTGTTCCCTTTACCGATTTTGCTGTTCCACTCCGGGTTCACCTTCGCCAGATAGCTGGTGAAGACGAACGAGGTGCCTGAACCATCGGCGCGGCGCACCACGTTGATGTTGGTCTCTGGCAGTTTTACGCCCGGGTTAAGCCTGGCAATCGCCGGGTCGTTCCATTTTTTGATGGTGCCGAGGTAGATATCACCGACGGTTTTGCCATCCAGCGTCAGCTGGCCTGACTTGATGCCTGGCAGGTTAACCGCCAGTACCACGCCACCGATGACGGTCGGGAACTGGAACAGGCCATTTTTCTGCAGATCTTCCTCTTTCATAGGCGCATCGGACGCACCGAAATCCACGGTTTTGGCGATGATCTGTTTGACACCACCGGATGAACCGATGCCCTGGTAGTTAATTTTGCTACCGGTGGCTTGCTGATATTCTGCTGCCCACTTGGCATAAACCGGTGCCGGGAATGTCCCGCCAGCGCCCGTGAGATCGGTGGCCGCAAAAGCAGATACCGCGCTGACGGCGAAGGTGGTGGCAAGAATTCGGGCTACGGTGCTACGCATCAGTGTCATGTTCCCTCCAGGGGAGAAAAGTCAGGCTCGGGGCCGTTTTAGTAAGAGTCAGTGATTGCTGCAGGAGGGAAAATAGGACAGTTTGATGACAGTGAAATGTACGAAATATGACAGTTATATGACAGTGCGCAAAAATGAAGTGGGCCCACTCTGGGGCCCACCTGATTATTCCACGGTAACCGATTTGGCCAGGTTACGGGGCTGGTCGACGTCGGTGCCTTTGATCAGGGCGACGTGATAGGAGAGTAACTGCAACGGCACGGTGTAGAAGATAGGCGCAATCACCTCTTCGACATGCGGCAGCGGGATAATCTTCATCCCATCACTGTCGCTGAAGCCGGCATCCTGGTCGGCAAAGACATAGAGCAGGCCGCCACGGGCGCGCACCTCTTCGATGTTGGATTTGAGCTTCTCCAGCAGTTCGTTATTGGGTGCCACCACGATGACCGGCATATCGGCATCAATCAGCGCCAGCGGGCCATGTTTCAGTTCGCCAGCGGCGTAAGCTTCCGCATGGATGTAGGAGATCTCTTTGAGCTTCAGCGCCCCTTCCATAGCGATCGGATACTGATCGCCACGTCCCAGGAACAGCGCGTGATGCTTGTCAGAGAAGCCTTCGGCCAGATTCTCAATCAGCTTATCCTGCGCCAGCATCTGCTCAATACGGCTGGGCAGCGCCTGCAGCGCGTGCACGATCTCATGCTCGGTATCGGCGGACATCCCTTTCAGACGGCCCAGTTTCGCCACCAGCATCAGCAGGACGGCGAGCTGCGTGGTGAACGCCTTGGTCGACGCAACGCCGATTTCAGTGCCCGCTTTGGTCATCAGCGCCAGGTCCGACTCGCGCACCAGCGACGAACCGGCCACGTTGCAGACCGCCAGCGATCCCAGGTAGCCCAGCTCTTTCGAGAGGCGCAGCGCCGCCAGGGTATCGGCGGTCTCGCCCGACTGCGACAGGGTGATCAGCAGGCTGTTTTTGCGCACCGCTGACTTGCGGTAGCGGAACTCCGAGGCGATCTCAACATCACAGGGGATGTTAGCCAGCGACTCAAACCAGTAGCGTGACACCATGCCAGAGTTATAGGAGGTGCCGCAGGCGATAATCTGGATATGCTCGACCTGGCTCAGCAGCGCCTCGGCACCCGCACCCAGCTCGCTGAGATCCACCTGCCCCTGGCTGAAGCGACCGCTCAGGGTACTTTTCAGCGCCATCGGCTGTTCATAGATCTCTTTCTGCATGTAGTGACGGTAAATGCCTTTGTCACCGGCATCATATTGCAGGTTCGACTCAATTTCGGCGCGCGTCACGCTGTTGCCTTCACGATCGATTACCGTCACGTCGCGGCGGCTGATCTCGGCGATATCGCCCTCTTCCAGATAGATGAAGCGACGGGTGACCGGCAGTAACGCCAGCTGATCGGAGGCGATAAAGTTTTCACCCACGCCGCGACCGATGACCAGCGGGCTGCCGGAACGGGCCGCCACTAGCCGTGAAGGATCGCGGCTGTCCATGATGACCATGCCATAGGCACCGCGCAGCTGCGGGATCACGCGCAGCACCACGTCACGCAGCGATCCACCCTGCTTCTGCTCCCAGTGAACCAGATGCGCCACCACTTCCGTGTCGGTTTCAGAAACAAAAACGTAGCCGCGTTCGATCAGCTCCGCGCGCAGCGGCTCATGGTTTTCGATAATGCCGTTGTGCACGATGATGATATGTTCTGAGACGTGCGGATGCGCATTCGCTTCCGACGGCTCGCCATGGGTTGCCCAGCGCGTGTGCGCGATGCCGGTGCCCCCAATCAGCGGCTGCTGTTCAGCAGCTTCCGCCAGTTTCTGCACCTTCCCTAAACGCCGCAGGCGCGTAACGTGCCCCTGACGATCGACCACGGCCAGACCGGCCGAATCATATCCGCGATATTCAAGACGACGCAGACCTTCCAGCAGAATCTCTGCGATATCGCGCTGTGCTACTGCACCAACAATTCCACACATAATGATGTTTTCCTGACTACATGGCTTTTCGCCACTTTCGTTGTCATGCGACCTGATATCCGGCTTTGCCGGTTCCCCGAGCCTTGTAGAGAGTGGGGATTATAGTTTTGGCACTGCACTGTTCCGGCCCGCATAAAGCGGGCCGTTAAAAATTTATTTTTTCTTCACCGGACGCTGCCAGTCCGCTTTGTGATTCTGCTCTTTGCGGTTGTAGACCAGCCCGGCGTGCGTCACATCCTTCATGATGGTGGTGCCTGCCGCGATAGTGGTGCCTGCTGCCACGCTGACCGGGGCCACCAGCTGGGTATCGGAGCCCACAAAGACATCATCGCCAATCACGGTCTTCGATTTGTTCGCGCCGTCATAGTTACAGGTGATGGTGCCTGCACCGATATTTACGTTGTCGCCGATCTCCGCATCGCCGAGATAGGAGAGGTGACCCGCTTTCGATCCTCTGCCCAGACGCGCTTTTTTCATTTCCACGAAGTTACCCACATGGGCGGCGTGCGCCAGATCGCTGCCGGGACGCAGACGGGCAAACGGCCCGACGGTAACGGCGGTCGCGAGGGTGGCATCCTCGATCACGCTATAGGGGCTGATTTCGCAATCGTCGCCGATTACGCTGTTTCTGATGATGCAGCCCGCACCGATTTTCACGCGTGCGCCCAGCGTCACCTGGCCTTCAATAATGACGTTGGTGTCGATCTCCACATCCCGCCCATGCGTCAGCGTTCCGCGCAGGTCAAAACGGGCCGGATCGCGCAGCATCACGCCCGCCAGCAGCAGTTTTTCCGCCTGTTCCGCCTGATAAGTGCGTTCTAAGGTCGCCAGCTGCAGCCGGTTGTTCACCCCGTCGGTTTCACTGATACGCGCCGGATGAACGGCATTGATCGTCCGCCCTTCCTGATGCGCCAGCGCAATAATGTCGGTGATGTAATATTCGCCCTGCGCATTATTGTTGGTGAGCTGCGCCAGCCAGCGTTTTAAATCGCCGCCGTTGGCAATCAGGATACCGGTGTTGATTTCGGTAATGGCAAGCTGTGCCGGGCTGGCATCTTTCTGTTCGATGATGCCGGTGATGGTGCCGTTCTCACGCACAATGCGCCCGTATCCGGTGGGGTCGTCCAGCACCACGGTGAGTAACCCGATACCGCCCTGCGGTCTGGCTTCGCGCAGCCGCTTCAGGGTCTCCAGGGAGATCAGCGGCACGTCACCATACAGCATCATGATCTCTTCATCATCGGCAAACGCAGGCGCAGCCTGCTGCATCGCGTGGCCGGTGCCAAGCTGTTCAGCCTGCAACACCCAGTTGAGTGCATTATCAGTGAGGGTTGCTTTCAGGCGGTCGCCGCCGTGACCATAAACCAGATGGATGTGCTGTGCGCCCAGCCCTTTGGCGGCGTCAATGACATGCTGAACCATCGGTTTGCCTGCCAGCGTATGCAGAACTTTCGGCAGATCGGAATACATACGGGTGCCCTTGCCAGCAGCAAGGATCACCACACTCATCGCACTGTTAGACATAACTATCCTGGGTGAATTTTTACGGGTGAAAGTAAAACGGTTTAGGGGGGAGATTACTACATTTTTCTCAGGCCGAAATTAGGCGAAGAGGCCGATTTGCCACAGCAGACAAAAAAAATGCCAGCCCGAGGGCTGGCATTTCGTGACGCATAAAGCTGGATTACATCGCTTTTTTGGTCAGTTCGATCACGCGCAGTTTAGCAATGGCTTTCGCCAGCTCGGCAGAGGCCTGAGCATAGTCCACGTCGCCGTGGCTGCTGTTCATGTGCTCTTCTGCTTTGCGTTTTGCTTCCAGAGCACGCGCTTCATCCAGATCGGTACCGCGAATCGCGGTATCGGCCAGAACGGTGCTGCTGCCCGGTTGCACTTCCAGCACGCCGCCAGAGAGGTAGATATACTCCTCTTCGCCGTGCTGTTTCACGATACGGATCATTCCAGGCTTAATGGCAGTCAGCAGCGGCGCATGGCCAGGGAAAATCCCCAGTTCACCTTCGCTACCTGACACCTGAATTTTCTGTACCAGACCAGAGAACAACTGCTCCTCTGCGCTGACCACATCCAGGTGATAAGTCATAGCCATAATCTTCCTCCCGGGAAACCGTTATTACAGTTTCTTCGCTTTTTCCACGGCTTCTTCGATGGCACCAACCATGTAGAAGGCCTGCTCTGGCAGGTGGTCAAACTCACCTTCCATGATGCCTTTAAAGCCACGGATAGTGTCTTTCAGGGAAACGTATTTACCCGGTGAACCGGTGAATACTTCCGCAACGAAGAACGGCTGAGACAGGAAGCGCTGAATCTTACGCGCACGTGCCACCAGCAGTTTGTCTTCTTCAGACAGCTCATCCATACCGAGGATGGCGATGATGTCTTTCAGCTCCTGATAACGCTGCAGCAGTGACTGAACGCCACGTGCAACATCATAGTGCTCCTGACCCACAACCAGCGGATCCAGCTGACGGCTGGTAGAATCCAGCGGGTCAACGGCCGGGTAGATACCCAGAGAGGCGATCTGACGGCTCAGCGTAACGGTTGAGTCCAGGTGCGCGAAGGTGGTCGCTGGTGACGGGTCAGTCAGGTCATCCGCAGGAACGTAAACGGCCTGTACGGAGGTGATTGAACCGGTCTTGGTGGAGGTAATACGCTCCTGCAACACACCCATCTCTTCTGCCAGCGTTGGCTGGTAACCTACCGCAGATGGCATACGACCCAGCAGTGCAGAAACTTCTGTACCGGCCAGGGTATAACGGTAGATGTTATCGATGAACAGCAGAACGTCGCGGCCTTCATCACGGAATTTTTCCGCCATGGTCAGACCGGTCAGTGCGACGCGCAGACGGTTACCCGGCGGCTCGTTCATCTGGCCATAGACCAGCGCAACTTTATCGATAACGTTAGAGTCGGTCATTTCGTGGTAGAAGTCGTTACCCTCACGAGTACGCTCACCCACACCAGCAAACACAGAGTAACCTGAGTGCTCAGCCGCGATGTTACGGATCAGTTCCATCATGTTGACGGTTTTACCCACACCCGCACCACCGAACAGACCGACTTTACCGCCTTTCGCAAACGGACACATCAGGTCGATAACCTTGATGCCGGTTTCCAGCAGTTCCTGCGAGTTAGACTGATCTTCATAAGAAGGTGCCGCGCGGTGAATAGAGGCGATCTCTACTGCGCTGCCATCTTCTTCTTTCAGCTCGCCTTTCATATCGATTGGCTCGCCGAGAACGTTCATGATACGGCCCAGGGTCGCTTTACCGACTGGAACCTGAATCGGTTTCTGCAGGTCGTTGACGTTCAGACCACGCTTCAGGCCGTCAGACGTACCCATTGCGATGGTACGCACAACGCCGCCGCCCAGCTGCTGCTGAACTTCCAGCACCAGACGTGCATCACCATTCATCACCTCGAGGGCGCTGTACACTTGCGGTACCGCGTCCTGAGGGAATTCGACGTCAACAACGGCGCCGATAATCTGGACAATCTTTCCAGTTGCCATCTTGAATCCTCTACCTAATTCCAAACCTGGTTAAACCGCGGAGGCCCCCGAGACGATCTCGGTAAGTTCCTGGGTGATGCTGGCCTGACGAGCTTTGTTGTACACCAACTGCAGCTCTTTGATCAGATTTCCGCCGTTATCGGTTGCGGCTTTCATCGCCACCATACGTGCGGCCTGCTCACTGGCCAGATTTTCCACCACACCCTGATAAACCTGCGATTCGACATAACGACGCAGCAGGGTATCCAGCAGCGCTTTCGGATCGGGTTCGTACAGGTAATCCCAGGTCTTCGCCTTCATCTCTTCTTCACCTTCCGCTGGCGCTAACGGCAGCAGTTGGGTGATGGTCGGAGTCTGAGACATGGTGTTATTGAACTTGTTACTGACGATCATCAGCTTGTCGATGCGGCCTTCATCATAAGCCTGCAACATCACTTTTACCGGGCCAATCAGGTCAGACAGGGCAGGTTTATCGCCCATGCCGCTGACTTGCGCCACGATGTTGCCACCCACAGCACTGAAGAATGACGCCCCTTTTGAACCGATAATCGACAGATCGCTCTGCACGCCTTTATCGGACCAGGACTTCATATCCGCCAGTAATTTTTTGAACAGGTTAATGTTCAAACCACCACAAAGCCCGCGGTCTGTTGAAACGACCAGGTAGCCGACGCGCTTGACGTCGCGCTGTTCCAGGTAAGGGTGCTTGTATTCCAGATTACCCAACGCAAGGTGACCAATCACTTTGCGCATGGTGTCTGCATACGGACGGCTGGCCGCCATGCGTTCCTGCGTTTTACGCATCTTGGAGGCGGCGACCATTTCCATCGCTTTGGTGATTTTCTGCGTGTTTTTCACGCTTCCAATCTTGCTTCGTATCTCTTTTGCGCCGGCCATTAGCTTCTCCTCAAAGCCTTGCGGCCTGCCTTTTCAGACAAGCCGCCAGACATTACCAGGACTGGGTTGCTTTAAACGTATCGATCAGGCCTTTCAGCTTCGCTTCGATATCGTTGTTAAAGTTGCCCGACTGGTTGATTTCAGCCATCAGCTCAGCGTGGTCGCGATCGGCGAAGGCCAGCAGTGCAGCTTCAAAGCTACCAATTTTTGCCAGTTCAACGTCGTTCAGGTAGCCACGCTCGGCAGCGAACAGAACCAGACCCTGCTGCGCGACAGACATCGGCGCATACTGTTTCTGCTTCAGCAGCTCGGTCACTTTCTGACCGTGGCTCAGCTGTTTACGGGTTGCATCATCCAGATCAGAAGCGAACTGCGAGAACGCCGCCAGTTCACGATACTGTGCCAGCGCGGTACGGATACCACCGGACAGTTTCTTGATGATCTTGGTCTGTGCAGCACCACCAACACGGGATACCGAAATACCTGGGTTAACCGCCGGACGAATACCGGAGTTGAACAGGTTCGATTCCAGGAAGATCTGACCGTCAGTAATCGAGATTACGTTGGTCGGAACGAACGCAGAAACGTCGCCCGCCTGAGTTTCGATGATCGGCAGTGCCGTCAGTGAACCAGTTTTACCTGTCACCGCGCCATTAGTGAAACGCTCAACATATTCAGCGCTTACGCGTGATGCACGTTCCAGCAGACGAGAGTGGAGATAGAACACGTCGCCAGGGAATGCTTCACGACCTGGTGGACGACGCAGCAGCAGAGAGATCTGACGGTATGCGATAGCCTGCTTGGAGAGGTCATCATAAACGATCAGCGCATCTTCACCGCGGTCACGGAAGTATTCGCCCATCGCACAACCTGCGTACGGAGAGAGATACTGCAGTGCAGCAGATTCAGACGCAGACGCCACAACAACGATGGTGTTCTGCAGTGCGCCATGCTCTTCCAGCTTACGAACCACGTTAGAGATGGTTGAGGCTTTCTGACCAATCGCAACGTAGACACACTTGATGCCTGAGTCGCGCTGGTTGATGATCGCATCGATCGCCATCGCGGTTTTACCGGTCTGACGGTCACCGATGATCAGCTCACGCTGGCCACGGCCGATTGGAATCATCGCATCGACCGACTTATAACCGGTCTGAACCGGCTGGTCGACTGACTGACGATCGATAACGCCAGGAGCAATCACTTCAACCGGTGAGAAACCGTCGTTGTCGATTGCGCCTTTACCGTCGATAGGAGCACCCAGGGTGTTCACGACGCGGCCCAGCAGGCCACGGCCTACCGGTACTTCAAGAATACGGCCAGTACACTTAACCTTCATGCCTTCGGCGAGGTCAGCGTAAGGACCCATCACCACAGCACCAACCGAGTCACGCTCGAGGTTCAGGGCGATAGCGTAACGGTTACCCGGCAGGGCAATCATCTCACCCTGCATGACATCGGCCAGGCCGTGTACGCGGATGATACCGTCACTTACAGAAACAATCGTACCTTCGTTGTGAGCTTCGCTCACGACATTGAACTGAGCAATGCGCTGCTTGATCAGTTCGCTGATTTCGGTGGAATTCAGTTGCATATGCTCCAGTCCCCTTAAGACTGCAAGACGTCAGCCAGACGGTCAAGACGGCCGCGTACGCTGCCATCAATAACCAGATCACCCGCACGGATGATCACGCCTGCCATCACAGACTTATCAATTTTGCAATTCAGCTTAACTTTGCGTGACAGACGTTTTTCCATCGCGGCGCTGATTTTATTCAGCTGGTCGTCACTCAGCGTACTGGCGGAGATAACATCAACTTCAGCGGTGGCTTCATGAGCGTCACGCAGTTCGATGTATTGGGCCAGTACAGCCGGAAGCGCTGTCAAACGTCCGTTTTCCGCCATCACCTTAATCAGGTTCTGCGCGGGTTCATCCAGTTGATCACCACAGACTGCGTTAAACGACGCTGCCAGCGCTTCCGGTGCTAACGCACCAGAGAGAAGATCAGCCATCTGTTCATTGCGAGCCACTTCTGCGGCGAACGCCAGCATCTGTTGCCAGCGTTCAATACTTTGATGCTCAACAGCAAAGTCAAAAGCTGCTTTGGCGTAGGGGCGAGCTACAGTAATCAGATCAGACATCAGCCCCTCCCTCCTTACAGTTCAGCGACCAGTTTATCAACGATGTCGCTGTTAGCAGCTTCATCCACGGAGCGTTCGATGATCTTCTCGGCGCCAGCCATAGCCAGCAACGCGACTTGCTTACGCAGTTCTTCACGTGCACGTTTACGTTCGGCGTCAATTTCCGCCTGCGCTTGTGCCACGATACGATTACGTTCGTTTTCAGCTTCGGTTTTGGCTTCGTCCAGAATCTGCGTGCGACGCTTGTTCGCCTGCTCGATAATGACCTGAGCGTCTTCTTTGGCTTTTTTCAGCTGGTCGGTCGCATTAGCCTGCGCGAGATCCAAATCTTTCTTCGCACGTTCAGCAGAAGCAAGGCCTTCAGCAATTTCTTTCTGGCGCTTTTCGATGGCAGCCATAATCGGCGGCCATACGTACTTCATGCAGAACGCGACAAACAGGATGAACGCGATAGCCTGGCCGAGGATTGTTGCATTAATGTTCACAGCACAATGCCTCTAGATTGAGTATTTAACTTTTCTGCCGTTATCAGCGATAAGCGGCAGAATCCGTTCACCCCTGCACATTGTGCGCTGAGTGAACACAGGGCTTTAGGCGACAGCAAACATCACGTACAGACCCAGACCAACAGCGATCATCGGGATTGCATCCACCAGACCCATTACAACAAAGAACTGCGTACGCAGCAGAGGAATCAGGTCAGGCTGACGAGCAGCGCCTTCCAGGAATTTTCCTCCGAGGATGCCGATACCGATCGCAGCACCGATTGCCGCCAGGCCCATCATCACAGCGGCAGCCATGTACAGCAGATCCATATTCAGGTTTTCCATGACAGTCTCCAGTTTGTTTCAGTTAAATGCTCCCTTCATCTTCCGGGCTTCAGCGGCGTGCGCTGCCACCCGGAATCAGGAGGGAAAGTAGTGTTGAGAAAAAAATCAATGCTCTTCAGATGCCATCGACAGATAGACGATCGTGAGGACCATGAAAATGAAAGCCTGTAGCGAAATGATCAGGATGTGGAAAATGGCCCACGGCACATTCAGCACCCACTGTGACCACCACGGCAACAGACCGGCAATAAGGATAAAGATCAGTTCACCCGCATACATGTTACCGAACAGTCGTAAACCCAGTGACACAGGCTTAGACAGCAGGCTCACACCTTCCAGAATCAGGTTGATCGGGATGAAGATCGGGTGGTTAAAAGGCTGCAGCGTCAGCTCTTTCGTGAAGCCGCCAATGCCTTTCATTTTGACGCTGTAGAACAGAATCAAAATAAATACGCCCAACGCCATAGAGAGCGTGATGTTCACGTCTGCAGACGGTACGACGCGCAGCGCCGGTAACCCCAATACGTGCTCGCCGATATAAGGCAGCAGGTCGATTGGCAGCAGATCCATGAAGTTCATCAGGAAGACCCAGACAAAGATTGTCAGAGCCAGCGGGGCGATAAGTTTACTCTTACCGTGATACATGTCGCGCACGTTACTATCAACGAAGCCGACAACCAGTTCGATAGCCGCCTGCATTTTCCCTGGCACACCGCTGGTGACAGACTTCGCCACGCTACGGAACAACACCAGGAAGATAACTCCCAGCACCAGAGAGAAAAACATGGAATCGATATTTAATACCCAGAACGTCGCGGGAGCGTCGTGCGGATTCACTAACTCGAAGGTACGCAGGTCCAACTGAAGATGAGTCAGGTGGTGACCAATGTACTCTTGCGGAGTAGAGATTTCTCCTGCAGCCATGATGCCTCTTACCCTTTGTTGTTAATTACCGCCGGTGCCAGCATGTGTACCACCAGCACCGATAACCAGGTTATTCCGACCGGCCAGAAGACCGCGCCGAATAGACCCAACGCCACAATGAGCAAAATGATGGTCGCAAACACTTTGGCTATTTCACCTAAAGCGAAGCTCCACGCGACTCGCCCCGAAGCGGGGGATTGCCCCTGCAGGCGCCAGGCTAAAAACAAAAACAATACGTTTGGCAGCCAGGCTGCCGCTCCGCCAGCAAGAGCAGAGACACCCCACGTGACATCTTTAACAGCAAAGAGTGCGCCGATGATGACTATCGTCACCAGCTGAATCATCAGCACCGTTCGGGCGAATTTCACACTGTAAAGAGACACTGACATGACGCTGATACTCTCCTGCCCCATCAGGGGTATGTCGCGTGTCGTATAAGACTGCCTTTGCGCAGTTGAGTCAAGCAGCAAAAGCCGTGCAAATTATACGGGCCGCACCTGCGATTTCAATCGGTAAGTAGCGAAAAGGTGAACAATTATTTAAATTTCTTTCCGGAGGGCTATTTTTCCAAAGATTACCCTGCCGGAATTCATCTGAATCGGACTGAAAATTCACTGGCGTCTTGCTTTTAAAGCGTGCTTTAGATCACATAATAAGCACCTGCGCAAGAATGAGTTTTATCAGGGTGCTATTTCAGCGCCCGGCCTGCATCGGTTAAGGCTAGTTGAATCAGCCACTTAAAATTAGATCGCTGTAGCGGAAAGCGTAATTTCCCGGAAAACAGGCTATTGACATCGAACTGTGCCTGAGAATCGTGAAACTGATATTACGCACGGCAGGTTATTACCGCGATATATTTTCTGACGTGACTATTTTTATTCCGCTACCCGGCTATACAAGTGATATTTCTGATAACCAAATGTGAATTAAAGGTTAAATGTAACAGAGCTTTTCGGATAATTTCCATCGGCCTTTTTAACCTTCTTACCGCGCGCGTTTAATCAAAAACTTTTATCACACCGATCTCGTCTGCGTTTTTTTTAATCAGCCGCCTGAGAGGGCCTGAGGCTGAAACGCGCTAAGACCCTGCTGACGATAAGGTTACTGGTGACGCAGAATGACCAGGTGGCGGTCACCGTCCAGCTGAGGCACCTGCAGTCTGATGACGGAATCTACCCCAAAGCCCGCCGGTAAAGCGGCAATTTCATCATCTGGTCGTACCCCTTTCAGCGCAAAGAAGCGCCCTTCCCTTCCCGGCAGATGATGACACCAGGTCACCATATCGGTCAGGGAGGCAAAAGCACGGCTGATCACCCCGTCGAACGGGGGTTCCGCCGGGAAGGTCTCTACCCGGCTCTGGACCGGAGTGATGTTAGTAAGTCCTAACTCATGCTGAACCTGACGCAGGAACCGGACCCGCTTGCCCAGACTGTCGAGCAGCGTAAAGTGCGCATCCGGCATGACGATAGCCAGCGGAATGCCTGGCAGACCCGGTCCGGTGCCAACATCAATAAAACGTGCGCCCTGAAGGTGCGGCGCCACCACGATACTGTCGAGGATATGACGCACCAGCATCTGCTGCGGATCGCGGACGGAGGTCAGGTTGTAGGCTTTGTTCCACTTATCCAGCAGGCCGACATAGGCAACCAGCTGCTGTTTTTGTTGATCGGAGAGGGAAATACCGGCTGCATTGAGCAGCGACGTGAGTGTGTTAATCACAGCATAAGTCCATTCAGCGGGGGCGAGTCTCCTCGCCCCGTTTAAGATCAGGCGCTTTTGCGCAGCAGACCCTGTTTTTTCAGGTAAATAAGCAGAATCGAGATGGCCGCCGGGGTAATACCGGAAATGCGCGTCGCCTGCCCGATCGACGTCGGCTTGTGATCGTTCAGCTTGGCGATCACCTCATTGGAGAGTCCATTCACCTGGCGATAGTCGAGCTCAACCGGCAGCAGCGTGTTCTCATTACGCAACTGACGATCAATCTCTTCCTGCTGACGCGCGATGTAGCCTTCATACTTCACCTGAATCTCAACCTGCTCAGCGGCCTGCTCATCGGCCAGTGCCGGGCCGAAGGCCTCCAGCGCCATCAGCTTCAGATAGGTCATCTCTGGACGACGCAGCAGATCTTCACCACTCGCTTCTTTGGTCAGCGGCGCGCTGAGCACCGTGTTGACGTCGGAAACGTGTTCGGATTTCGGATGAACCCAGATATCGCGCAGACGCTGACGCTCCTGCTCAATCGCTTCCAGCTTCTGGTTGAAGCGCGCCCAGCGTGCATCATCGACCAGACCCAGTTCACGGCCGGTTTCGGTCAGACGCAGATCGGCATTGTCTTCGCGCAGCATCAGACGGTATTCGGCACGGGAGGTAAACATGCGGTACGGCTCTTTGGTGCCGAGCGTACAGAGGTCATCAACCAGCACGCCCAGATAAGCCTGATCGCGACGCGGTGCCCAGCCTTCTTTGTCAGCAGACTGACGGGCGGCGTTCAGACCGGCCAGCATCCCCTGCGCAGCGGCTTCTTCATAACCGGTTGTGCCGTTGATCTGTCCGGCAAAGAAGAGGCCGTCGATAAACTTACTCTCCAGCGTCGGTTTGAGATCGCGCGGATCGAAGAAGTCATACTCGATGGCATAACCCGGACGCACGATCTTCGCATTCTCCATCCCCTTCATTGAGCGGACGATCTGCATCTGCACGTCAAACGGCAGGCTGGTAGAGATACCGTTCGGGTAGATCTCATTACTGGTCAGCCCTTCCGGCTCCAGGAAGATCTGATGCGAGTTACGATCGGCAAAGCGCATGACTTTGTCTTCGATCGACGGGCAGTAGCGCGGGCCGATCCCTTCGATGATCCCGGCGTACATCGGGCTGCGATCCAGGTTTTCGCGGATCACGTTGTGGGTTTTCTCGTTGGTATGGGTGATCCAGCACGGCACCTGTTGCGGATGCTGAGCGGCACTGCCCATAAACGAGAAGACCGGCATCGGGTTATCCCCATGCTGCGGGCTCAGCACTGAAAAATCGATGGTGCGAGCGTCAATGCGCGGCGGCGTGCCGGTTTTGAGGCGGTTTACCCGCAGCGGCAGCGCGCGAAGTCGTTTTGCCAGCGGAATGGACGGGGGATCACCTGCGCGACCGCCACTGTAGTTGTCCAGACCGATATGAATTTTGCCGTCCAGGAAGGTTCCGACGGTCAGTACCACGGTTTTCGCGCGGAACTTCAGTCCCATCTGAGTCACGGCACCCACCACACGATCGTTTTCAACGATGAGATCGTCGACCGCCTGCTGGAAGATCATCAGATTAGGCTGGTTCTCCAGGGCAGTGCGCACCGCCTGGCGATAGAGCACGCGATCGGCCTGAGCACGGGTGGCCCGCACCGCCGGCCCTTTGCTGGCGTTTAGTATCCTAAACTGGATACCGGCCTGGTCGATCGCATGGGCCATCAGACCCCCCAGGGCATCCACTTCCTTCACCAAATGTCCTTTGCCAATGCCACCGATCGCCGGGTTGCAGGACATTTGTCCAAGCGTATCAATGTTATGGGTGAGTAACAGGGTTTGCTGACCCATTCGGGCTGCCGCCATTGCGGCTTCGGTGCCCGCATGACCACCACCAATTACGATGACGTCAAAAGGATCCTGATAAAACATGAAGTGGTACCTCGGTTGATGAACGTGCAGGATCGTCGTCCTGGGGCGTGGATTCTACTCAAATTCCGTCTGGGGTGAAAGCCGCGGGATCGTCCGGTTTTAAAAGAAAGGATCTTAGATCTGTATATGATCTTTCTGTTAGATCTCTTATTAGGATCCCGGCCTCCTGTGGATATGTGCCAGAAGCATTGCATAAACAACAGGATGGGCAGGATCACTAGCTGTGAGTGATCGGTGATCCTGATCCGTATAAGCTGGGATCAAAACCTTAGGTTATACACAGCTCAAAAAACATGCATCGGTTGTTCTTTGGATAACTACCGGTTATACGCAGTAAAAGAGGGTAGTTATCCACAAAATAAACGAGCGGAAAAGGATAAAATCAGCATCTTCCACTGGGGATCGTCACTATTTCGCGATCCCCGTCCACTATTCAGATCGCGTTTTTCCACGTTTCCAGCCAGGCCTCTGCCGGATCTTCGGGGATCTCATGCTCCAGCACGTCAATCTCCAGACGATCGCCTATCCGCTGCGCCCCCTGTGCGGTCAGCAGCGCATCAATCTGGCGGATCGCGCCGCAAAAGAGATCGTACTCATGGTTGCCGAGTCCGACAGCGCCAAAGCGAACCTGAGAAAGATCAGGCTGGCTGTCGCGGATAGCTTCAGCGAGTGGCAGCAGATTGTCAGGGATATCGCCGGCACCATGCGTTGAGCAAACCACCAGCCAGATACCGGTCTGCGGCACCTCATCCAGCTCCGGGCCATGCAGCAGCTGCGTGGAGAAGCCTGCTTCCTGTAATTTTTCTTCCAGATGTTCAGCCACATACTCGGCGCTTCCCAGAGTACTGCCACTGATTAAGGTAATATCGGCCATCTTGCTCTCCCGGACAGTAAGGCGAGCATTGTACGCTGTGATCAAGCGGTGATCCACCTGTGGACAACAGGGTTAATGGATCGGGAAAGGCGAACGCAGCCGTTGTCAGCCGCCACATTCGTCAGGGATAAGATTATGCACAGGGGAAGGAACGATCAGGGCTTGATGGTACGCATGATCGGGTTTTGCAGCGAGATCAGGGTTTCGGTTGACTGAATTTCATCAATGGTCTGGATCTTGTTGATCAGCACCTGCTGCAGGGCATCGATTGACCGGCACATCACCTTAATAAAGATGCTGTAGTGACCGGTGGTGTACCAGGCTTCAACCACCTCATCCAGCGCATCCAGTTTGCTCAGCGCCGCCGGATAGTCACGCGCGCTCTTCAGGATAATGCCGATAAAGCAGCAGACATCAAACCCCAGCTGGCGCGGATCGATATCCACCCGCGTGCCCAAGATAATACCCGCCTGCTTCATCTTCTCTACGCGCACATGAATGGTGCCGGGACTGACATTAAACTGCTTTGCCAGCTCGGCGTAAGCGGTGCGCGCATTCTCCAGCAGGGCATTCAGAATGCCGCGATCCAGGTTGTCGAGCTGCAGATGTTCGGCCATGGCCATCCTCGTTGTGGGTCTGCTTAAGTGAACAAGGGTGAATGTGCAGCAAAATAGTGGTTCAGGCAACTCCCGGCAGCGACGGGCGCCGCTGCCGGGTTGCTTAGCGTTTGCGCCAGACGGTGACCTGCGCCAGCGTATGCTGGAACTTGCGGGCCGTTTCGCGGATCACGAACGGCACATCCTGCGGTTCATCGATCAGCTCGAAGTCGGCAGCCAGCAGCCGTTGCAGCGCCTGCAGGGTCGTCAGGGCCTCTCCGTTTTCCCGCACGCCGCCCAGCCAGTTCTCTTTCGGCGTGAAATCTTCCAGCCAGGTGTAAGGCGATGAGAGCAGCAGAATGCCGCCCGGACGCAGCATCGGCGTCACATCCTGCAGGAAGCGCGCGGGCTGACGCAGACGATCGATCAGATTGGAGGCAAGCACCAGATCGTAACCGGCCGGTTGCGGCTTCAGGTTGCAGGCGTCCCCCTGCACAAAGCGGATTCGCTGCGCCAGATCGCTCTCCAGATCGAAATCTTTCAGGCGAACCTGACGATACTCGACCAGATCGCCCTCCTGAGGCAGGAGATAGCGGAAATCTTCACCGCTGGTCAGCTGCAGCGCCACATCGATGAAGCGCGCCGAGTAGTCCATGCCGGTGACGCGTTCAAAGTGGCGGGCCAGTTCGAAACTGGCGCGTCCGGTCGCGCAGCCGATATCCAGGGCGTCGCCCCGGGCGCGGGTGTAATTCAGCGCCAGCTTCACCAGGCTTTCGGCATAGTTTTCCACGCCGAAATAGCGCGGGCCATACTGGAAGTCGAGATACTGCGACACCATGGCGTCAGATTCATACGGATTCAGCGCCATGCTCTCCCTGTGCCCGGACACCACATAGCGGAAACCGGCATGCTGGAAGAAGTGGCGGCGAAACGCATAGCGTGCCGATTTCAGGGCTTCATTGCCGGTGGATATCCAGCTGCCCCCTTTGATCAGCGAGTGCTTGCCATCAAACGTCGGCGTCGAGAAATCGTCGTAAAGCGGATGGACCCGGAAGCCTTCGAAGCCGTTAATTGGCGTGGTGGTCCACTGCCAGACGTTGCCGACGATATCGAAGAAGTCGCCCTGGGCGAACAGATCGACCGGTGACGAGGAGGCCCAGTAAGCCAGGTTAATGTTGCCCGGTGCCTGCTCCCAGTGTGGCTGGTCGCCGGCAACCTGTTCGCGCAGCTGAGTCCACTCCGCTTCGCAGGGAAGCTGAATCGCCAGCCCCGTCTGATCTGCTTTCCAGCGGCAGAAGGCGGCGGCTTCCAGCTGATTGACCTCGGCAGGCCAGTCCCAGGGCATCGCCACCTCTTCACACATCAGACGCAGTTTCAGCTGATCGGGCATCTCAGGTGTGCCAACCCAGAAGGTGGGCATCTCTGCTTTGGCAAACTGACACCAGCCCCAGCCTTCATCATCCCACCAGCGACGATCCTGATATCCTCCCGCCTCGACGAAGGCCAGAAATTCTGCGTTGCTGACCAGCATTTTGCTCGCCTGGAACGGCTGCAGCGTAATCTGCTGGCGGCCATACTCATTATCCCAGCCGTAGGTGTCGTCAGTTTTACCCAGCGTGACCGTGCCGCCGGGCATCGGCAGCAGGGCGTTGGCCGGAACAGCCTGACGCTGGTGGCGCGCCAGCGGACAGATGGGCCATGCGGACTGCGGCTTAACCCACTCAATCGGAAGCTGGCGGATCAACACGCTGGAGGTTTCCAGATGGATGCGCTCATGCTCGATGCCCATCAGGATCACCCAGGCCGGACTTTCCCAGTCGATCGGCAGAGTCAGCGGCATGGTCTGGATGAGATCGCTGACCAGGGCTTTCACACGTCCCCGGTATTCACGCACTTCATCGACGGTGGGCCAGTCGTAGTGACTGTCGTTGAGATCGTCCCAGCTCATCTCATCCACCCCAATCGCCATCATCGCTTCGATGCGATCGTTCAGACGCGCGTCGATGAGACGTCCGGCCATCAGCTTATTAATGTAGAAGGTCGCCGTATGACCGAAATAGAAAATCAGGGGGTGGCGCAGCGGAATGGCTTTGGTGAACCAGGCCTGCGGATCCGCCAGACAGGTAAACAGACTCTCATACTGCTCCCAGGTCTGATGGAAATAGGCCAGCAAATCGGCACGTTTTTGTTCGCTATTCTGGCCGGAGAGCAATAACGTCCGCGTAGGTGCAGGCAGATCGCAGTGGGGTTGAGCAAGCGTCACAGGAAGCTCCAGATTGCTGAGTAAGTGAAACGGTAAACTATAGCAAAGAAGCTTTTCTGCCAGATGACTTAACGGCGCCAGTGGCGCAGAAGGCGGCTTTTCATGCCGGTATCGAAACGCCAGATATGGTCGAAGATGCGCAGAATACCGGGTTTCCCGTGGGCCGACATGGCCACCGCGTGAAAACGTTGCTGATTGTGTCGCTGGCGCTGTTTTATCGCCCCGATCACCTCTTCCGGCAGACGCTGGGCGATGAAATCGGAGACGATGACCGCATCCGCTTCCTGCCACAGTGCGCCCTCCATCCGGTTCACCACCGAGGAGAGGCAGGCGGCCAGATCGGTGCCGCCACGAAAGCGCTGGCTGAGAAAGCGAATCGCCTGTTCCAGCCCATCTTCCCCGGTCAGCTCGTAGCCGATGACTTCATGGGCAAACAGCATGATGTAGCAGCGACGCCGGTCGGCCAGCGCGACTTTCAGCAGCGCCAGACAAAACGCTTTTGCGCAGCGCTCGTTGAAGCCCCCCATGGAGCCGGAGGTATCCACGCAGACGATGAACGGCCCGCGGGGCTGCTCCTCATGCTGCTGATGGCTGGCCGGCCGCATCGTCACTTTTTCGTGCCAGGCCTCGCCCTGCAGACGGTAGGTCAGCAGCCGTTTCTCAACCAGGCGCCGGTAAAACTCCAGCTCCAGTTCGCTGATGCTCAGCGCGGCTAACTCCGGCGGCAGCAGACGCAGCACGTCATCGCTCTGATGAATGCCGCTCACCTCTTCCGGCACGGACGCGGGCTCCTGCACCAGATGGTGAAAGGCCTCCATCGGGGCATCCTGTGACGGCACCGATTTAGCCTCCCGACTGCGGCCCAGCTGCTGTGCCAGCTTCAGCAGCTCCGGTTGCTGCGCGAGAAACTCACCATATTGCAGCATCAGCTGATAGTCGCCGGGCTGCAGTGACGCTTTGCTCATGTCCCATAACCGGCCTGCCGCCGCTTCATCATCGTCCCCCAGGATCGGGGCCAGCTGACCGCTCAGCGCCATGCGCTGCTGCAGCTCCGCCAGCAGGCGTTCGCGCTGCTGCTCCAGCAGCTGCTGATTCAGGGTCAGGGTCTGTAAGGTCAGACTCAGCCGCCAGCGCTGCAGAAAAAGCTGGTGCTGCGCGCTGCTGAGATGGTGGATATCGGTGTGCTGCAACAGCCGGTTCGCTTCATCCAGGAAGGGCGAAGGCAGGCTTTGCAGCGCCTGAAGCGTCGCATCCAGCTGGTGGATGAATTCACGATCGCTGAGGAGCTGAACCCGCTGAAAGAGCTGAAACTCCTCTGCCAGCGTGGCCGGAACCGGGGTGGCTTTGAGTTCCGCGTTGATCTCGGCCCGCCAGCGCGGCACATCGCGCAGCAGCGCTTTTTTCAGCCCGGGAAACTTTTCAAAAAACAGCGCAAGCTGTGGGGAGGCCAGCAGGGCGACGATCAGCTCTTCAATCAGTTCGGTCTCACCCACCGAGAGCAGGGTGCTGAGCGTCTCCACGGAGATCATTTACGCGCCTGTTTCAGCTGCTCTGCCACATCCTGCAGGCTGGTTTCGACCCGCGCCAGCCAGTCGTCGCTGATAAACAGGCAGCGCTGATGCTGACTGAAGAGATGCCGCTGGGTGCGCAGTTCACTCTCCAGTGCATCCAGCGCCTCCGTAATCTCACCGGGCAGCGGCTCGCTGTTGCTGACGCCGGGCAAGGTCAGCCGCGACGACTGCAGGCTGACATCGCGGATCGCCAGGCAGTGCTGCGCATCCACCTGAAGATCCAGGCTCTGAGCAAAGCCGATGCCGTTGAGCTTGCCGCGTACCTCGCCCCCTTTCTGCAGCCACTGGTTCAGCGCATCACGCGCGATGACCAGGTGAGTAACCTGCATATCGTGCAGCATCAGCGGCTTTTGCAGCATCAGTGTCAGCTGCTCGTCGGTGAGGCTTTCGGGCATATCGTAGTGCGGCTTGCGGCTGAACATACCGCTGTGCTTCTCCAGCGTGATGGCCTGCGCCACGCTCTGCTGTTGCTGCAGCGCCAGACGACGGGCTTTGATCTGATGCAGTTTCAGCAGCATCGGCTGCTGCTGCCAGGCGTGTTGTGTCATCAGCTGGTCGATTTCGCGTTCCAGTAGCTGCATGGACGCCACGTCGTGCCAGAGGCAATCTTTCAGCAGGATCAGGTCTATCGGCGCAATCGCGCTGCGTCCGCTGTAAAAGGCGCTGGCCTGTAACAGGTGAATGGCTTTTTTCCAGCGACGATCGGAAATGTAGGGGGCGGCAGGCTGGCTCTCCAGCTGCTGACGCAGCTGATAGATCAGCTCGAAAACGGCATCCGGCAGCCCCACCTGGCTGATGCTGAGCTGCCACTGCGCATACTCCTCATCACTGATGCGCAGAGATTCCGCCACCGGATTGGCGTGTTCATCCTGCTGGTGAGTCAGCATGCTGCGGAAGTTCTGCTTCTCATGCACGTTATCCAGCCACAGGCGGATCAGCATCCGGTCATAGAGCGCCTCGAGACCGCTGTCCGCTTCCGGGAGTTCATTGGAGGCGGTGACCAGCAGACGCATCGGGATGGTCTCTTCGCTGTCACCATTGCGGAAGCGGCGTTCGTTGATGGCGGTCAGCAGGGTATTCAGAATCGCCGGGCCGGCTTTCCAGATCTCATCCAGAAAAACAATCTCTGCGTCGGGCAGATACCCTTTAGTGAGGCGCTGATAGCGCCCTTCATCCTTCAGCGCCTGAATGGAGAGCGGGCCAAACACCTCTTCCGGCGTCGAGAAACGGGTCATCAGATATTCAAAGGCGCGGGCGTGCTGAAAGGCATATTTGAGGCGGCGTGCTATCAGGCTCTTGGCGATGCCGGGCGGGCCCAGCAGGAACACGCTTTCACCGCTCAGCGCCGCCAGCAGGCAAAGGCGAATGGCATGATGCCGCTCATACAATCCTTTTTCTAACGCATTGCTCAGGCGAGAAATTCTTTCTGCCAAAAGATGGGGTTGAGCCATAATCACTTCAATGTCCTTACGATCGACGGGCCGCCGCGCTTAAGCAAGCGCCTTACTCTATAGATCATCATGCGTGAAAGCGTTGATAGCTGTCAGCTTTTTTGTATCAGAAGGTTTGCCTGCTATCACGCGGTATCCACTGACATTTTACCGCCTGAAGCGCCCCCGTTATCCGGCGAGCAAGGCGAAGCGGGTATAGGAATTTTCACCAATACGTGCATACTGTGCGCTTTTTGATGGCCTGAGCGAGGGGTGTTTGCGCCTCTCAGACTCCAACAAAAGATAACTCTATGAGCTCAGATAATAAGCAGTCCCTTCCCGGATTAACGCTGGCCGCGATTGGTGTTGTTTACGGGGATATCGGCACCAGTCCGCTCTATACCCTGCGTGAATGTCTCTCCGGACAGTTTGGTTTCGGCGTCGAACGGGAAGCAGTGTTTGGCTTTCTGTCGCTGATTTTCTGGCTGCTGGTGCTGGTGGTCTCACTCAAATATATCAGTTATGTGATGCGCGCCGACAACGCCGGAGAGGGCGGTATTCTGACCCTGATGTCGCTGGCGGGCCGCCACACCGGTGCGCGCGCCACGGCGGTGCTGGTGATCATGGGACTGATTGGCGGCAGCTTCTTCTATGGCGAGGTGGTGATCACTCCAGCCATTTCGGTGATGTCCGCGATTGAGGGCCTGGAGATTGCCGCGCCGTCACTGGATCCTTTTATTGTGCCGATGTCGATTGCGGTGCTGACGCTGCTGTTTGTGATTCAGAAACATGGCACCGGTATGGTGGGCAAACTGTTCGCGCCCGTAATGCTGATCTGGTTCCTGGTGCTGGCGGTCCTGGGGGCCTGCGGCATCATGAAAAACCCGGAAGTGCTGCACGCCCTCAATCCTGCCTATGCCATTGAGTTCTTCCTGCACTACAAGTCGGTCTCGTTCTTCGCGCTGGGTGCCGTCGTGCTGGCGATTACCGGCGTGGAGGCACTCTATGCGGATATGGGCCACTTCGGCAAAGTGCCGATCCGGCTGGCCTGGTTCTCGGTGGTGCTGCCGTCGCTGGTGCTGAACTACTTTGGTCAGGGCGCGCTACTGCTCAGCGATCCGAAAGCGATTAAAAACCCCTTCTTTCTGCTGGCCCCGGACTGGGCGCTGATCCCGATGCTGATTCTGGCGACGCTGGCCACCGTGATCGCCTCACAGGCGGTTATCTCTGGCGTCTTCTCGCTGACGCGTCAGGCGGTGCGACTGGGCTATCTGCCAGGGATGCGTATCATCCACACCTCTGAGCGCGAATCGGGTCAGATCTATATTCCGGCCATCAACTGGGTGCTCTATTTCGCCGTGCTGATTGTGATTATCAGTTTTGAGCATTCGAGTAACCTGGCGGCGGCCTACGGTATCGCCGTGACCGGCACCATGGTCCTGACCTCGATCCTCGTCTGCACCGTGGCCATTAAAAACTGGCACTGGCAAAAGCTGGCCGTCGGCCTCATCCTGGTGCTGCTGCTCTTTATCGACGTGCCGCTGTTTACCGCCAACCTGGTGAAAATCTTCTCCGGTGGCTGGCTGCCACTCTGCCTCGGTCTGGTGATGTTTATCATTATGACGACGTGGAAAAGCGAGCGTTTCCGCCTGCTGCGTCGCATGCATGAGCACGGTAACTCCCTGGAGGCGATGATCGCCTCGCTGGAGAAATCGCCGCCGGTTCGCGTGCCGGGCACCGCGGTCTATATGTCGCGTGCGCTGAATGTGATTCCGTTCGCCATGCTGCATAACCTCAAGCACAACAAGGTATTGCATGAGCGCGTGGTGCTGCTGACGCTGAGAACGGAAGATGCGCCCTACGTTCACAACGTGCGGCGTGTGACGATTGAGCAGCTCTCACCGACCTTCTGGCGGGTGGTCGCCAGTTACGGCTGGCGTGAAACGCCTAACGTTGAGGAGATTTTCCATCGCTGCGGACTGGAAGGACTGAACTGCCGCATGATGGAGACGTCGTTCTTTATGTCGCACGAGTCGCTGATCATCGGCAAACGCCCCTGGTATCTGCGCCTGCGCGGCAAACTCTTCCTGGCGCTGCAGCGCAACGCACTGCGCGCACCAGACCAGTTCGAGATCCCGCCAAACCGGGTTATCGAGCTGGGCACCCAGGTCGAGATTTGACGGGTCGCGCCCGCCTTACGGGGTGGGCGCGGACCAGCGCAGCGTAACGCACAGGCCGCTGCCGGGACGCTGGCTGAAGCTCACCTGCATCCCGTGCAGCTGGGCAATATTACGCACAATCGAGAGTCCCAGTCCGCTGCCACTCTTCTCCTGACCGGGCGGTCGCCAGAAACGTTCACCAAGACGCTGGCGGTCGGCTTCACTCAATCCCTCGCCGTTATCCTCCACCGCCAGGCTGTTCGCCTGTAACCGCACATCAACTTCACTGCCTGCTGGCGTATAACGAATGGCGTTATCCAGCAGATTACGCACCAGCAGTGACAGCAGCAGCGCATGCCCCTGAATCTGCGGATCGGCGTCGGCATGCAGCCGCAGCGTCACGCCCGCTTTATCTGCCAGCGGCAGCTGGGCGGCCAGTGTCTCCTGAACCGTGCGCTTCAGCGCCACCGGCCCAAAGGCACTGCGCGCATCGTCGGCTTCCACCCGCGAGAGCGTCAGCAGCTGATCCACCAGCCGCGTGGCGCGCAGGATCCCCGCATCCAGCTGCTGCAGCGCATGGGTGCGCATCACCTCATCATCCGCCGTCAGCTGAATGACCTCGCTTTGCACCTGCAGTGCAGCCAGCGGACTGCGCAGCTCGTGCGCCGCGTCGGCGGTAAAGCGCCGTTCGCGCTGCATCATGGCGCTGATGCGGCGGAAGAGGCCATTCAGCGCCATCATCAGCGGCTGGACCTCTTTCGGCACCCGCCCGGCCTGCATCGGCGTATCATCATCGGGCGCGCGCTGCGCCAGCTGCTTCGCCAGCCTCTTCAGCGGGCGCAGTTCAGACCAGACCAGCCCCATCAGCAGCAGCAACATAAACGGCAGCGCGATCAACCAGGGCAACACGCTCGCTTTCATCACGTCCTGCGTCATGTCATCCCGGTATTCCAGCTCCTGGCCGACCACCACGCGAAACTGCTTGTCGGGAGTGGTGAGCCAGACAAACCGCCAGCGATCATCATCATTCGTGAGCTGACCTTCATGGAATCCCTGAGACGCTGCGTCGAACGGCAGATAGCGGCCATTATCCCCATCGTTCATCACCTGCCTGCCGTCATGCGTGAAGACGGCAAACGCCAGGGCGTCGTCATCCTGTTCGCCGCGATGGTGGCGCAGGATCGCTTTGGTTTTTGGCAGCGTGGTGTTCTCCAGCGCCGAAAAATCCAGTGTCAGCAGACGCTTTGCCAGCAGCATCTGCTGGGTATCGAAGAGTTCATCCAGGGTTTCACGCGTCTGATGCCAGGCACTGAGGCTGGCACTGACCCAGCAGAGAGCGACCAGCAGTACAAAACCGATGCCAAGCCGCAGAAACAGGCTCATTGATCGCATTCGGCGGCTCCCAGGGTATAGCCGACGCCGTGCAGCGTGCGGATGAACTGGCTGCCCAGCTTTTTACGCAGATGATGGATATGCACCTCCACCGCATTGCTGGAGACATCGGCATCCCAGCTGTAGAGCTTCTCCTCCAGCTGGCTGCGCGTCAGCACCCGGCCAGGATTTCGCATAAACAGCTCCAGCAGCGCCAGCTCCCGGCTTTTCAGCGCAATGGTTTCGCCCTCGCGCATCACGCTGTGACCGCCGGGGATCAGCACCACATTGCCGTGACGAAGTTCAGGCTGAAGCTGGCCGTGCCGGCGGCGAATCAACGCCTGCAGGCGCGCGGCCACCTCGGTCAGGGCAAAAGGTTTACACAGATAGTCATCGGCGCCCTGCTGCAGCCCTTCGACCCGCTGATCGAGCGCATCGCGCGCGGTCAGGATTAACACCGGAACATCTTTGCCCTGCTGCCGCCACTGTCGCAGAATATCGAGCCCGTCGCGTTCGGGCAGAGAGAGATCCAGAATCACCGCATCCCAGGGGGCCGCGTCCAGCGCGTTAAAGCCCGCCTCACCGGAGGTAAACCAGTCAACGCTGAAGCCCAGCCTGCTCAGCCCTGCCTTAATACCGTCACCAATTAAGCGATCGTCTTCAATCAGTAAAATACGCATGATGTCTCCCTGTTCCGATAGCGTTTTATACGAAGCCACCTCCTGGTTGTACAGCTGATTCCGGCAAATATCGTCTATTTTTAATGCTTAAGAAGCTGTTAAGAACTCTGTGGTCAACTGGGCCTGTTCAACCCGGACCGACCACTAAAAAAGGGGTACACCATGAAAAAGCACGCTGCTATTCTGACCGTCGTTATGCTGGCTTCCGCGCCGGTTTTTGCTGCACAGCAGGGCGGATTTGTTGATCCCAGTGCACCCGCCGCACAGACGAAGGCTGCCGCTGGCCAGGGCGGTTTTCGTGCCGACCAGACCAGTGTGGTGACGGTGAAGCAGGCGGAAGAGATGAAAGATGACAGCTGGATCACCGTGCGCGGCAAGCTGGAGAAACAGATCGGCGATGAAGATTATCTGTTCCGCGACCAGACCGGCACGATGAAAGTTGAAATCGACCACAAGCACTGGAACGGCCAGACCATCTCACCGAAAGACAATGTTGAGCTGACGGGTGAGCTGGATAAAGATTTCAACAGCATTGAGATGGACGTCAAACAGGTTAAGAAACTGCCTTAATCTTTTTTTCAGGCCCGCGCCTCTCCCGGCGCGGGACGCTTTCCTCCTCTGTCCATCTCCTCTCTGTCTGGTGCTGAACCCTTGCTGCCCGTTTTTTCCGGCGTTAAGTTTGCCAGCCGCCTGAGACTGCCTTCACGATCCTTTTTTCAGCCCCTCTCCTGCCCTAATTCAAATTCTCGCCCGCGTAAGCGAAACGTTTCGATAGCGATCACAGATTTCTTCTTTGCCGGTTGAGTTGAAGGCGGCATTTCATACACTCCTGTCAGCGAAACGTTTCGCTGTGGAGTGAAAAGATGAAAAAAGGTCGCCTGTTAAACGCTGAACTCTCTCATGTGATTGCCCGCCTGGGACACACGGATACGCTGACGATTGCGGATGCTGGCCTGCCGATTCCGGCCGGTCCGCAGCGTATTGATCTGGCGCTCACGCCGGGTACGCCCGATTTTATGCAGGTGGTGAATGCGGTTGCCCTGGAGATGCAGGTAGAAAGCGCCCTGATTGCGGAGGAGATTCAGCAGCACAATCCGCCTCTTCACCGTGCGCTGATTGCCGCACTCGAAGCCCTGCAGCAGCAGGGGAACGTCATCACCATCCGCTACCTCTCGCATGAACAGTTCAAACAACACACGCAGCGTAGCCAGGCGGTCATTCGCAGCGGGGAGTGCTCTCCGTTTGCCAATGTCATCCTCAGCGCCGGTGTGACCTTCTGAGGCCGCTATGCAACCTTTACTGCAACTCGACGGCATTGAAAAATCCTTTCCGGGGGTGAAAGCCCTTAAGGGTGCCTCGCTGAATGTCCGCGCAGGTCGCGTGATGGCGCTGGTCGGAGAGAACGGCGCAGGCAAGTCCACCATGATGAAAGTTCTGACCGGGATCTACCAGTATGATGCCGGTACGCTGCGCTGGCTCGGCAAAGAGACCCGCTTCAGTGGGCCGAAAGCGTCGCAGGAAGCGGGCATTGGCATCATCCATCAGGAACTGAACCTGATCCCGCAGTTAACCGTGGCGGAGAACATTTTTCTTGGTCGCGAATATGTCAGCCGGTTTGGCCGCATTCAGTGGCAACGCATGTATGCCGAAGCCGACGCGCTGCTCAAACGCCTCAATCTGCGCTTCAGCAGCCACAAGCTGGTGGGCGAGCTGTCGATTGGCGATCAGCAAATGGTCGAAATCGCCAAAGTGCTGAGCTTTGAATCGCAGGTGATCATCATGGATGAGCCGACCGACGCGCTGACTGACACCGAAACGCTGTCGCTGTTCCGGGTGATCAATGAGCTGAAAGCGCAGGGCTGCGGCATCGTCTACATCTCGCATCGCATGAAAGAGATCTTTGAGATCTGCGATGACGTCACGGTGTTCCGCGACGGGCAGTTTATTGCGGAGCGTCCGGTCAGCGCGCTGACCGAAGAGAGCCTGATCGAGATGATGGTCGGGCGCAAACTGGAAGATCAATATCCCCGTCTGGATCAGGCGCCCGGCGACGTGCGACTGAAAGTGGAAAACGTCAGCGGACCGGGCGTGGATAAGGTCAGCTTCAGCCTGCGCAAAGGCGAAATTCTGGGTATCTCCGGCCTGATGGGCGCGGGCCGTACCGAACTGATGAAGGTGCTTTACGGCGCGCTGCCGCGCCACGAAGGCAAGCTGTGGCTCAGCGGCCGCGAAGTGGTAACGCGTTCGCCCCAGGATGGGCTGGCTAACGGCATCGTCTATATCTCCGAGGATCGTAAGCGCGACGGCCTGGTGCTGGGCATGTCGGTAAAAGAGAACATGTCGCTGACGGCGTTACGTTATTTCAGTCGCGGCAGCGGGTCACTGAAGCACGCGGCAGAGCAGCTGGCGGTCGGCGATTTTATCCGGCTGTTCAATGTGAAAACGCCCTCAATGGAGCAGCCGATTGGCCTGCTTTCCGGGGGTAACCAGCAGAAAGTGGCGATTGCCCGCGGACTGATGACCCGGCCCAACGTACTGATTCTGGACGAACCGACCCGCGGTGTGGATGTCGGCGCGAAGAAAGAGATTTATCAACTGATTAACCAGTTCAAGGCCGAAGGGCTGAGCATCATCCTCGTTTCCTCGGAAATGCCGGAAGTGCTGGGCATGAGCGACCGGATTCTGGTGATGCATGAAGGCCGTATCAGCGGCGAATTTTCCCGGGAAGACGCCACTCAGGAACGTCTGATGGCCGCCGCCGTAGGCAAGCAACACAGCGAGGATTTAGTGGTATGACAACCCAAACGTTACCTGCCAGCCGCCGCTGGTTTAGCAAAAGCTGGTTACTGGAGCAGAAGTCGCTGATTGCGCTGATGGTGCTGATCGCCGTGGTCGCCAGTCAGAGTCCGAACTTCTTTACCGTCGCGAACCTGTTCAACATCCTGCAGCAGACCTCGGTGAATGCCATTATGGCGGTCGGGATGACGCTGGTGATCCTGACTTCCGGTATCGACCTCTCTGTGGGATCGCTGCTGGCACTGACCGGTGCGGTAGGCGCGTCGCTGGTGGGTATGGAGGTCAATGCCCTGGTGGCGGTGGCGGCCTCGCTGGCGCTGGGGGCGGCAATCGGTGCCCTGACCGGCACCATCGTGGCGCGCGGCAGGGTACAGGCGTTTATTGCCACGCTGGTCATGATGCTGCTGTTACGCGGCGTTACCATGGTCTATACCGACGGCAGCCCGATTAACACCGGATTCAGCGCCAATGCCGATTTGCTGGGCTGGTTTGGTATTGGTCGCCCGCTGGGTGTGCCTGCACCGGTCTGGCTGATGGCGCTGGTCTTTATCGCCGCCTGGTACATGCTGCAGCATACCCGCCTGGGCCGTTATATCTATGCGCTGGGCGGTAACGAAGCGGCTACCCGTCTCTCCGGCATCAATGTAAATCGCGTCAAAATCATCGTCTATTCACTGAGTGGCATGCTGGCGGCGCTGGCGGGCACGATTGAAGTGGCCCGTCTCTCTTCGGCACAGCCTACTGCGGGCACCGGCTATGAGCTGGATGCGATTGCCGCGGTGGTACTGGGTGGCACCAGTCTGGCGGGCGGTAAAGGGCGTATTTTCGGCACGCTGATCGGTGCGCTGATCCTCGGCTTCCTGAATAACGGCCTGAACCTGATGGGCGTCTCTTCTTACTACCAGATGATCGTTAAAGCGGTAGTCATCCTGCTGGCGGTGCTGGTGGATAATAAAAGCAGTAAATAACTCTGACCTTACACAGGATAATAAGATGAAAAAGTTAACCGCACTGGCCATCATCCTTGGCGCAACCCTCAGTACCAGCGCCATGGCAAAAGAGACCATCGCCCTGGTGGTTTCGACCCTGAATAACCCCTTCTTCGTTTCGCTGAAAGAGGGGGCGCAGAAAGAAGCTGATAAGCTGGGCTACAACCTGGTGGTGCTGGATTCACAAAACAATCCGGCGAAAGAGCTGGCAAACGTGCAGGATCTGACGGTGCGCGGCACTAAACTGCTGCTGATCAACCCTACCGACTCGGATGCTGTAGGCAATGCCGTGAAGATGGCTAATCAGGCGAACATCCCGGTCATCACACTGGATCGCGTCGCGTCACAGGGCAAAGTTGTCAGCCATGTCGCCTCCGATAACCGGTTCGGCGGTAAAATGGCCGGTGACTTCATCGCCAAAAAAGTCGGTGAAAACGCGAAAATTATTGAGCTGCAGGGCATTGCCGGGACCTCCGCGGCCCGTGAACGTGGCGAAGGTTTCAAACAGGCTGCCGATGCGCATAAGTTCCAGATCCTCGCCAGCCAGCCCGCTGACTTTGACCGCACCAAAGGGCTGAACGTTATGCAGAACCTGCTGCAGGCCCACCCGGATGTGCAGGCCGTCTTCGCGCAGAACGATGAAATGGCTCTGGGTGCTCTGCGCGCGCTGCAGACCGCCGGTAAAACCGGTGTGATCGTGGTCGGTTTTGACGGCACGGCGGATGGCGTGAAAGCGGTAGAAAGTGGCAAACTGTCCGCGACCGTGGCACAGATGCCGGACAAAATTGGCATGATCGGCGTGGATACCGCTGATAAAGTGCTGAAGGGTGAAAAAGTGCAGGCGATCAATCCGGTCGACCTGAAGCTGGTCACTCAATAACTCAAAGAAAAGCAGGGCACCGCGCCACCCTTCCGGTGGCGCACTTATTCCGGACTCCCCTAATGAGCAAAAACGCAAAACTGGCCGTTCTTGGCAGCATTAACGCTGACCACATCCTTAATCTGGCGCACTTTCCTCGTCCCGGTGAAACGGTGATCGGGCAGAATTATCAGATTGCGTTTGGCGGTAAAGGTGCGAATCAGGCGGTTGCCGCCGGTCGCGCAGGCGCCGATATCGCCTTTATCGCCTGTGTGGGCGCGGACGACATGGGTGAACGGATTCGTCAGCAACTGGCGCAGGACAATATTGATACCACCCCGGTTGAAGTGGTTGCGGGTGAGTCCACCGGCGTGGCGATGATTTTCGTTAACGGTGACGGCGAAAACAGTATCGGTATCTACGCCGGTGCCAACGCGGCGTTAACGCCTGCCTGCGTGGCGCGTCATCAGCCGGTCATCGCTGCAGCCGATGCGCTTCTTATGCAGCTGGAGTCACCGCTGGAGAGCGTACTGGCCGCGGCTACGTTTGCCCGACAGCATCAGACCCAGGTGATTCTCAATCCGGCCCCGGCCACCCCGCTCTCTGACGACCTGCTGGCGCTGGTTGACATTATTACGCCGAATGAGACCGAAGCGGAGAGCCTGACCGGCATCGCCGTCAACAGCGATGAAGATGCTGCCCGCGCCGCGGCAGTGTTACATGCAAAGGGCATCAGCACGGTGTTGATTACGCTGGGGCGCCGCGGCGTCTGGCTGAGCGAGCAGGGTGAGGGCCAGCGCATTGCAGGCTTCAGCGTGAAGGCGATCGATACTATCGCGGCGGGCGATACCTTTAATGGTGCGTTTATTACCGCACGACTGGAGCAGAAGCCAATCTGTGAGGCCGTACGATTTGCCCACGCCGCTGCCGCGATTGCCGTGACCCGCTCGGGTGCACAGCCCTCCGTGCCGTGGCGCGCGGAGATCGATGAATTTTTGCAGCAGCAGGGCTAAGCGCTTGAGTACCATGAAAGATGTCGCTCGCCTGGCGGGCGTCTCTACCTCCACCGTCTCGCACGTCATCAACAACAATCGCTTTGTCAGTGAAGGCGTGCGGGAAAAAGTCGAGCAGGCGATACGTCATCTGAATTACGCCCCCTCGGCACTGGCGCGCAGTCTGAAGATCAACCAGACCCACACGATAGGCATGCTGCTGACCACCAGTAGTAACCCGTTCTATGCGGAGGTGGTGCGGGGCGTCGAAGAGAGCTGCTATCAGCGTGGCTACAGCCTGATCCTCTGTAACACCGCCGGGGATGAGGAGCGGATGAACCGCAGCCTTGAGACGCTGATGCAAAAGCGCGTCGATGGCTTACTGATTATGTGCACCGAAAGTCACCTCCCTTCCGCAGACATTCTGAATCGCTATCCCTCTATCCCGGCCGTCATGATGGACTGGGCGCCATTTGAAGGGCGTGGTGACATTATTCAGGATAACGCCCTGCTGGGAGGCGAACTGGCAACTCAGCATCTTATCGACAGCGGCTATACCCGCATCGCCTGCATCGCCGGCCCGCAGGATAAGACCCCGGCCCGCATGCGTCTGCAGGGGTATCGCAACGCCATGACAAAAAGCGGCCTTGAGATTCTGCCGGGCTACGTGGTGAGCGGTGACTTTGAATTTCAGGGCGGTTACAACGGGATGGTAGAGCTGCTGGCACTGGACACGCCACCGGATGCGGTGTTCACCAGCAACGACGCCATGGCGGTCGGCGTTTACCATGCGCTCTATCAGGCGGGACTGCAGGTTCCACAGCAGATGGCGGTCATGGGCTATGACGATATCGAACTGGCGCGTTATCTTTCTCCGCCACTGAGTACCGTTCATCAGCCAAAAGATGCCCTGGGCGAACTGGCGATAGACACCTTAATCCATCGTCTCAGCGATCCCGACGCCAGCCAGCAGACGCTGGTGCTGACGCCGGAACTTGTGGTGCGTGGGTCGGCTTAAGCCTTTTTCTTCCTGTCGCGATTGGTGATCAGGTTACGTCCATCCCCGTTTTTCAGCAGCATAAAGGTCAGCCCGGAGAAGACGGTTATCACGCCCATGGTCAGAAACGTGGCGTGAAACTGTGAAATGGTGCTGGTTTCAAACTCCTGATAGAAGCGCAGTACCGCGGCGCTGACGGCCACACCAAAACTGATCGCTAACTGTTGCGTCACGGCCAGCACGCTGTTGCCGCCGCTGGCGTTGTCATCATCCAGATCGGCCAGCGTGATCGTGTTCATGGCAGTGAACTGTGTCGACATGGCCATGCCGAGAATAAACAGCGGCAGTAACAGCACAATAATGCTCTCAGCAGGCGACTGCAGGGAGAAGCTGGCGATCAGAATGCCAATGATGGCGGTAATGCCGACCAGCAGGCGGCGGTATCCCAGCCAGCGCAGCAGCTGGGTCACCGTGGATTTCGCCAGGATAGAGCCAATCGCGGTGGGAGCCATCATGCAGCCTGCGATAATCGCTGAATAGCCAAAACCGACCTGCAACATCAGTGGCATTAAAAAGGGCACGCAGCCCGTGCCGAGACGTGACGCGATGTTACCACCGATGCCGACTGAGAAGGTGCGGGTTTTAAACATCGGCAGGCTGATCAGCGGTGAAGGGTGACGCCGGGCATGCACTATATAGAGAAGCAACAGCACAATCCCGCCCAGTAATATCCCGCCAGCCAGCCAGGCTGAGACAATCCGCTCGCCAAACAGCTCAATACCGATTGAGATCATCACCAGTCCGGCCCCGAATAATAGAAAGCCTGCAAAGTCGAAGCGGCGTTTGGGGGTGGTGAAGTCCGGCATATATTTGCGTGCAAAGACAATACCGAGAATGCCTATCGGGATGTTGATCAGGAAAATCCAGTGCCAGGTGGCGTAGGTGACCAGAACGCCGCCCAGCATCGGTCCCAGTATCGGACCTACTAATCCTGGCATGGTGACAAAGTTGAGCACCGGCAGCAGCTCACTGCGCGGATAGGCACGCAACAGCGCCAGCCGGGCAACCGGCATCATCATGGCGCCGCCGACGCCCTGCACGATGCGTGACATAACCAGCACCGACAGCGTAGGCGAAAGCGCACAGGCCAGTGAGCCAAGGGTAAACAGTGACACGGCAACGATAAACACCTTACGCGTGCCGAAACGATCGGCAAGCCAGCCGCTGACCGGAATCAACATAGCAACAGTCAGGGTGTAGCTGATAACGGCGGATTGCATGGCCAGGGGAGAACGATCGAGGCTGGAGGCGATGGCGGGCAGTGCAGTATTCAGTATGGTGGCGTCGAGTGACTGCATGAAAAAGGCCATGGCAGCTATCCATGGCAAACCGGCCATGCTGCGCGCGGATCTTATCATTGAGTGTCCTTCTGGGGTTATCCTGCGACAAGAAGCAAAATAATAGCACCCGCAATCCGCCACGGCAGGTCTCTTTACAACGTTTAATGGCGGTTTTTGTGCGTTATTCAGGCATGAAACGTCTGTTTTTAACCCGTTCGTTTAAAAAAGATGCGCTCAGCAAATTAATTCAAAGAAACACTTGTCAGCCCGCGGAAACTCCCTATAATGCGCCTCCATCGACACGGCACACCGGCAACGGGAAACGGGTTGAAGGTTCAGGAGACTGAGCCGCCGGAGAAAAACTTCTGAAAAAGAGGTTGACTCTGAAGGAGGAAAGCGTAATATACGCCACCTCGC
>NZ_JAALFQ010000049.1:0-402 GCF_011800365.1 Pantoea sp. EKM103V | reverse complement strand
TTTACGCCCGTCTTTGTGGTGGTCACGGCACCACTGGGGTGCCCCCCGACACTCAGGAGCATAACTATGTCCCGATTCATGCGTGGCGACAGCGTAGAGATCATGGCTGGCTTTCCGGATAACAGCATCGACTTCATTCTGACCGATCCTCCGTACCTCGTCGGCTTTAAGGACCGATCCGGCCGTTCAATCGCCAACGACGTGAGCGACGAGTGGGTGCTGCCGGCCAGCCGTGAAATGTTCCGCGTGCTCAAAAACAACAGCCTGGCGGTGAGCTTCTACGGCTGGAACCGCGTGGACATCTTTATGCAGGCATGGAAAGCGACGGGCTTTCGCGTCGTCGGGCACCTGGTGTTTACCAAAACGTACGCATCTAAATCGGCATTTGTCGGATATCAGCAT
>NZ_JAALFQ010000048.1:0-402 GCF_011800365.1 Pantoea sp. EKM103V | reverse complement strand
TTTACGCCCGTCTTTGTGGTGGTCACGGCACCACTGGGGTGCCCCCCGACACTCAGGAGCATAACTATGTCCCGATTTATGCGTGGTGACAGCGTAGAGATCATGGCCGGCTTTCCGGATAACAGCATCGACTTCATTCTGACCGATCCCCCTTACCTCGTCGGCTTTAAGGACCGCTCCGGCCGTTCCATCGCCAACGACGTGAGCGACGAGTGGGTGCTGCCGGCCAGCCGTGAAATGTTCCGCGTACTTAAAAACAACAGCCTGGCGGTGAGCTTCTACGGCTGGAACCGCGTGGACATCTTTATGCAGGCATGGAAAGCGGCGGGCTTTCGCGTCGTCGGGCACCTGGTGTTTACCAAAACGTACGCATCTAAATCGGCATTTGTCGGATATCAGCAT
>NZ_JAALFQ010000047.1:0-412 GCF_011800365.1 Pantoea sp. EKM103V | reverse complement strand
ACCTGTGTCGGTTTGCGGTACGGGTAGAGTATAATTAAACGCTAGAAGCTTTTCTTGGCAGTGTGACGTCACTAACTTCGCTACTTAACTTCGCTCCCCATCACAGCTCAATGTTATAAAGATAAGCATTTGACTCATCTTACACCTCACTGCTTAGACAGGCTCTTCCAATCGCCTGCTTTAGTTAGCCTACTGCGTCCCTCCATCACTTTATACTCTAGTACAGGAATATCAACCTGTTGGCCATCGGATACACCTTTCGGTCTCTCCTTAGGTCCCGACTAACCCAGGGCGGACGAGCCTTCCCCTGGAAACCTTAGTCTTACGGTGGACAGGATTCTCACCTGTCTTTCGCTACTCATACCGGCATTCTCACTTCTATGCGTTCCAGCGCTCCTCACGGTACACCTTC
>NZ_JAALFQ010000046.1:0-414 GCF_011800365.1 Pantoea sp. EKM103V | reverse complement strand
TAGTCGCTTAACCTCACAACCCACAGGCGTTTTTCAACGCTGCAGACTGTAAGCATTTGAGAGACTCGAACATGTCGCCATTTCATTCTTATTACGGAGAATGAACGCGTCATGTCGTTTCAATTTTCAGCTTGTTCCGGATTGTTAAAGAGCAATATCTTAAACATGACTCGTAAGTCATCTTTAAGATATGTGGGCAACATCTTTCACCTGTCACCGAGCATGGCGTCCCCTAGGGGATTCGAACCCCTGTTACCGCCGTGAAAGGGCGGTGTCCTGGGCCTCTAGACGAAGGGGACATTTAAGTCTGTCTTCGCAAGACGCTTTGCTCATTACTTTTTTATCAGACAATCTGTGTGAGCACTGCGCGGGAAGGTATCTTCAGGTAAGGAGGTGATCCAACCGCAGGTTCCC
>NZ_JAALFQ010000045.1:0-416 GCF_011800365.1 Pantoea sp. EKM103V | reverse complement strand
CGACATGTTCGAGTCTCTCAAATGCTTACAGTCTGCAGCGTTGAAAAACGCCTGTGGGTTGTGAGGTTAAGCGACTAAGCGTACACGGTGGATGCCCTGGCAGTCAGAGGCGATGAAGGACGTGCTAATCTGCGTAAAGCGACGGTAAGGTGATATGAACCGCTACAGCCGTCGATGTCCGAATGGGGAAACCCGGTGCACTCAGTGCATCATTGCAGCATGAATACATAGTGCTGCAAGGCGAACCGGGGGAACTGAAACATCTAAGTACCCCGAGGAAAAGAAATCAACCGAGATTCCCCCAGTAGCGGCGAGCGAACGGGGAGCAGCCCAGAGCCTGAATCAGCATGTGTGTTAGTGGAAGCGTCTGGAAAGTCGCAGGGTACAGGGTGATACTCCCGTACACAAAAGCACAC
>NZ_JAALFQ010000044.1:0-417 GCF_011800365.1 Pantoea sp. EKM103V | reverse complement strand
AACCCGCAGGGCAGAGACGGCCTGCCGGCTCTGTGCGCAGCATGACAGCGCGCCCGGACGCCCGGGGAGACAGCATTTCGGTACGCGGGACAGGGCATTGCGGAACGCAGGAAGGAAACATCACGATGGGGACGATTCAGATATTACAACGCCTGCTCAGCGCCTGACGGCATCCGGACAGCGCTGAAAGCGGGGGTGACAACAGAATAAATTCTCAGAATCATGCCGGGAAATGACACCTGCGAATGTGTTCGCGATGGAGGCAGGACGGTGCGTCAGCACCGTCTTTTATCCGGGGCCGGACGGCCCCGCGGGGTTATACTGTGCAGCCCCTGCTCACGTGTCCGCTTCGCAGCCGTAGTGCTGTGCAGCCGAAACCAGCAGCTCACAGAACGGCATGCCCGTTCCGCCACACAG
>NZ_JAALFQ010000043.1:0-433 GCF_011800365.1 Pantoea sp. EKM103V | reverse complement strand
ATATAGGGGGTGAATGAATCAAAGGCAATCTTCAGGTGAACCAGATTGTTAGCCCAGGTATCCAGTGACCGGTATTCGCCCTCGCTCAGCTGCGTGAACAGCGTATCCGTCTGTGCCTTGATTTCTGCAACGCGCAGGTATTTTTCATGCATCGGGTTTCAGTCTTCCTGCTGGCTGGCCGCTGTCATCTGCCGGATTCAGAAAAAGCCTTCCGTTCAGTATTACCTGGCAGTCATATGCCAGGTAATAAGGTGATCAGACGGCCGCCCTGCAGACCGGCTTATACCCTGAAGGTCTCCACCATTCCGCGCAGCGCGTGCGCCTGCTCAGACAGAGACTGCGATGCCGAAGATGACTCCTCAACCAGCGCGGCGTTGTTCTGCGTGACCCCGTCCATCTGGCTGACGGCAACGCTGACCTGTGAGATGCCCTG
>NZ_JAALFQ010000042.1:0-434 GCF_011800365.1 Pantoea sp. EKM103V | reverse complement strand
CATGGTGCTGTCCTTATGGTCTGGTTACGGAAAAATACGTTATGCGGCATGAGCGGCACGGGCGGCGCGCAGCTCACCCAGGCGACGCAGGCCGGCGGTGTGGTACTGCTCCAGCAGTTCGATCCCGATCCAGCGGCGGCCGCACTGGTCCGCCGCGACGCAGGTCGAGCCGGAACCTGCAAACGGGTCTAAAACGAGATCGCCGGGCTTCATGAAGGTTTCGATAAGCGGCTGCAACACGCTAACCGGCTTTTCGGTCGGGTGGTGCCGGTTGCCCGTGTACTGCCAGGGCATCACGTCGGGTAAAGGCTTCGCCGGCAGCGGCGGGCGCCCTTTAGCCAGCAGGTAGGCGCTTTCATGCTGATATCCGACAAATGCCGATTTAGATGCGTACGTTTTGGTAAACACCAGGTGCCCGACGACGCGAAAGCCCG
>NZ_JAALFQ010000041.1:0-461 GCF_011800365.1 Pantoea sp. EKM103V | reverse complement strand
GGTGAAGCGGACGTGCAGCGCATGTCGGAAACCATGAATGCCATCTCGCTGAGCGCGGCAAAGGTACGGGACATCACCGCCGTGATTGAGAGCATCGCCTTTCAGACCAACATTCTCGCCCTCAACGCGGCGGTGGAAGCCGCAAGGGCTGGCGAAGAGGGGCGCGGTTTTGCCGTGGTGGCCGGCGAGGTCAGGACGCTGGCCCAGCGCAGCGCCACCGCTGCGCGTGATATCAAGCAGCTGATTGAGCAGGCCGTGGAGCAGGTGGAAAGTGGCGTGGAGGTGGCGGCAGGCACGGGTCACAGCATCCTCAAAATTGTCGGCATGGTGGGTGAGCTGGCGGAGGCCATGGACAACATTTCGCTGGCCTCATCCGAGCAGATGCAGGGCATCTCACAGGTCAGCGTTGCCGTCAGCCAGATGGACGGGGTCACGCAGAACAACGCCGCGCTGGTTGAGGA
>NZ_JAALFQ010000040.1:0-470 GCF_011800365.1 Pantoea sp. EKM103V | reverse complement strand
GAAACTTCAGGCAGTACGGCAGGAACTGGGACAGCGTCGGGATGTACAACACCGGCCCGAACCCGAAGCTGATCAAAAAGCGTCGTGAATATGCGGCCATTATCAAAAGTATTTACCGCGTGCTTATTGCACGGGATGAGGTTTATACCGCAATGGCGCAGCGGAATAAAAAAGCGCCCGCGCCGGAAACGTTTCTGGCTGCGGACGTGATGCCTGACAAAAAATAACCCCGGCGTGCCGGAGTTATTTTCATGATTTGAGTTTTGCGAACTCCTCCGCCATTTTCCACAGCGCCTGATTCAGCTTTATATCGCCGTCGATGCCGGTTACCGTACGGGTGGTGGTTCTTTTTCCCTTCGCCGTTCTGCCGGCCCCCCCCCCTTAATCAGGTTATCCTGCACGATATTAAACGCGGTCCACAGGTCGGTGCCTTTGTCATACCAGGCACGCGGCTGAATAATACGCTCAGC